>NZ_JBIWLU010000004.1:0-243103 GCF_044766365.1 Streptomyces sp. NPDC102279 | reverse complement strand
CAGTGCCGCAAGGCGGCGCCCTGCCGGGCCGAGACTCCGGCCGCGATCCAGCAATCCCTCCCAGGGCTTGGTCCGTGCCTGCTCGACGGCGTCGGCGATGGTCCACCGGCGGGCGTCCAGGGCGGGATCGTCGAGTTGGCTCCACGCGATCGGGACGGCGACGGGCGCGCCGGGCTTCGGTCGGACCGTGAAGGGCACCACGACGGTCTGCGCGTACGCGTTGCGCTGTACGTCGAGGTAGAGGCGGTCGCCGCGGTCCTTCTTGCGAGCGGCGGTGGTGAGCCGGCCGGGGTGCGCCTGCGCGAGGGTCTCGGCGATGTCCTTGGCGAACGCGCGCACCTCGTCGAAGTCCTGGCGTCCGTCGAGCGGCACGACGACGTGCAGGCCGCGCGATCCCGTGGTCATCGGCGCCGACGGGAGTTTCACCACGTCAAGGAGCTCGTGCACCGCGCGGGCCGCTTCGCGTACGGCGGTGAAGTCGTCCCCGGTGGCCGGGTCGAGGTCGATGACGAGCCGGTCGGGCCGTTCGACGTCGCCCACCTTCGACAGCCAGCGGTGCAGGGTGAGGCAGGCCTGGTCGGCGAGGTAGACGAGGGTCGCGGTGTCGTGGCAGACGGGGTGGAGGACCGTACCGCCCTCCTTGTGCACCTCGACCCGTTCGATCCAGTCCGGGTAGTGGTCCGGCGTGTTCTTCTGCATGAAGCGGGGCCCGTCGATCCCGTCCGGGTACCGCTCCAGCATCAACGGGCGGCCCCGCAGGTGGGGCAGCATGAAGGGGGCGACGTCACGGTAGTACGCGACAAGGTCGTGCTTCGTGTACTCCTTGGCGCCCCGGCTCGCAGGGAAGAGCACCTTGTCCGGCCGGTGCAGATCGAGCGTGCGGCGACCGACCCGCACGGTGTGGGTGCTGGAGCCGGCCATGATGAAACCCTTCCGTCGACGCTCGGGTGGGGCGGGAAGCCGCTGTACCCGCTTTCCACGCAACACCGCGGACGGACGTCCTGCCACAGGAACGGCAAGGCCACGCGTTCCGCCCCGACGACGCCCTCCTTGCGAGCGAGCTGTCCGCGGCTGCCGCCCGCGGGCGGCGGGTACCCGACCGCCCCGGACCATAACGCGCGCACCTCGGACATCGGGCCCGCGGGTTTCCCCTGCTCTTGACCCTCACCCGCACGTCAGGGTTTAGCGTGCCTCGGCCGGTGGGTCGGCGGTCCGCCCGACGCACACGCCGGCTCGCCCCCCTCCTTCGCCCGAACCCGGAGTCCCACCATGGCCGTTCACCCACCGCTCACCACCCGCGAGATCCAACTTGTCGGCGCACCCGTGGGGTTGCCGGGGCCGGAGCACTTCGCCGTCGTCGAGGTACCGCTGCCCGCTCCACGGGCGAGCCAAGTCGTCGTGCGCAACCGGCACTTCCTCGTCTTTCCAGGGCTGCGTACGCTCATCGGGGGCGAGGTCGAGGGGGTGCCGCTGCCGCCCGTCCACGTCGGCGACGCCCTGTTCGGACCCGCGGTCGGTGAGGTCGTCTCCGTGGGCCCCGGCAGCGGACTGCGCCCCGGCGACCTGGTCACCCACCTGCGCGGCTGGCGCGAGCACGCGTTGCTGAGCGAGGAGGACTGCGTGCCGCTGAGCGACGTGTTGCCCGACCCCGTCGCCTTCCTGTCGTCCGGGCCCGCCGCGTACGCGGCGCTGACCCGGCTCGCCGTCGTGCGCCCCGGCGACACCGTCCTCGTCACCGGAGCCGCGGGAGCCGTGGGGAGTCTCGCGGGCCAGGTGGCCCGGCTCCTGGGGGCCGAGCGGGTGGTGGGCAGCACGCGTTCGGCACACAAGGCCGAACGGCTCGAGGCGGAACTCGGCTACGACGCGGTGGTGGTCCCGGGCACGGCACCGCTCGCCGAACAGCTCGCCGTCGCGGCGCCCGACGGCATCGACGTGCTCCTCGACACCGTCGGCGGCGAACAGTTGACCGCGGCCGTCGGCGCGGCACGGCGCGGCGCGCGGTTCGCGCTGGTGGGCGCGCTCTCCGGGCAGTTGTCCGCCGAACACGATCGCGACGGCACCACCGCGCCCGCGGAGATCGACACGTTCCGCGTCATCACGCTGGGGATCACGCTGCGTGGGTTCAGCAGCTCGGATCTCGGTGAAGCGGCCGAGGAGTGGAACAAGCGCTTCGGGGACTGGCTGCGCTCCGGCGAGATCGTCTTCCCTCACGTCAGGATCGCGGGCATTGATCGCGCGCCCTGGGCGTTGCAGGAACTGTTCGAGGGGCGGCACATCGGAACCGTCGTCGTGGACCTGCCGTAGCGGTGGGCTCCCGGGTGCCGTGGGCTCCCGCCTCCTTGAGAGTGTTCGACGCGGCACCGGGTGGAGGCGGGGAGCGGATGCGGATCGGGGATGCGGCAGCAGCGGCCGGTACGACAGCACGCGCGCTGAGGTTCTACGAGGAGCGCGGGTTGCTGCCACCCCCGCGGCGTACGGCGGCCGGGCAGCGCGAGTACGGTCCTGGCGAGGTCGCCCGGGTCAGGGTGATCCGGGACCTGCTCGCCCTCGGCCTGACGGTGGAGGACCTGTGCGGCCTGGCCGACCGCATCCCGCTGCTCGTCGACGACCCGCGCAGAGGGTGTTCCGGCGGCACGGAGAGTCCCGGCGCCGGCGTCGTCCACCGCCGACTGGCCGCGCTCGACGCCGAGATCGACCGTCTCAGCCGCCTGCGCACCCGCCTGGCGGCACAGACGGGCCACCCGACCGGCTGACCGCCAGGGGCGCGTTCGGCGATGGGACGGCACAGGGGCTGTCGTCGTCTCCGTCGATCGATCGATCGATCGTGGCAGTGAACGTCCGCCCTCTTGAGAACCGCACCAAAGCCCGGACGATCAGGGCCAGTTGTTGCGGGCACATGAAATCCCACGGCTCCACGTGCTGCGGCTCCTGGTCCGACGCCGTTGACCGCGATCCCGTCATTGACGGATCGGAGAATCGATTCGTACGATCGCGACCGGCATTGAGTGTCAGCGTCAAGCCCTGGCTCGCTGACCGGCAACCCTCCTCCGCGGTGGGGTGCTCCAGGTGAAAGCCCGGCGGGGTCGTCCGACCCCGCAAGCGCGAACCCCCGTCAGGGGGACGAGACAGGGAGGCCCGGCGTGCGGAACAGCAGCAGCGACCTGAGCGCCTCGATCGCGGCCGCGGCGATGTTCTCCGGCTTCTCTCGCCGCCGCCACATCGACCTGGAACGCTCCGCCAGCTGTCTGTGTCGCGGCTGACCACACGCCCTGCCGGCCGACGCACTCCGTCGGTCCGTTCGTACGGCGGCTGACAACAGCCCCTGGCGTGACCGGCGTTGTGAGAAAGACCTACCCGCCTCGCACCCCGTCGTCGACGCTCCCCTTCCTGTCTGGCTCGCGCCCGACTCGTCGTCCGGGCCCCGCCTGATTGCCTGTCCCGACTTTCTCGTCCGAACGGTGCCGCCCGTCCACGGCTGCGCCGTCCCGCTTCGCCATGTCCGCTTCGGACAGGCGCGGCGACTCTGGAGTAGGAGAACCCCTTCCGTGACATCCCATCCGGACATCCGATCCGCCCGATGGACAGCGGCCGCCGCCGTCGTGACGAGCGGCATCCTGCTGAGCGGCTGCTCGTCGAGCGGCGGCACCGGTTCGAGCGACACCGCCGCCGGGGCCAGGTCCGGTGGCACGCTGACCTTCGCGGTGGGATCCGACGCCGGCTGCGTGGACCCGCAGCAGGTGGGCAGCAACGACAGCATCTACTCGCTGCGCCAGGTCGTGGACTCCCTGACCGACCAGGACCCCAGGACCGGCAAGATCGTGCCCTGGCTGGCGAAGAGCTGGGACATCAGCTCCGACACGACGACGTTCACCTTCCACCTGCGGTCGGGCGTGACGTTCAGCGACGGCTCACCGCTGACCGCCCAGGTGGTCAAGGACAACTTCGACGCCGTACCGAAGCTCGGCGCCCTGGCCACCCTCGCCCAGGGCTACCTGAGCGGGGTGCGGAGCACCACCGTGGTCGACGCGAGCACGGTCCGGGTGACGTTCAAGAAGCCCAACGCCCAGTTCCTCCAGGCCACTTCGACCCACTCACTGGGCATCGAGTCGGCGGCGAGCGTGAAGCGGAGCGCACAGGAGAAGTGCAGCAAGGGAGTCGCCGGCTCCGGGCCCTTCACGCTGTCGAGCTACGTGCAGAACCGCGCGGTCACGTTGAGCAAGCGCGGCAAGTACGCCTGGGGTTCCTCCCTGTGGACCAAGAAGGGCGAGGCGTACCTGGACAAGCTGGTGTTCAAGGTCGTGCCGGAGGCGGGCGTGCGGAGCGGGAGCCTGCAGTCCGGCCAGGTCGACGCGGTCGGCAGCGTGGGCAAGGCCGACGAGACGGCGCTCAAGGGTGGTGCGGCGAACCTGCAACGCCGCGCCAACCCCGGCGTCGTGTTCAATCTCGGCCTGAACAACTCCCGTCCCCTGCTCAAGGACGCGAAGGTGCGTCAGGCCCTGCAGTTCGCCATCGACCGGCAGCAGATCGTGGACGCCGTCTTCCCGACGGGCACCGAGCCGGCCACCAGCGTGCTGGCGCACACGACACCGAACTACGCGGACCTCGGGCGGGACCTGTCCCGCGACGCGGCGAAGGCCACGTCGCTCCTGGACAAGGCCGGATGGAGGACCGGCGCTGACGGGATCCGGTCGAAGAACGGCACCAAGCTGCGTCTGACCGTCAAGTGGTTCGCCAACGCGGCCACCAACCAGCCCGCGCTGGAGCTGATCCAGCAGCAGCTGAAGGCGGTCGGTGTGGACGTCGTGCTCAAGCAGCTCCAGATCACCCAGTTCGCCCCGACGCTCCAGTCGGGTGACTTCGACGCGGTGTGGGGCAACGTCACACGGGCCGACCCGGACATCCTGCGCAGCTCGTACTCCACCGAACTGGCCAACTTCTACCACCTGCCCCCGAGCTCGCTGGACACCGCGCTGAACCAGCAGGCGGCGACGGCCGATCCGGCCCGGCGCGGCGAACTGGTCAGGAAGGCGCAGGAGTTGCTCGTACAGAACGCGTACGTCATTCCGGTGGTGGAGTTGGAGACCCAGTTGGGTGTGGCGAAGAAGGTGCACAACCTCGGCTTCGACGCCTCCAGCCGCGTCCAGCTGCACGACACGTGGATCGGCTAGCGGCCGGCATGCGTCGCTATGTGATCAAACGCATCGCTCAGGCGGTCGGCGTGCTCTGGGCGGCCTACACGGTGTCGTTCCTGGTGCTGGACTACCTGCCCGGCGATCCGGTCTCGGCGATGGCCGGGGCCGGAGCCGACTCGGGACAGGTCGATCCCGCACAACTGGACGCGCTCCGCCACCAGTACGGCTTCGACAAGCCCGTGCCGGTCCAGTACGCAGAGGCTCTCGGCCGCGCGGTGCGCGGGGACTTCGGGGACTCCGTGTCCACCGGCCGCCCGGTCACCTCGTCCCTCGCCGACGCACTCCCGCAGACCCTGCAACTGACCGGCGCGGCGCTGCTGCTCGCCGTGCTGCTCGGGGGCGGCGTCGCCCTGCTCGCCACGTACACCACCCAACGGTGGCTGCGGCAGCTCCTGTTGTCGCTGCCTCCGCTGGGCGTGTCCGTCCCCACGTTCTGGGTCGGTCTGCTGCTGGTCGAGGTCTTCTCCTTCCGGGCAAGGCTCTTCCCGGCGTTCGGCAACGACGGGCTGCGCGGGCTCGTGCTGCCCGCGGTGACGCTGGCGATCCCGACCGGCGCCCTGGTCGCGCAGGTGCTGGCGAAGAGCCTCCTCACGGCGCTGGACCAGGCCTATGTGGAGACCGCGCGCGCCAAGGGCGCGGGCAGGGTGCGGATTCATCTGCGGCACGCGCTGCGCAACGCGTCGCTGCCCGCTCTGACGGTCGTGGGCCTGCTGGCCGGGCAGCTGATCGCCGGTTCGGTGGTCGTCGAGACGGTGTTCTCCCGTGACGGCCTGGGGCGGGTGACCGCAGCCGCGGTCGCGGCCCAGGACATCCCGCTGGTCCAAGGGGTCGTGGTGTTCGGCGCGCTGATCTTCGTGTCCGCCAACCTGGTCGTCGACCTCGTCTATCCCGTGCTGGACCCGCGGATCGTGGTCCATTCGAGAAGGAAGGTGAGTCCGGCATGAGTCAGACCCTTGCCGAGGACGTGGCCGCGGGGGCGGCGACCGGTCTCGCCCGAGCGGTCGATCCGAGCTCCGCAGCGGGTACCGAACCGACTCCGGACGGGCCCGGTGCCGAACGCCGACGGCTCCTGCGCTTCCTGGTGCGCCGGCCCGGTCTGCTGGCGTCGGCGCTGGTGGTGGTGCTGATCGTGCTCGCCGCCTTCCGGCCCGAGCTGTTCACCTCGCGGGACCCGCTGCACGGTGTGCCGTCGGAGAACTTCCGCGCCCCTGACGGCGCGCACTGGTTCGGCACCGACGAACTGGGGCGCGACGTGTTCTCCCGTGTCGTGCACGGCGCCCAGTTGTCGTTGAAGGCGACGCTGCTCGCGGTGGCCGTCGCGTTCGTCGTCGGCGGGCTGATCGGCCTTGTCGCCGGGTTCGTGGGCGGCTGGGTCGAGGACGTGCTGATGCGCGTCGTCGACGTCCTGCTGTCGATCCCCTCGCTGTTCCTCTCCCTCGCGCTGGTCACCGCGCTGGGCTACGGGACGGTGAAGGTCGCCGTCGCCGTCGGGATCGCCAGCGTCGCCGGGTTCGCCCGGGTGACCCGGGCCGAGGTCCTCCGTGTGCGGCAGGCGGTCTTCGTCGAGGCGTCGCGGTCGTGCGGCGCCCGCTGGTACACGGTGCTGGGCCGGCACGTCCTGCCCAACGCGGTCGGCCCGGTGATCGTGCTGGCCACGCTCGACTTCGGTGCCGCCGTCCTGGCGGTTTCGTCGCTGAGTTTCCTCGGCTACGGAGCGCCGCCGCCCGCTCCGGAATGGGGCACGCTGATCGCCGACGGCCGCAACTACATGGCCAACGCCTGGTGGCTCACCGCTCTGCCCGGTCTGGCGATCGCGGCCACCGGGCTGGCCGCCAACCGCATCGCGCGGGCACTGGACGGCGAATGGTCCGGGCAGCGATGAACGACCCCTGGAGGACACGGACCCACGACGCCGAGATGAGCACCGCCGTGACGAACACGCCCCCGACGAAGGCGGACCGGACGGAGGAGCGGCCGGCCCGTGAGCCGCAGGCCGAAGGAACCCCACTGCTCCAGGTACGGGGCCTGTCGGTGTCGTACCGCACCCGCGGCGGCACCGTGCGAGCGGTGAGCGGGGTCGACCTCGACGTGTGGCCGGGCCAGGTGACGGCGGTCGTCGGCGAGTCGGGCTCGGGCAAGAGCACGACGGCGCACGCGATCACCCGGCTGCTGGCGGCGAACGGAAGCATCGACGCCGGGACGGTCCGCTTCGGCCGCCACGAGAACCTCGCCGCGCTCTCGGAGCGCGAACTCCGGGGTGTGCGCGGTACGAGCATCGGGCTGGTGCCCCAGGATCCGACGGTGTCGCTGAACCCCGTCAAGCGCATCGGTGAGCAGGTCGCCGAGGTGCTGCGCATCCATGGGCTCGCGTCACGACGCTCGGCCGCGTCGGAGGCGGTCGGCGTCCTGGAGCGGGCCGGCATGCCCGACGCGGCCACCCGCGCCCGGCAGTACCCGCACGAGCTGTCCGGCGGGATGCGGCAACGCGCCCTGATCGCCATCGCCATCGCGGGCAGGCCCCGGCTGATCATCGCCGACGAGCCGACCAGCGCCCTGGACGTCACCGTGCAGCGCGTCATCCTCGACCATCTGGAGCACCTCGCGGCGGAGTCGGACACCGCGGTACTGCTGGTGACGCACGACCTGGGTGTCGCCGCCGACCGGGCCCGGCGGATCGTCGTCATGTCCCAGGGCCGCGTCGTCGAGTCCGGCCGCACCGGCGACGTGCTGGCGAACCCGCAACACGCCTACACCAGGCATCTGTTGGCCGGGGCCCCCAGCCTGAACACCGGCCGGCCCCGTGTCACGGTCACCGGATCCACTCCGCCCGCGGGCCCTCGTGACACCCCCTTGCTCGAACTGCGGCACATCGTGAAGGAGTTCCGGCTGCCCGCGACCGCCGAGCCGGCGCGCACCCTGCGCGCGGTAGACGACGTCAGTCTCACGCTCCAACGGGGCCGCACGCTGGCCCTGGTCGGCGAGTCCGGCTCCGGGAAGTCCACCACCGCCCGCGTGGCGCTCCGGCTGACCGATCCGACCGACGGGCGCGTCCTGTTCGACGGCGAGGATGTCACCACCGCCCGTGGTCCCCAAGCCAGGCAGCTGCGCCGGCGAGCCCAACTCGTCTACCAGAACCCGTACGCCTCCCTGGACCCCCGGTTCTCCGTCGGCGAAGTGATCACCGAGCCGCTGCGCGCCTTCAAGGTGGGGGATCGTGCCTCCCGCCTCGCCCGGGCGCGCGAACTGCTCGACCGGGTCGCCCTCCCCGCCTCGATGCTCGGCCGCCGCCCCGCGGAACTGTCCGGCGGGCAGCGCCAACGCGTGGCGATCGCCCGCGCGCTCGCCCTGTCGCCCGACCTGGTGGTCTGCGACGAGCCGGTGTCCGCGCTCGACGTGTCCGTCCAGGCCCAGGTCCTCGACCTGCTCGCGGAACTGCAGGCCGGCACCTCGGTGGCGTACCTCTTCATCTCGCACGACCTGGCCGTCGTACGGCAGATCGCGCACGAGGTCGCCGTCATGCGGGCCGGCCGTATCGTCGAGACCGGTACCACCGAGGATCTGTTCACCGACCCCCGTCACGACTACACCCGCGAGCTGCTGGCCGCGATCCCCGGCGGCCGGCATTCCTTTCCCGCCGTCCGCGCCGCCGTCGAACAAGCCCCGTCCGAGGGCGATTCCGTCGACCTGATCAAGGAGCACACATGACCGTGCAGGACAGTCCGGCAGACCTCCACGCCTTCGCCGAGGCCTGGCAGGAGTGGCACAGCCGTCAGGAGGCCCGGCTCGCGGATCCCCACGGCTTTCTGGCGATCACCGGTCTGCACTGGCTCAGCGAGGAACCGCAGCGATTCCCCGACGCTCCCGGCGCCTGGCGGACCGCCGCCGACGGGGTGACGGTGGTCCTCGACGAGAACGAGGAACTCGTGCTCGGTGACACAGCCGTCCGGGGTGAACACCACTTCGGGGTGCTGCCGGAGCGGAGCAGTGTGAACGCCGTCTGGGGCGACGCGGTGATCGAGGTGGCCAAGCGGGGTGGGCACGACATCATCCGCCCCCGGCACCCCGACACACCCCTGCGGGCGGCGTTCACCGGCACGCCCGCCTACGCGCCACATCCCCGCTGGACGGTGACCGGCCGCTACGAGCCCTTCGACACACCGCGCCCGACTACGGTGGGAGCCGCGGTCGAGGGCCTTGAGCACGTCTACGACGCGCCGGGAAGGGTCAGGTTCGAGCTGGACGGGCAGGAGTTGGCGCTCACCGCGTTCCCCGGCCACGGGGCCGGCAGTCTGCTCGTGCTGTTCACCGACGCGACCTCGGGCGTCACCACGTACGCCGCCAACCGCGCCCTCGCCCTGGAGCCGCCGGCCGAGGACGGAACCGTCGCCCTGGACTTCAACCGGGCCACGAACCTGCCCTGCGCCTACACGGACCTGGCCACCTGCCCGCTGCCCCCGGCGGAGAACCGGTTGCCGCTGGCGATAGACGCCGGGGAGAAGATCCCCTACGAGCGCGGCGGGTCATGAGCCGCGCGTGACCACCGGGTGCCGGTGCTGCCCCGAGGGCGGGGTGGGCGCCGGCCGCCCCGTTCGCGCGACGGCCACGCACCGCGCAGGCCTCAGCGCCCCGCCCGTACGGCCTCAGCGCGGAGTCGAGTGGGCCTCAACTCGCCCTGGAGACCGCCAGCGCGACGTCCCGTCCTGCCCGCTCGTGTTCCACCCGGGCCGTCTCCAGGAGGCGTCGCCAGGAGGTGACCGTGGGGCGGCGGCGGAGCAGGGCCCGGCGTTCGCGTTCGGTCATGCCGCCCCACACGCCGTGCTCGATGCGCTGGTCCAGCGCATAGGAAAGGCACTCGGTGAGAACAGGGCAGCCACTGCACAAGGTTTTGGCGCGGTTCTGCGCCGCACCCTCGACGAACAGCTCATCAGGGTCGGCCTTGCGGCACAGCCCTCGGTCGCTCCAGTCGGTGCTCGCCATCTCGTGATGCCGTCCTCTCCCCTGGCCCCGCGCCTGCGAGTTGCCCCCTTGCCGTGAGCAACAGGCATATGACACTACGCCTTTCGAGGATCGTCACTCTATCTGCGGTCCGTCACCACACCTTCGGGTGATCGAAGCTTGCCTCCGGCACGCGAAAGCGCTAAAGAAGCGCATCCCGGATCAAACAACGCCGGAAGATCGGCAGAGGATGACGCCCCGGGGTGCCGGAATCGGTTGATCCCGATCCCGAGCAGCCCGTTTTCCGACGGCATCAGCGGCCGGGACGGACCTTCCTCCCCGAGGCGGCGCGCACGACGGCCATCAGCGCCGCCGTCACCAGCACGGCGGAAATCGCCGGTGCCCCGAGGCGCGCCCAGCGGACGGCGAGACCACCGAGAGCCGCGCCGACAGGGATGAGGGCGACGATCAGGGCGACATGCCGGTCGAACGTCCTGCGCTGCACGGCCTCCGCGACCAGACCGGTGATCGCCCCGGTCATGTACGCCGTCGTCTCGGCGCCGCCGGTCAGCACCCGGACACCCCCGTTCTGGCATCCCATGGCCAGCGAACTCGCCGCCAGCAGCGCCGCCCGTTGCGCCGCTCCCGGCTCGCCGCCCACGCCGAGCCAGAAGATCCACACCCCCCACAGGAGGACGCACTCGGCCATGAGGGCGGCCCGCACTCCCCCGATCCGGTGACGCCGTCGCCCGAATCCCACCGCCGCCCTGCTCCCGACCAGCACACCGACCACGTAGGCGACGATCGCCAGCGCCGCGAGGCGGGCCGTACCGGGATGTCCGCCGCCGAGGCCGAGCCCGAGCAGGGCGAGGTTGGCGGTCATGACGCTGGTGAACACTCCGCCGAGAACCAGGAACCCCACGGCGTTGACACAGCCGGCGGCCGCGGTCAGCAGGTACTGCGCCGTCCGGTCCAGCGCGGGGGCGGAGGTGTGGCCGCGATCGGCGGGCATGACTCCTCCGTTCACCGCGGCGTGTGCCGTCGTACGACGCCGGGGCGGGCCCGCGGACGTCCGACAGCGGTGCGGCGGGAGCCGCCGGGCCTCCCACGGTATAGCCGCCCCCGGCAGGCCGCCCGATCGGCGGCGCGAGCCGCGGCGGGAGTTCCCGAACCGGGGGCGGCCACGTCTCTCCGGAGAGACCGCGCGCGGTGCCGCCTGGCTAGGGTTGGGTTCTCCTCTGCACGACGGGCCCCCCGGGGGCGGACGTACGTGCAGACGCGGTGTGCGCCGTCCGGCCGACCGGACGGTGTCGTGAGAGCGCAGGGAGCGTTGTGAACGAGGTATCGACCGCCCGGCCGGAGGCAGAGGCCGAACGGCACGCCAGCCGGCTGGAGTTGTTCTTCGACCTCGTCGCCGTGGCGGGCGTGGCCCAGATCGCGCACCTGCTGCACGGCTAACCGGGTCTGTCGGACCTCGGCATGTACGTCCTGCTGTTCCTCGCCCTGTGGACCGCGTGGATCTGCTTCACCCTCTACGGGAACGTGGCCGGGGAAGGCACGCACGCCCGTACGGTGTTGGCCGCCATGTTCGGCATGGCCGTGATGGCGGCCGCGGTGTCCGGCGTCCACGACGGTGACCACGGCCAGGCCAGGACGTTCGCCCTCGCGTACGTCCTCATCCGGCTCCTGGCCAACCGGGCGTGGGAGTTCCGCCGCCAGATCCTCGTCGACTGGCCCGCCGCCCAGATGTCGCTCGGCGTGGTTCCGTGGATCGCCTCACTGTGGGTGCACGAGCCCGCCCGGTACTGACCTGGGAACGCCGCTGGCCGCCGGCCGTCGCCCTGCCGTGCAGCACGCTGCCCCTGCTGATCGCCGCCTCCGGGGCGCGGCTGGCGACGGTGACCGTGGTCTGGCTGCTCGTCGCGATCACGATGTGGCCGACGTACTACGAGAGCCGTCGGGCGAAGAGCGCACGGGCGGCCGCCGCCTCCGCTACAACATAGGGAGGGGCCGGACCGCGGGACGACGTCGGACTCCGGGCCGCGACCTGCCGTGCGCCTCTCCCACGACCCGCCCGGGAAGCACTTAAATACCGTCACATGGCTACCGAACCGCAGAGCTTCACGATCCTGCTGGTCCCCGAGCATCTGGCGGACGGGGGCGGTACGGCCCCCGAGGAGGCCGCGGTGCGTTCGGCGGTCGTCGAGGCGACGGGTGAGATGGGCGAGACGGGCTACCCCCGCTACGCGGGACAGGGCATCGTCGCCGAGATCGATCCCCGTACCCGCGTCGTCGAGGGCGTCCTGGTCGACGGTTCGGAGCTGGACTACGGAATGGCCGCCATGGTCGCGTCCTGAGCGACTCGGTGGCCCTACGGCACACCGCGGGCGAGACCGTCCGACGGACCCGCCCGCTACACCATTCCCGTACCGCTCGACGCATGGCCCGGCGCCCGTCGCCACCGGAGAACCGCCCCGGTGAACCGCACGCGACTCCGCCCCGGCGACCCGCCCCCGGCCGTACCGACCGGGGACATGGGCCCGCCGGCCGTCCCAGCACGTCAGCCGCCGGATACCGGCAGGACTACAGAGGCGACGCAAGGGCATCAGGCCTACGATCGGGGGTACTCCGACTGTGGAGGTTCAAGATGTTCGAGGCAGGTGACATCCGCGAATGGCGTGGCCACGACGTGGTGGATTCCGGTGGCCACAAGATCGGCATGCTGGAGTCGGTCTACGTGGACACGGCAACCGATGATCCGTCCTTCGCCACGGTGACGGTGGGCATGCCCACGCGGCGTCGTCTGGTGTTCGTACCGCTCGACGGCGCGACCGTCGGCCCCGGGTATCTGAAGGTCGTTCACGACAAGAACCTGGTGAAGAAGGCTCCCTCCATCGACACGGACGGCGTGCTGCCCGCCGAGGACGAGCCGGGAGTCTTCGCGCACTACGAGCTCGAATACACACCGGGTGCAAAGGGCGAGCGTCGCCTCGCCCGTCGTTGAACCGCCGCAGCAGCCTGGAGACCCGATGAGCCTGTTCCTTTTCCTGATCCTCGCAGCCGTCGTCCTGGGCATCATCGGCGTGGCCGTCCACGGCCTGTTCTATCTGCTGGTCATCGGGTGCGTCGTGCTGCTCGCCGCGCTCGCCTACGGCGCGATGCGCTTCCGGCGCGGCGGGCGCAAGCAGCGCATCGCCCGCTGACCGTTCACCTCGCGCTCCCGCGTGCACCCAGGCCGCGACCGACCCGGTCGGCGCGGCCCGAGCCGCGTTCACCCACCCAGGTACGGGCTGTACAGCGCGGACAGGAAGCGCGTGACGATCACCTCGCGGGTGACCGGCGGCAGGGCGTCCAGGAGTCGGTTGACCGGGGCCATACGGGCCGAGTCGTCGCCGGTGAGGTCGACGCCCGCGGCGGGCAGGAGCTCCGCGAAGGAGGCGTTGTCCAGCTCGGTCAGATCCACTTGCCCGAGCAGGCCGACGATGTCCGCGGGAGGTGTCGGCGGGCCGAGGGGACGGACGGCGTCGACGCACTCGCGCAGGACGGCGAGGAGCCCGTCGACGCCGTGCTCGCTGACTCCGGTGAGGGTCAGGTGCAGGTTGGCGGGAAGGGCGTCGAGACTGAGTTGGGGCTGAAGGAAGTAGCCCCGGGCACGGGTCTCGTCGGCGAGGGCGAACAGGTCGAGCGGGACCTCGGCAGCCGGGTCGGCGCCGATCGCGACGAGGGTGGCGTCCGGCGTGCCGAGGACGGCGAGGCCGTCGATGGCCTCGACTCCGGCGATCAGCCGGCGGGTCGCGGAGAGGGCGGCGCGGCCGAGTTCGCGGTAGCCGTCGGCGCCGAGCGACTGCAGCGTGGCCCAGGCTCCGGCGAGCGGTCCGGCCCCTTTGCTGCTCTGGATCGTGGAGTTGACGACGGTGTAGCCGGGCCAGGTGGCGCAGGCGTAGTAGGCGCCCAGGCGCATCGCCTCGTCCCGGAACAGCAGGACCGAGGCCCCCTTGGGCGCGTAGCCGAACTTGTGCAGGTCGCAGGAGAGCGAGGTGACGCCCGGGACGGACAGGTCGAAGGCGGGTATCGCGGCACCGGCGTCCGCGAGCCAGGGCAGCAGCCAGCCGCCGACACAGGCGTCGACGTGGCAGGGGATGCCGCGGGCGGCGGCGTCGGCGGCCATCTCGGTGACCGGGTCGATGACACCGTGGGCGTAGGACGGCGCGGAGGCGACGACGAGGACGGTGTTCTCGTTGCACAGAGCGGCAGTTGCGGCGGGGTCGGCCCGGTAGGTCGACCGGTCGACCGGCGCGCTGCGTACGGTCACCCGCAGATAGCTGCCGGCCTTGTGGAAGGCGGCGTGGGCGGTGACGGGGACGACGATCTCCGGAGCGAGGATGTCGGGGCGGGCGTCCCGTGCGGCCTTCACGGCCAGCATGATCGACTCGGTGCCGCCGCTCGTGAAGATCCCCGGAGTGGCGTCGTCGCCGCCGAGACGGCAGGCCGTCGCGCCGACCACCTGGCGTTCCAGGGCGACGATGCTCGGGAACGCCGTCGGGTCGAGGCCGTTGACCTCCATCATCGCCACGTAGGCCCGCTCGGCGGTGTCGCGGACCTCGGGGCGCCCGCTGTCGTAGACGTACGCGGTGGTGTGGCCGCCCCGGGTGGGCAGGTCGGCGGCGGTGAGGACGGCGAGTTCGGCGAGGAGGTCGGCCCCGGGGCGGCCCGTCTCGGGCAGGCCGGGGTGGCAGGACTGCTGGGCGGTGGGGGCCTGCTGAGGAGTCGTCATCAGGGGGTTTCCGTTTCTCGCGGGGCGCGACGGCGGCCGTAGGCGCGCAGGGCCGGCAGGGAGAGCAGCATGAGCAGGGCGGGGACCAGGCTGAAGCCGAGCAGGATGCCGGTCCGCGCGGTGGCGGTCTGGGCGACCGGGTGGTCCAGGGTCGAGGAGACGAAGCCGGTGGCGGCGAGGGCGATCGAGTAGGCGCCGGGCCCGGCGGCCAGGCCGACGGTCTCACCGGCCGTCCAGAGCCCGGTGAACGCGCCGGACTGCACCTGGCCCGTCCTGGCGCTGTCGGCGTGCACGGTGTCGGGCAGCAGGGACAGCGGCAGGACCTGGAGAGCCGCGTAGCAGATGCCGAGCAGTGCGCAGAGGGCGAGTGTCGTGGCGACCGCCGTGGTGTCGCTTCCGCTGCCGGCGGCCGGCAGGAGGGCCGCCGCGCCGAGGGCGTAGCCGCAGGTCGCGATCGTGAGGCAGCGCAGTCGGCCCCAGCGTCCGGCGGCCTTGGCCCACAAGGGTACGGCGACGGCGCTCGGCGCGACCAGGCAGACGAAGAGCACCGAGGTGAGGCCGTAGCCGCCGAGCCGGTAGGTGGCGACGTACGGTGCGGCCGCCAGCATGATCGCGACGGCGGCGGCCTGAAGGACGAACGAGGCCAGGAGTGCGAAGAAGGCGCGGTTTCCGCGTGCGGTGCGGAACGCCGCGACGAGGCCGAGGGGTTCGGGTCCGGGGCGTGAGCGCACCCAGCGGGTCCCGAGGGCGGGTATGAGCAGGACGGCCGCGACGACCGGGCCCACCGTCAGCGCCATCACGGCGTAGCCGGTCCGGCCGCCGCCGGCGGCGCCGACCAGGACGGGGGCGGCGCCGCCCGCCATCAGGATGCCCAGCGTCAGGAAGACGATCCGCCACACCATGATCCGGGTGCGGACCGCCGGGACGGCGGACATCTCGGTGGGCAGGGCGACGTAGGGCACCTGGAACAGGGCGAAGGCGCTGGCGGCCAGGACGAAGGTGACGGCCACCCAGATCGCCGCGCCGCCGCCGGTCATCGGCGACAGGAACATCGCCGCGAAGGCCGCGGGAAGGGCGAGTGCTCCGGCGACGAGCAGCCGGGTCCGCCTGCCTGTGCGGACGGCTTCCCGGTCGCTCGCGGCGCCGACGAGGGGGTTGAAAACGGCGTCCCATGCCTTGGGCAGCGCGACGACGAGGCCGGCGACTCCGGCCGGAACGCCGAGTGCGTCGGTCATGAAGTAGAGCAGCAGCAGCCCGGGGACGGTGGCGAACAGGCCGGTGCCGACCGAGCCGAGGCCGTAGACGAGGAGGCGGCGCCGGGTGAGTTCGCCGACGGCGGCGGCCGGGAGCACGGTGGTCGTCATCCGTGTTCCCGGCCGCTCGGTGCCGGGGCGCCGAGGCCCAGATCTCGCAGGACGCGACCGCGCAGGTGGGCGCGGAAGCGCGGGACCTCGGCGCGGACGGCGGAGCGGCAGAATCCGTGCGTGCTCCAGAGCACGGTCCACACGGTCATCTCGACGTCGGCCGGCACGGCGGCCCCGCCCGGCAGCGCGGCCAGGGCCTCGCCCACCGTGTCGCGGACCGAGTCGATGAGGGGGCGTGCGTAGGACGCCTCCAGATCGGCGAACTCGGCGGCGTCCGCCAGCCAGCGGCGCATCCACAGGGCGGGGATGTGCGGCTGGTCGAGGCAGAAGTCCAGGTACCGGTCGACGAGTCCGGTGACGGCCGCGGCCGGATCGGTGGGCGCGAGCGTCCGGAACGCCCGCAGCGCGTCCGCCAGCACCCGTTGTTCGGCGAGGTGGGCGCGCAGCATGACCTCGCGGTACAGGTCCGGCTTTCCGCCGACGTGGTAGGCGACGGTGGCCATGTTCAGTCCGGCCTCCGCGGCGATCCGCCGGGTGCTGGTGCCGTCGTATCCGTGGTCGGCGAAGAGTGCGGTGGCGGCGGCGATGATGCGTTCGCGACTGGCGTCGGAGGGTGCCGGCGCGGCGGCCGGTGAGGCGGGTGACGACTCGGGCATGGCGGGGAGACTACGCGGCCGAGACCTCTCAATCAATCGATTGATGGAGACCAGTTCGACGGTCGCTCCCGGCGCTTGGAGGCAGGACGGCCCCGGCGCTTGGAGGGAGGGCGGCCCCGGCCGAGCGGAGCGGCTTGGCGACCGCCCGCCCGCGGGGGCGGTCCGTCTCGAACTCAGCCGCCTGGTGCCTGAGCCGAGACCGGCCGCGCGTGGTGCGCGGGCCGGTCCGGGCTCGTCCGCGTCACGGGGTCTGCGTGGACAGCGGCTTCAGTGCGACCGAACCGTCGTAGACGTTCTTCGGCGTGATGACGCTCGTGACCGCCCGGGCGAGCAGGGTGGACGGTTCCTGGCCCTGGTAGGTGATGTCGGTGTTGATCAGGATGACCAGGGTGGCCTTCTGCGAGGGCAGGTAGACGGTCACGCTCTCGTAGCCGGGGAGGGAACCGTTGTGTCCGATCCAGCCGTTGGCGTTGAAGATGCCGAGGCCGTAGCTCAGGCCCGGGAAGCCGGTCGGCAGCGTCTTCAGTCGCTGTGCCTGGGTCTTCGGGCTGAGCAGCTCGCCGGTGGCGACGATCTTCGCCCAGCGCCGCAGGTCGTGCAGGTTCGAGATCATCGCCCCGGCGGTCCAGCCCCAACTGGGGTTCCAGTTCGTGGAGTCCGCCACCTCGCCGTTCAGCGTCTGGTTGGTGTAGCCGTGCGCGTGGGGCTTGGGGAACCAGGCGTTGCTCGGGAGCAGCGTGTGGTGCAGGTGGGACGGGTGGAGCACCTGCTTGTCGATGAAGTCGACGGCGCTGGTGCGGGCGACCTTCTCGATCACGAGCCCGAGCAGGATCAGGTTGCTGTTGGAGTACTGGAACTGTGTGCCTGGCGCGAAGGTGTTCTCGTGCTTGAAGCCGTACGCGAGCACCTGGCGCGGGGTGAACGAACGGCTCGGGTCGCTGAGCAGGGTGTGGATGAAGTCGGCGTCGGCGGTGTAGGGGAACAGGCCGCTGCGCATCTCGGCGAGTTGGCGCAGGGTGATGTGGCGGCCGTTCGGGACGCCCGGGACGTACCTGGAGATCGGATCGTCCAGCCCGATCCGGTGGTCGTCGACGAGCTTGAGCAGCGCGGTGACCGTGAAGGTCTTCGTCTCGCTGCCGATCCGCGAGAAGACGTCGGTGTCCATCGGCTTGCGCGTGGCGGTGTCGGCGACGCCGGTCGCGCGGACGTAGCAGCCCTTGCCGGGCATCCACACGCCGACGACGACGCCGGGGATGGCGGCCTCCTTGCGGACGTCCGCGATGGCCTTGTCCAGCCGGGCGTTCGTCTTCCGTCCGAGCCCGCCCTGCGGGCAGTCGGCGCTGTCCGGCCGGTCGACGGCCACGGCGTGGGGCGCCGCCGCGGCGGGCACCACCGCCATGGGGGCCAGCACCGACGCCGCGAGCGCTGCTGCGGCGACGAGACGGCGGGAGGGGGTACGTCGCATGTCGGGGCACCTCTTCCGTTCGGGGGTGAGAGTTGTGGGGGCAAGCGTCACCATCCGGCCCGCGGGTGGAGGCTCCGGCCGGTCCGGGTTCCGTGGAGTCCACTCGTTCGGAGCCAGCTGAGCGCCCGGTTGCGTTCGCCGCCGGCGGCCCACATCTCGGGACGGCCACAGCTTCCGCCCGTTCGGGCGGCGGGCCGATCGCGGGGCTCGGGGGGCGATACTGTTGCCGTGCGTCAAATGTCTTGGCGCCCGGCGGTCCGATCGCCGTCATCGCGCCTGTGGACACGGGCGTGGGGGGACAGGGGAACGCCGGATGCAGGATGTCGAATTCGCCGCCGGGCTGCGCCCCGACGGTCTGCCGGCGGCGCTGTCCGACGCGAGTCGGCTCGCCGCGGTGGAGGCGACCTGCCTGCTGGGCTCCGGTCCCGAGGACGCCTTCGAGGACCTCGCGCGGCTCGCCGCCACGGCTACCGGTTGCGGACGTGCCTTCATCACGCTCGTCGACGACCACCGCTCGTTCTGGAAGTCCTGCGTCGGCGTGCCGGCCCAACGCGTGGACGAGCGGCAGAGTTCGGTGCGGGACAGCTTCTGCTACTTCCTCGTCGGGCTGGCCGGGGAGCCGTTCGTCGTCGAGGACGCCGCGTCGGACCCGCGCACCCGCGATCACCCCGCGGTCGTCCCGATGAAGATCGGCGCCTGGGCGGGCTACCCCATCCTCGGGCCGGGCGGGCACGTGCTGGGCAGCCTGTGCGTGATCGACGACAGCCCGCACGTCTGGCAGCCCTCGGAGCTCAGCTCGCTGGCGACCATGGCCCGCGCGGTGAGCAACGAGATCAACATGCGCACCTCGCTGACGACCGTGCGGGACGCCCTCGCCACCGCTCAGGAAGCGCTGGAGCAGTCCAACACGCTCGCCCGCAGTCTTCAGGACAGCCTGCTGCCCCCGACTCTCCAGCAGGTGCCCGGGCTCGAAGCGGCCGCTTCCTACCTGCCCGCCGCCGGTGGCACGACCGTGATCGGCGACTTCTTCGACCTCTTCCACGCGAAGGGGCCCTGGTGGTGCACGGTGATGGGTGACGTGTGCGGCAAGGGCGTCGAGGCCGCGAAGGTCACCGCCCTCGCCCGCTACACCCTGCGCGCCGAGGCGAGCCAGCACCTGTCGCCGGCCACCGTCTTCGAGCATCTGAACTCGGCGCTCATCGAGCAGCGCAAGGGCGAACGGTTCCTGACCGCCGTGTACGCCACCTTCCGCCTCACGCCGGGGGGCCTCTCCGGCCGGCTCTGCACAGCGGGCCATCCCCCGGCCCTGATCCGCCGGGCGAACGGACGCGTGCAGGAGGTCGGCCGGCACGGCAGCCTGCTCGGTGTCCTGCCCCATGTCGCCCTGGCCGACGTACGGTTCCGTCTGGGTCCCGGCGACGCCCTGTTGCTCTACACCGACGGTGCCACCGACGCCCGCGCCCGCCGCACCGCCGCACCGCGCGAGCGCCCGATGTTCGGGGAGGACGCGCTGGCCGCGGCGCTGGCCGACTGTCACGACCTCGACGCGCAGGGCATCATCACCCGTCTCGGCTCGCTGCTCTCCGAGCACAGCGGCAACTGGGCGAGCGACGACACCGCCCTGCTCGTGCTGCGGGTGCCCGGGAGGGACTGACCGCCGCCTCGGGGGAGCCCTCCTGTCGACCCGTCGGCTCCCCTTGCCCGGCGGGGCCGCGGCGGCCACGCCTCGACATGCCTCGTCGCGGGGCGGGTCGGGAATGAAGCCGCCGTCGCCGGGTGTTGACCACCGCCGTCCGACTCTCCTGCCGCCGGAAAGAAGGCCAGGCCCATGACGTACTCGCCGACCACGATGCGCGCCGTTCGACTCACCGGCCCCGGACCCGTGGACAACCTGTGCCTCACCACCCTGCCGCTCCCGCCCGAGCGGGACGGCTGGGCGCGGATCAGGGTCGAGGCGTTCGGGCTCAACCGCTCGGAGCTGAAGCTTCGGCTGGGGCTGAGCGTGGGCGTCAGCTTTCCCCGCGTACCGGGTATCGAGGCCGTGGGCACCGTCGACTCCGCTCCGGACGGCTGCGGGCTGGTGCCCGGACAGAAGGTCGTCGCGATGATGGGCGACATGGGGCGCACCTACGACGGCGGCTACGCCGAGTACACGTCGGTTCCGCTGTCCCAGGTCATCCCTGTCGACACCGATCTGCCGTGGGAGGTGCTGGGCGCCCTGCCGGAGATGGTGCAGACCGCCTACGGTTCGCTGACCGTCGGACTGGACCTGCGGCCCGGCCAGTCCGTGCTGATCCGTGGCGGCACCTCCTCCGTCGGCCTGGCCGCCGCCGCGCTGGCCGGCTGGCGGGGCGCCATCGTGCTGTCCACGACCCGGCGCGCCGACCGCCTCGCCCTGCTGAAGGAGCACGGCGTCGACCACCCCCTCCTCGACACCGGCGAGGTCGCGCCGGCGGTGCGCGGGCTGTACCCCGACGGTGTCGACGCGGCCCTCGATCTCGTCGGCACACCGACTCTGCCCGACACGTTGCGCGCGGTGCGCGTGCACGGGACGGCCTGCTTCGGCGGCAGCCTCTCGAACCAGTGGACGGTGCGGGACTTCTCCCCCAACGAGTACCTGCCCAAGGGCGTACGTCTGTCGGGCTACTTCGGCGACGCCGCGGACCTGCCGCGGGAGGCGTTCCAGGAGATCCTCGACGCGGTCGCGGCCGGCCGGCTGGCCTTCCCGGTGGACCGCGTCTACGACGGACTGGAGCAGGTGGCCCAGGCCCACGACGACATGGAACACGACCGCGCGACCGGCAAGCTCGTCGTCCGCGTCCGGCACTGACCGTGGCGGAACGCCGGGTCAACCGGCAGCGGCGCCGAACCACTTGGGCAGGTGGTCCACCAGGTCCCGCTGGTCCTCCCCGGCCCACGCCACATGGCCGTCCGGCCGCAACAGCACGGCTGGCACGTCCAGTTCCTCACTGATGTCGACGACGTGGTCGACGCGGTCCGCCCAACCCTCCACGGAGAGACGGCCGGTCCGGTCGAGCAACAGGCCGCGCCCGTCGTGTGTCAGGGAGTACAGGCGCCCGCGCTTGAGTTCCAGGTCCTTCATCCGGCGGCCGAGCAGCGCGTGCCCTTCTCCGAAGTCGTACCGGACGTCGACCGCGGTGATCATCCCGGTCACGTACCGGTTGACCTCCTCGAAGTCCATCAGCTTGTCGAACAGCCCCCGCAGCGCCGTCGCTCCGGCACCGGTCCCGAGCAGGGTGATCTGCGCGCGGGTGTTGTCCAGCACGCGGGCTCCCACCGGGTGCCGTTCGTCGTGGTAGCTGTCGAGCAGCCCTTCGGGCGCCCAGCCGTCGACGGCGGCGGCCAGCTTCCAGCCGAGGTTGAACGCGTCCTGGACGCCGAGGTTGAGCCCCTGTCCACCGGTCGGCGGGTGGATGTGCGCGGCGTCGCCGGCCAGCATCACCCGGCCGACCCGGTAGCGCTCCGCCTGGCGCGTCGCGTCGCCGAACCGGGACAGCCAGAGCGGCGAGTGGACTCCGAAGTCGGTGCCCGCGACGGCTCGCAGCCGCTCCTTGAACTCCTCGAGGGTCGGCGCGGTCGCGCGGTCGGACACGCCCGCGGCGGGCACGACGACGCGGAACGTGCCGTCGCCGTTGGGGATGGTGCCGAACCGCAGCTGGGTCCTGCGGACTTCGGCGACGACGGCTGCGACCGTCGTCGGGTCCTCGGCCATCTCCATGTCACCCAGGAGCGTCTCGACCGTCGCGGGTTCACCGGGGAAGCCGACGCCGACAAGCTTGCGCACGACGCTCCGGCCGCCGTCGCACCCGACCAGGTAGCGCGAGCGCAGCCGCGTGCCGTCCGCGAGAACGACGGTCACGCGGTCCGCGTCCTGGCTCAGTCCGACCACTTCACTGCCGCGCCGGATCTCGGTACCGAGTTCGAGGGCACGTTCGTGGAGCAGCCGCTCGGTGACCGGTTGGAGGGTGGACAGACCATAGGGGTGGGCCGTGTCCAGCCGTTCCGGCCACGGCTTCGCGATGCCGCCGAAGAGCCCACCGGCCTGGAACTTCTCACTGACCGCGAGGAACCGGTCCAGCAGCCCGCGCTGGTCCATCACCTCGACGCTGCGGGCGTGCAGGCCGCGGCCGCGGGACTCCTTGGTCGGCGCGGTCAGCTTCTCGAGCACGACCACTCGTACGCCGTGCAGTCGCAGCTCCGCGGCCAGCATGAGGCCCGTCGGCCCGGCACCGACCACGATCACGTCCGTCATCAAGATTCGGCACACCTCTGATCTCGACAATGAGTCACCTGTCCCGCGAACTGCTCAAAACAGCACCTTCTGGCGTCGGTTGAGGATTGTGCCGCAGGTGGGGGGCCTTGCCGCAAGGCCCCCCGTGCGCTATACGTTGAGAGTGGAAAGGGGTGAGCACTCCCCCGCTCCCCCCGGGTGACCACTCCCCGCCTCCTCCCCTCGACGACCTCCGCCGGGCTCTCCGCTTCCCCTCTTCCGGCCCGCCCGGGCACCGGTCGACGGGCCGACCGCCCCCGTAAAGCCACAGGTTCAGACACCGAGAAAAGGTCGACCAAAAAGAAAAGCAACAAATATTGACGCAATCGACCAGCGCGCGTAACTTCCGACCCAGTCGTCAGGCAGCCGAACTCGACTGCCCCGAGGGCGAGTTGTAGCTCCATCCTCCACCTGGGAGCACATATGCGCAGAAAAAGATCTGCCCTCTCGCGTCTCTTCCCCTGGTCGGCGTCCCCGTCGACGTCTCGACTGCGCCGGGCCCTGATGTCCGTCGCCGCCGCCATCGGTCTTCTGGTCACCGTGATCGTCGGTCTCCCCGGCGTCGCCCAGGCCGCGGGATCCCAGCCCTGCGACATCTACGCCGGGGCGGGCACTCCCTGCGTCGCGGCGCACAGCACGACCCGGGCCCTGTTCTCCGCGTACAACGGCCCGCTGTACCAGGTCACCCGCGCCTCCGACGGTGCCACCGCCGACATCGGGCTGCTGACGGCGGGCGGCTACGCCAACGCCGGTCAGCAGGACACCTTCTGTGCCTCCACCACGTGCAGCATCTCGAAGGTGTACGACCAGACGTCCCGCCACAACGACCTGTTCCCCGGCCCCGCGGGCACCGCCGGTATGGGCGCAGACCGGGGCGCCGACGCGAGCGAGCTGTCCGTCACGGCCGGCGGCCACAAGGTGTACGGCATCTGGATCTCCCCCGGCGTCGGCTACCGCTCGCACGGCGCCGCGTCCGGCACCGCCGTGAACGGCCAGGCCGAAGGCGCCTACATGGTGGCGAGCGGCACACACGTGGGGTCCGCCTGCTGCTTCGACTACGGCAACGCGGAGGAGACTCCGGCCGACACCGGCAACGGCCACATGGACGCCGTGTCCATCGCGACCACCTGCTACTTCGCCCCGTGCAGCGGTTCAGGACCGTGGATCGAGGCCGACCTGGAGAACGGCATGTTCCAGGGCGACAACGGTTCCAACACCGCGAACAAGGGCAACAGCAGCGCGTACGTGACGGCCGTCCTCAAGAACAACGGGCAGACGACGTACGCCCTGAAGGGCGGCAACTCCCAGTCGGGCGGTCTGACCACGTGGTGGGACGGCGCGCTGCCCTCACGGAGCGGCTACCGGCCGATGCACCAGGAGGGCGGCATCATCCTGGGCACGGGTGGCGACAACAGCAACTGGAACATGGGCACGTTCTTCGAGGGCGTGATGGTCTCCGGCTATCCGACCGACGCCGCCGAGAACGCCGTACAGGCGAACATCGTCTCCGTCGGCTACGCCGGCCAGACCAACGTGCCGAACGGCCCGCAGGGAACCATCACCGGCCCGGGCAACCAGTGCGTCGACGTCGCCGCGGACGACACCGGTGTGAACGGCGCCGCCGTCACCCTGTGGAACTGCCAGTCGTACGCCGAGGACCAGCACTGGACGCACTTCGCCAACGGATCCCTCGTGACCATCGGCCGCTGCCTCGACATCGTCGGGAACGGCACCGCCAACGGCGCCCAGGTCGAACTCTGGGACTGTAACGGGGTGGGCGGCCAAAAGTGGGTGCAGCGCGCCGACGGCTCCCTGTTCAACCCCCAGTCCGGCCGCTGCCTGGACTCGCCCGACGGCTCGACGGCCAACGGCACCCGGCTGCGGATCTGGGACTGCAACGGCTCCGCCGCCCAGAAGTTCACCGTCAACGCGGGCGCGCCCGCCGTGGGTCCGGGCGGCACCTGCGCCGATGTGGCCGGCGACGACAACGGGTCCAACGGCACGGCCGTACAGCTGTGGGGCTGCCAGTCGTACGCGGTCGACCAGCACTGGTTCCACAGCTCGGACGGCCGGCTGCACACGCTGGGCCGCTGCCTCGACATAGTCGGGAACGGCACCGCCAACGGCACGCAGGTCGAGTTGTGGGACTGCAACGCGGCGGGCGGTCAGGTCTGGCAGCAACAGACGGACGGATCACTGCGCAACCCGCAGTCGGGCCGCTGCCTGGACTCACCCAACGGCACCACGGCGAACGGGACCCGCCTGCAGATCTGGGACTGCACCGGAGCCGCCGCCCAGAAGTTCGCACTCGGCTGACCACCGTCGGCGCACCACGGCCCGGCCGGATCTCCCCTGTCCGGCCGGGCCGCTCCGCGTCCCTCGCGAAACGGCCTCGGCCCGTCCGCCCGCCGCGCGCTGCCGCGCCTGTCCTCGCCGTACGTCCCTGGGAAGCGAGTGACACGGAGGGCCGGAGTGGTTCCGGCGGCCTGCGCCTCGTGCTACACACAGCGGGGTCACAGTCCTGTCCGCCAACAGGAAGGTCGCACCATGCCGGAAAACAGCCGTTCCACGACACGACGTCAGGTGATGGCCCGCACAGCGGCGTTGGGCGGCGCCCTCGCCTTCGCCGGGAACCTCACCGAACTGTTCGCGGGCACCGCCGCCGCGCAGCCCCTCGGCCACAAGAGCTACGGCCCGCTGATCCCCGACCCCGACGGACTCCTCGACCTCCCGGCGGGATTCCGCTACCGCGTTCTCTCCCGCGAGGGCGACCGACTCCGCTCCGGAGAGGGCCTGGTGCCCAGCAACCACGACGGCATGGCCGCCTTCGCCGCACGCTCCCGGGCCGGCCGGGACCGCGTCCATCTGGTCCGCAACCACGAGAACCGTGTCACGGCGAAGATCCCGGTCCCCACCGTCGAGGGCCTCACGTACGACCCGATGGGCAAAGGGGGTTGCACGGCCCTGGCGCTGGACGAACGGGGGCAGGTCCTCTCGGAACGTGTCGCCATCGCCGGCACGGCCGTCAACTGCGCGGGTGGGCCCACCCCCTGGGGCACCTGGCTGACCTGTGAGGAGACCGAGGACCAGGCCGGCACGAACGGCTACACCAAGGACCACGGATTCATCTTCGAGGTCGATCCGACCGACCCGCACCGCACGGGAGCCGTACCGCTCACCGCCATGGGCCGCTTCCAGCACGAGGCCATCGCGGTCGACCCGAGGCGCGGCGTCGTGTACGAGACCGAGGACGCCTTCCTGAAGCCGTTCGGCCTCTTCTACCGCTTTCTGCCCAACAGGCCCCAAGGCGGCACCGGTTCGCTGCGCGCGGGAGGCCGCCTGCAGGCGATGCGTGTCCCCGGCGTGGCGGACCTGTCCACGATCCAGGAGACCGGTGCCACCTTCCGCGACATCGAGTGGGTGGACGTACCGGATCCACTCGCCGTCCAAACGCCCGTCAGGCTCCAGGACTTCGGCCCGGGAGGCATCACGCACGCGCAGAAGCTGGAGGGCTGCTACTGGGGCGGAACCTGTGTGTACTTCGTTTCGTCCTTCGCCCACAGCGCGGACGGGTCGGCGGCCGACCACTACGGGCAGATCTGGCGCTACGATCCGGCGGCGCGGCGCCTCACTCTCGTGATCGTCTTCGGTCCCGGCACCGATGTACAGCTCCCCGGGGAGTCACCCGACAACATCTGCCTGGCGCCCAGCGGGGGCCTCATGGTCTGCGAGGACGGAAACGGCGCGCAGCACGTCTTCGGGGTGACCCGGCGCGGGGAGGTGTACGCCATGGCACGCGGCGCCCAGAACATCGGCACTCCCGAGTCGCCGGAGTGGGGGGAGTTCGCGGGCGTCACGTTCTCCCCGGACGGCCGGACGATGTTCGTGAACTGCTACACGCCCGGGACGACCTTCGCGGTGACGGGCCCCTGGCACGGCTGACCCGCGTTCCGCGGCCTCACCGGCTCCGCCCCACGGTCGTGCACGACCGTGGGGCGGAGCCCCGCGGCACACACGCGCGCATGGTCAGCCGACCAGTTCCGGGGCGAGCAGGCCCTGTCGTGCGAGCGCCACGTTGAGCACGGCGACGACCAGTACGGCCGCCGCCACGGCGAGCAGGGCGTGGCCCGTCCCCCAGGGCGTCATCAGGGCACCGAGTACGCCGCCCGCGAAGATGCCGACGA
This sequence comes from Streptomyces sp. NPDC102279, assembly GCF_044766365.1. Lineage (NCBI taxonomy): Bacteria > Bacillati > Actinomycetota > Actinomycetes > Kitasatosporales > Streptomycetaceae > Streptomyces > Streptomyces sp. NPDC102279. Next base: position 216,242 of record NZ_JBIWLU010000004.1, on the reverse strand, counting down.
CGGTGGCGAGGAGCCGGACACGGATCGTGTCCCGGTGCGGGGTCGCGGGAACGGCACCGGCGAGACCGTGGATGAGGCGGACAAGGGACATCTGGGCCAGCTGGGTCGGCATTCCGGGGACGGCGGCGCGCAGCGCGGTGTCGGCGCGCAGTCCCATGGCGAAGGCGACGATGGCGATGACCAGGTAGTCCGGATCGTCGGTGAGGGAGCCGGAACCGTGCCTCCAGAGAGCTGTCAGGCCGGCGAGAGCCAGGAGCACCCCTTCGATGGCGAGGGCGGCGGCGAACCAGTGCCTGCGCCGTGCGACGAGACCGGTGGTGACCAGGGCCCCGGCCGCCGCGCCCAGCACGAAGGCGGCCAGCGCGGAGGCCGTGCGGCCGACCGTCACCTGTCCCTCGCCCGCGACGGCGAAGGCGAGGAACAGCACGTTGCCCGTGGCCAGTGCGGTGAAGACGTGTCCCATGGTCAGAAAGCTGACCGCGTCGACCGCGCCCGCGAGGACGGTGAGGGTGGTCATCACGACGGTCTGCTGCCGTTCGCGACGATCGGCCGAGAGCGGTGGTCCGGATTCTTCACGCATGCGGTCAGTCTCGGCACATCGGACCCTCCGTCGGCCGGTGTCGGTTCCGACACGCGACGGGCGTGCCGCCAATGGTGGTCGCCCGTTCCGCTCCGAAGCCCGGTTGCCGCGGGCCCGACCTAGGGCCTGTCGTTTGGATCATGCGGCGAGACGTGGGGCAGGGCACGCACACCTGCGGCGTTGTCGTCGGTTGCCGACGCTCCGCGTCGTCGCCCTCCTCCGCCTTGCAGCTGCACGCACCCTGCCCCACTCGACCCGATCGACAAGGCACCGCACCGCGGCGCCACCTGATCCAAACGACAGGCCCTAGCCTCGAAACCGCCCGGTCCGACTCGGGCGGGCACCCCGCGACGTCCGCCGGAACCGCGTGCCCGGGGCATTGTCGGTGCCCCCTCCTAGTCTGATCTTCCCCTGGTCGACGGAGCAGGAGAACCGTGAGGAGAGACGGCGACATGGGTGGCGACTGCTGGACTCGGACAGGCCCATACCAACCGGACCTCGCGGCGGCGTTCCGCCGGGCCCAGGAGGAACAACTGGCGCAGGACGACCACGGCTTCCCCGGCCTGACGGTGGAGGAACTGTGGCGCGACCCGGAGTGGCACGAGTACATCTTCACGGGCGGTACGGGCACGGTGCTGGACCAGCCGAGCATGATCGACGCGGCCGACCGCTCCAACGACGGCCCGTAAATGCGCCCTTTGACCGACGAGGAGATACGGGCGTTCGCCCCGGACGGCCGCCCGACCGTCGAGGGCTGGGAGGCCGCTCTGGACGACGAAGGGCTGTTCCCGGACCGGGCGCAGGGACGATGCACGGTGCTGTACACGGACGGGGAGCCGACACACATCGGCTATTGGGGAGTGACGGCGGACTGACCTTCCGCGCGGCCGTGGACGGCACGCCGTGGGAAGGGTCCGCCCTCGTCCGTGTGTCAGACGGGCTGCGTCGCCTCTTCAAGTGCCTCTCGGGCCGCGGCCCTTGCGGCTTCGCGGTCCTGGGGCACCAGTCCGATGCGGGTACGGCGGTCCAGCAGGTCCGCCTCGTCCAGGGCGCCCTCGTGCCGGACGGCCCAGAGCAGCGCGGCGCGGGTGACGGGGTTGCCGGGTACCACCTGCTCGTTCAGGCGGGGGTCGTGGGCGCCCAGCGCGTGGACGGCGGGGGCCTCGGTGCCGTAGCGGCGGATGAGGTGGCCGGGGGCCGCCAGGGAGCCGAGGCGGTGCGGTGCCGCTGCGCCGACGAGAGGCAGTGAGGCGGTCGTCGAGGGGCCGGCGCGGAGGCCGCGGGCCTCGACGGCGGCGTCGACGGCGTCCTGCGCCATGCGCCGGTAGGTCGTGAGTTTCCCGCCGACCACGGTGACGACCCCGTCGTCCGAGGTGAGCACGGCGTGGCGGCGCGAGATGTCGGACGTGCGCGCGGTCTCGCCCGACCGCGTCGGAGCGGTGTCGAGGAGGGGGCGCAGTCCCGCGAAGGCGCCGACGACGTCGTCACGCCTGACCGGGGTGTCCAGGGCGGAGCCGAGGACGTCCAGCAGGAAGCCGATGTCCGACTCGGGGACCTGCGGTACATCCGGTATGTCTCCGTCGACGGGTTCGTCGGTCAGGCCGACGTACACCCGGCCGTCGTCCTGGGGCAGGACGAGGACGAAGCGGTTGGTCTCTCCGGGGATCGGGATGTGCAGACCGGCGGGGAGCGGCCCGAACAGGTCGGCGCGCAGGACGAGATGGGTTCCGCGCGAGGGGCGGATGCGGATGCCGTCGACCAGTTCGCCGGCCCAGACGCCGGACGCGTTGATCACGGCCCGGGCCCTGATCTCGCCCTGTTCTCCGGTGAGTTCGTCGCGCACGCGGGCCCCTGTCCCGCCGATCTCCAGGGCCCGCACCCGGGTGAGGACGCGTGCCCCGTGGGCAGCCGCACCGCGGGCGAGGGCGGTGACGAGACGGGCGTCGTCGGTGACCCGGCCGTCCCAGGACAGGAGTCCGCCGCGCAGGCCCGCGGGGCGGACGGACGGCGCCAGATGGCGGGCCTCGACGGCGGAGAGCCGGCGCGGTGCGGGCAGCGTGGCCCGGGCGGTGCGGGCGGCGAGCCGCAGGGTGTCGCCGGCCCGGAACCCGGCCCAGGCCAGGGATGCCTGACCACGTGACACCAGCGGGGTGAGGGGCAGGACGAAGGGCTGGGCGCGCACCAGGTGGGGCGCGGTGCGTTCCATCAGGACGCCGCGTTCGACCGCGCTCTCGTGGGCGACGTCGAACTGTGCGGAGGCCAGGTAGCGCAGGCCACCGTGGATGAGCTTGGAGCTCCAGCGCGAGGTGCCGAACGCGAGGTCGTGGGCGTCGACGGCGACGACGCTGAGACCGCGGGCCGCCGCGTCGAGGGCGACCCCGGCGCCGGTGGCTCCGAGTCCGACGACCAGGACGTCGACCACGTCGCCGTTGACCGTTTCCGACAGCTCACGGCGGCGGCGGGCGGCGGAGAGGGACGATCCGGGAGCGGGTACGGCCGGGCCGGACGGGCTGCTTGCGGGGCTCATGGCGTGAGGGTCCTCTCCAGAAGTGTGCGCAGTTCGTCGAGGAAGGCGGCGCTGGTCAGCTCGGGGTCGTCCTCGTCCGTCATGGTCCGCAGGGACAGGGTGAAGGACTGGACCACGAGCAGCACCGCGCGGGCCTGTCGCTCCACCGGGGCGCGCCGGACCGATCCGTCGGCGTGCCCTTCCTTCAGGGCGTCGGAGAGGAGGCCGAGCAGGGCTTCCTGACTGGCTCCGCGCCGGTCCAGTACGTAGGGCAGGAGGAGTTCGGGGTCGACGTCGATGATCTTCCGGAAGAGCGGGTGGGCACGGAAGGCCTCGATGCCGGCCACCAGTCCGTCGACGATGAGCGTGCGCGTCCGCCCGTCCGACCGCGGCTCGGGCATGGCGCCGGTCGCCACGTCGATCCACTCACGGGTCATCAGATCGCCGACCAGTGAGCGCACGTCGGGCCAGCGGCGGTAGAGCGTCATGCGTGAGACGCCCGCGCGGCGGGCTACGTCCGTCAGCGTCGTGCGCCGCACCCCGACGGCCAGCACGCAGTCGCGCACGGCGTCGAGGACAGGGTCGCTGTCCGACCGGTCCGAGTGGTTGTGACGAATAGGCGCCATGTGTAACAGTGTAACGCCTGGTGCGGCCGGGCGGGAGACGGCGCGTAGCGAACCGACCGATGACGACCGATGAGGACGACGTTCATGGACATGCTGTGGAGTGGCTGGGGCGACCCCGCCAAGGCGGCGCCGCTGCCCGACTCGGTGACCGGCCTGCTGCGGGACCTGCTGGGCGTCAAGCCGCGTGAGACCGGCACGCTCGCACTCGCGGAGATCTCCGTCGCCGAGCCCCCGCCGGCCCGCGCGCTGCGCGCCCTGGCGGACGCCGTCGGCGGCGAGGAACACGTGCGCACCGACGCGGAGAGCCGGATCCGGCACACCCGTGGAAAGTCCACGCCGGACCTGCTGAAGATCCGCGAGGGCGACACCGAGGACGCGCCCGGGGCCGTCGTCCTGCCGGGCAGCCACGACGAGGTCCTCGCCGTGCTGCGCGTGTGCGCCGAACACGGCCTGGCCGCCGTCCCGTTCGGCGGCGGCACCTCCGTCGTCGGCGGCCTCGCCCCCGAGCGGAGCGCCTTCGTCGCCGTCGACCTGCGCCGTATGAACGCTCTGGTCGACATCGACCCGGTCTCCCGGACAGCGACGCTCCAGCCCGGCCTGCGCGCTCCCGACGCGGAGGCGCTGCTGGCCGAACACGGCTTCACCCTCGGGCACTTCCCGCAGTCCTACGAGTGGGCCACCATCGGCGGATTCGCCGCGGCACGCTCCAGCGGTCAGGCGTCAGCCGGATACGGCCGCTTCGACGAGATGGTCCTCGGCCTGACCGTGGCCACCCCCGAAGGCACCCTGGAGGCGGGCCGCGCACCCCGCTCGGCGGCCGGACCCGACCTGCGCCAGCTGATCCTCGGCTCGGAAGGCGCCTTCGGCGTCATCACCGCCGTGACCGTGCGGGTGAAGCCGCTGCCGCAGACCGGGATCTACGAGGGATGGCGCTTCGCCTCCTTCGAGGAGGGCGCCACCGCCCTGCGCCGCCTCGCGCAGGACGGACCGCGCCCCACGGTGCTGCGGCTGTCCGACGAGACCGAGACCTTCGTCGGTCTCGCGCAGCCGGACGCCATCGGGTCGGCCGAGGCACCGGCGGACGCCGGGTGCACGGCGATCGCCGGGTACGAGGGGACCGAGGCCGACACGGCGTACCGCCGCGAGCAGGCGGCCGTGGTCCTGCGCGCGGCCGGGGGCACCTACCTCGGCGCCGGACCCGGCGAACGCTGGGCCCACGGCCGCTACTCGGCGCCCTACCTGCGGGACTCCCTGCTCGACGCCGGCGCCTTCGCCGAGACCTTGGAGACCGCGACCTTCTGGTCACGCGTCCCCGCGCTGTACGCGGCCGTCCGCACCGCGCTGACCGACACCCTGACGGCGGCCGGCACCCCGCCCCTGGTCATGTGCCACATCTCGCACGTCTACGAGAACGGCGCCTCCCTCTACTTCACCGTGGTCTCCGCCCAGGGCGACGACGCCGTGGCGCACTGGGCGCCGGCCAAGGAGGCCGCCAGCGAGGCGGTGCTGAACGCGGGCGGCACGATCAGCCACCACCACGGGGTCGGCACCGACCACCGCGACGCGTACGTCCGGGAGGCCGGGCCCCTGGGCATCGAGGCGCTGCGGGCCGTCAAGCGGCGGCTGGACCCGGACGGCGTCTGCAACCCCGGGATCCTGCTGCCGGCGGACTGACAACGAGCGCTCCGTCCCTCCCCGACTCCCCTGCTCCGTCCCACCCATCACCGCCCGGAGGCACACCGATGCGACAGTTCACCGCCGTCGTCAATCCCACTGCGGGCGGCTCCACGGGGGCGGCGGCACTGCTCCAGCTGGCCCGCCTCCTCCGGGAGGCCGGCGCCGGGCTCGACACCGAGTACAGCCGCAGCCTGTCCCACGCCCAGGATCTCGCGCGCGCCGCCGGTGAGCGGGGCCGGATCGTGCTCGCCGTCGGCGGCGACGGGATCGCCGGGGGCATAGGAGGCGCGCTCAGCGGGACGGACACCGTCCTCGGACTGGTGCCTGCGGGGCGCGGCAACGATTTCGCGCGGGCGCTCCAACTGCCCACCGGCGCGGCCGAGCTGGCCCGTGTGCTGCTCGACAACGAGCCGCGACGCGTGGACACCATCGAGGTGGAGTCTGCGGTGCATGCCCGCACGGTGGTCCTGGGCAGCGTGTACGCGGGCGTCGACGCGCTCGCCAACCGGCACGCCAATCAGGCCCGGTTGCTGCGCGGCGCGGCCTCGTACTACGCCGGCGGCCTGCGCGCGGTGACGGCGTGGCGCCCCGCGTCGTACCGGGTCACCGTCGACGGGGTGGAGCACCCGCACCGTGGCTACACCGTCGTCGCGGCGAACTCCGCGTACTACGGCTCTGGTCGCGTCATCGCCCCGGCCGCGCGGGTCGACGACGGCCTGCTGGACGTCGTCATGATCCGGGAGGCGCCGCGGCGCCTGTTCTTCACCTTGATGAACGAGCTGAAGACCGGCGCCCACGTCGACCGGCCCGAAGTGGTGATCCTGCGGGGCCGGGAGATCCGTATCGAGGCCGACCGGCCGGTGCCCTACGGCGCCGACGGGGAGGTCGAAGCCGTCCTCCCCGTCACCGCCCGGGTACTGCCCGGCGATCTGGCCATGCTGTTCTGACCGGCTCAGCGGCACGGAGCCGGTCAGGCTGGCGTCATCCGGCGGTGACGGCTCCGGTCGCGCTGCCCGCCAGCCACTGGTCCCAGCTGAGGTTGAAGGAGGCGTAGCCGTTGTCCGCCGGGGCCTTCGCCCGCGGGGAGCCCGTGACGGTGATCGGGTCGCCCTGCTTGACCTGGCCGTAGAACCACTTGGCGTCCGAGATCGAGAGGTGGACGCAGCCGTGCGAGCCGCGGGCGCTGCCGCTGCCCGGGTTCGGGTCGCCGGTGGAGTAGTGGACGTACGTGCCGGACTGGGTGAGGTGGACGTCCCAGGGGAGGGTCAGGTCGTAGTAGTCGGGACTGCCCTTCGTGCAGCTGATGCCGACACTGCACGAGGTCATGTGGACCTTCTCCTGCTTGTCGATCACCGCCATCGTGCCGTTCCACGTGGGGTACTGGGGGCTTCCCGCGTTGATCGACAGGGTCCGCACGGCCTGCCCGTTCTTGGTGACCTTCATGGTGTGACCGGTGGCGGAGACGTCCGCGCGGACGTCGTCGCCGACCGTGAAGTCGTGCACGTAGGACCGGGTGCCGTAGCGGCCGTTCCCGTTGGGCACGTTCTTCAGTTCGGCATCGATCTTGATCTTCGTCCCGGAGGCCCAGTACGTCTTGGGCCGCCAGTCGGCGCGCCGGTCCCCGAACCAGTGCCAGGCGCCCTCCGTCGGCTGGGACGCGGTCACCTTCATGTGCTTCTCGATGCCGGCCCGGGCCTTCTGGGCCACCGGGTTCGTGAAGATCACCGAGATCGGCATGGCGACGCCGACGGTGGTGCCGGACTGCGGCGTGATCGTGTCCAGCAGCATCGGTGGGCCCGCGGGCTTCGACGGCGACGGCTTCGCGCTCACCGATGGTTTCCCGGTCGCACCCTTGCCGTCGTCGGAACTCGCCTTCGGGGACCCACCGCCACAGGCGCTGGTGCCCGCAAGCACCGCCACCGTGACGAGTGCCATCGTTATTCCGCTGCGTCGCTTCACTTCTACCCCGGCTCGTGGTCGTGCTTGCCTCACTGCTCTCTTGGACCCTGTTCGCCTGCCCACGGTTGCAGTCCGCATGTAAAGCGTGATTCAAAACCGGCCACGCGCGGTCGGGCCGGACACCTCCGGCCGCATCGACAGGGAGTGGTACGCGTCCTCGTGCGGGCGCCCTCGGCAGGAGGGGTGAACTGCGGTGGTCGGGGTTCGGCCGGGAGCCGGACAGTCACTCGCTCACGAGGTCGTTGGCAATGCGCGGCACGCCCTGACGTGCGACGCCGAGACCAGGCGGGCCGGACCAGGGCCCAGGCGACGGCACCTGTGCCGTCGGGATAACCATGACAGGGACGCAACGGCCTTCATCCGCGCCCGGCGGGCGGGGCCGCCCAGGTCGAACGACGCGCTGTCCGGGGTCCGGAACATGGGCCCGCGGTTGCCGCGCGGCTGCCCGAAAGAATGAATCGGTTCCGGATTCCAGCGTGTCCCGCCCGCGAAGACCGCACTGTGCAGATGCGGCCCGCCGGCATCCTTTGCCCGCGGGCCGGGGAGCGGTCGGGACGGGCCGCGTTCCGGCGCGATGTGGGGGTGGGAGTGGAGCGGGAAGGGCGGCGGCCGGTGCCGTTACCTGGCCGGTTGCGGTATCGGTTCGACCGGACGCTGGCGCGCAGTACGGCCACGTTGATGGGGTGGCTGGTGGTCTGCTGCCTGGCCGTCGTCTTCCCGGTGAGCGCACTGCTCGTGTGGACGGACCCCGCCGCGCCGCGGTCGTTCGTGGAGCGGCTGGAAGCGGTGTGGCGGACGAGTGCGCAGACCCTGCGACTGGGTGAGGTGAGTGGCACTCCGCTGCGGATGGCGCTGTCGGCGGTGCTCGGCCTGGTGGCGTTGTTGTGCGTGTCGACGCTGGTCGGTGTGATCACCACGGGCCTCGAGAAGCGGCTGGCGGAGCTGAGCCGTGGCCGGTCGACGGTGCTGGAGCAGGGCCATGCCGTCGTCCTCGGCTGGTCGGACCAGGTGTTCACGGTGGTCGCCGAGCTGCTGGCCGCGCAGAGCGCGCGGTCCGGGCAGCGGCCGCAGCCGGTCGTCCTGCTCGCGGACCGGGACAAGACGGAGATGGAACGCGCTCTGGCGACTCACGTCGGCGCGGCGGCCCGCGGCAGGGTCATCTGCCGCAGCGGGCCGGCCAGCGATCCCGCCGTCCTCGCGCTGGTCAGCCCGCAGACGGCCCGTACGGTGCTGGTGCTGCCCTCCGGCGAGGCCACCGGCGACGCCGAGGTGCTGCGGATGCTGCTGGCGCTGCGCACCGTCCTCGGCGAGGAGGCTCAGGGGCCGCCGATCCTGGCCGCGGTGAGCGACGACCGGTTCCGGGCACCGGCCCGGCTGGCCGCGGGACGGCACGGAACGGTACTGGAGGCCGACACCGTCACCGCCCGGCTGATCGCTCAGTGCGTCGGCCGTCCCGGCCTCTCCCTCGTCCTGAGGGATCTCCTCGACTTCGCCGGGGACGAGTTCCACCTCACGGGCGCCGGCTCCTTCGCCGGGAGGCCCTTCGGCGCGGCCCTCCTCGGCCACGCGAACGCGTGCGTGGTCGGGCTGTTCACCGTGGACGGGCGTACGGTGCTCAATCCCGCTCCCGAGACCGTCATCGAGCCGGGGAGCAGCCTGATCGTCGTCGCACGGGACGAGAACTCCACCCGGACCGAGGACTGCAGACGACTCGTGGACCCCTCGGCCCGCGCCGTCGCCGCGGCGCCCGCCACGGACGCGGCCCGGTTGCTCCTGCTCGGCTGGAACCGCCGCGCGCCGCTGGTCATCGCACAGTTGCGGGACACCGCGCGTTCCGGTTCGGTGCTGGACGTGGTCACCGAAGGGGCCGTGCCCGGAGCCGGGAGGAACGTGCCGGGCCCGGGCCGGGAGGGCGGGCCCGACGCTCCGGACACCGCCCGGCTGGAGGTGCGGTTCCGGTCGGCCGCGCTGTCCCGGCCCGAAACCCTCCTCGGTCTCGACCTCGCCCCGTACGACGCGGTGATGGTCCTCGGGCCCGACGTGGGCAGCGGACCCGACCGGCCCGACGACTGGACGCTGGTCACCCTGCTCGGCCTCCGGTTGGTGGAACAGCGCACCGGACGGGACGTACGGGTGGTCACGGAGCTGACCGACGACCGCAACCGGCCGCTGGCACCGCTCAACCCCGGCTCCGACGTCATCGTCAGCGGTGAACTGACGGGCCTGCTGATGGCGCAGATCGCACAGAATCCCCATCTGGCCGCCGTCTTCGAGGAGTTGTTCGCCGCGGAGGGCAACACCATCTGCCTGCGGCCGGCCGGGAACTACGTCCGCGTGGGCACCACGGCGACCTTCGCGACCGTGGTCGCCGCCGCACGCGACCGCGGCGAGTGCGCCATCGGCTACCGGCGCCGCGACCAGTGGGCGCTCTCCCCCGCCCACGGCGTCCGCCTCAACCCGCACAAGGGAGAACGGCGCGAGTGGGGCTCCGAGGATCAAGTGGTGGTCGTGGCCACCGAGTTCGCGGGCGCCCCGGCCGACGGCATCGGACTCGGGACACACGAGGAGCGCGTCGGGCGGCAGCGGATGCCGTGAAGGGTCCGGGGCGGGCGTGACCGGGGCCCACGACCCCTTGGAGGTCGCGCGGTTCCCGGCGCGCGGGCGGCGGGCCTCCGGCCACACACCACTCCTATCCCAACGCGCGGGCGGGGACGGCTCGGCGTTCGCTCTTTCACACAAGGGGGCGCACCCCTTCACCTGCGGGGCACACCGAAACCGAGGGCCCGGACGTATCACGTCCGGGCCCTCGGCTCATTCAGGTGGAGCTGCCGGTGACCTACCAGCGGTACCAGCGGCCGCGTCCGCCGCTCGGACCGGCGGAGCGCATCACGAAGCCGAGCAGCCAGACGGCCAGAACGACCACCGCGACGATCCACAGGGCCTTCAGCGCGAAGCCCGCGCCGAAGAGGATCAGGGCGAGAAGAAGAACAAGAAGCAGGGGAACCATAGTTATCAACCTCCAAGCCTTCGAGTGCCCCGTAATGCTCGACAAATAGGTAGTTTTTCCTGCGAACTTGAGGGAACTCAGACCCGTTCGGCCACGGCCACAGGCATGTGGGAGTTGCCGCGGCCATCGCGAACCGGCGGGCGGACACGTGGCGCGGGACTACCGGCAACCGCGGCGGTGCGCATTCGAGTTCACCGGCCCCGGCCCAACTCCCCCTGGGCACCGAACACATGACTTATCCGAGTAGGATGATCGAACACTCGACCTGCCCTGCTCACTGGTGCGATGGGAGCAACCATGACGATCGATCCACAGCCGTTCCCTCCGATCGACACCAGCAAGGCACACCCCGCGCGGGTCTACGACTGGCTGCTGGGCGGCAAGGACAACTACCCGGTCGACGAGGCCGTCGGAGAGAAGCTGCCGCCCGAGGCGAAGGACGCCGCCCGGCAGAACCGCCAGTTCATGCACCGCGCGTCCGCCTGGCTCGCCCAGCAGGGCATCGACCAGTTCCTGGACATCGGCACGGGCATCCCCACCGAGCCGAACCTCCACCAGATCGTCCAGGGCATCGTGCCGAAGGCGAGCGTCGTCTACACCGACAACGACCCGATCGTGCTGCGGCACGCCGAGGCCCTGCTCGTCAGCAAGCCCGAGGGCGCCACCGACTACATCCAGGCCGACGTCCGCCGGCCGCAGGACATCGTCCAGCACGCCCGGCACATACTGGACTTCACCCGTCCGGTCGCCATGTCCTTGATCGCGCTGATGCACTTCATCCCCGACGAGCAGGACGCCCACGGCATCGTCCGCAACCTGATCACCACGCTCCCCTCGGGAAGCTACCTGGTGCTGTCACACGCGTCGTCCGACCTGTATCCCGAACTCTCCGCGCAGGTCACCGCCGAGTACGCCAAGGGCGGCATCAAGCTCGGCTTCCGCACCCGGGGAGAGGTGGAGCGCTTCTTCGACGGCCTCGACCTCGTGTCGCCGGGCCTGGTGACGGCCACCGAGTGGAACGCGGCGAACGAGGCCGTGACGCCCGAGGGAAGCGGTATCTACGCGGCGGTCGCCCGCGTTCGCTGAGGCGCCGAGGGGACGTTCAGCCGCCCACCGCGCAGGCGGGGGCGGCTCCTCACGTTCCGTTCTGATCAGGGCGCGTCGTACCAGGCGAACGCGGCGATCCGCCAGCCCTCCGGGGTGCGGACGAACTGGATCGTCTTGGTGCCGCCGCCCTCGAAGGGCTCGCCGTCCAGGATCCCTGCCTTCCGGTACTCCCCGAACCGCGCCGCGACGTCCCCCGCGATGTCGGTCCGTTCGGAGGTCTCCCACTCGTGGAACTCGGTCAATCGGCCGTCGGCCAGCAGCCGTTCGCGCGGTTCGACGAACTCGCCCACGGTGTACGCCGTGAACTCCGGCCCGGTCTTGACGATCACCCCTCCCGGGATGACCAGCCGACGGATCCGGGCGACGTCGGCGGCCGTGCCGCCCCGGTTGTCGAAGGCGCCGAAGAACTCGGCGGTCAGCGCGTCTATCTCCTTCTTGGACATGACGGGACAGTACAGCGAGGGCGCCGAGCACTCGGGGCCGGTGCGGCGCATCGCCCTCGCGAACGGCCCGGTAGGTTGCCCGTATGCCTTCTGTACTCGTTGTCGGCTACGACCCGCACGCGATCCCCGGCGTCGACGCTGATTCTCTTCGCCAGTCACTGGAAGCCGAGTTGGCCCGGTTCGGTGAGCGCGGCATCGACGCGGCCATGACGCTGGTGGTGTTCGACGAGTCGGCCGAAGCCACGCTGGTCGCCTCCCTGACGAGCAAGCCGTGGGATGTCGTGGTCGTCGGCGGCGGGATCCGCAAGGCAGAACCCCTCCTCCCCCTCTTCGAGCTGACCGTGAACCTGATCCGCCGCCACGTGCCCCGGGCGGCAATCGCGTTCAACACGAGCGGCGGCGACAGCGTGGAGGCTGCACAGCGGTGGCTGTGAGCACGGCCCGTCCGACGCCGATCGAGAACTGACCCGCGGACGGCCGTCGACGGAAACCTCCGCCCCTCGCCCGCGCATGGGCGGCGGCCTCTTTCAGCCCTGCCGGGGCAAGGTCCGTCTCAGCGTCTCGAAGGCCGTGGGTCGGGTTCGGTGCGCCAGGAAGTCATGGATGTGGCGGGCGCACTCCGGGGGTGTGCGCACGCTGGTGTCGACGTCGATGTCGTGCAGTTCGTGCGCGTGCACCTGGGCGTACTGCAGGGCGGCCAGACCCTGCGAGCGGTCACCGCGTCCGGCCTCTCGGCGGTTCAGTTCGGGCAGGGGGCAGCGGACCGCGACGAGGACGGTGTCCTCCGGCACGAGCAGGTCCAGGAGATCGAGCAGGCGCCAGCGGCGGCTCAGGGGGTAGTCGACGACGAGGTTGTTGCCGCCCGCCGCCATCCCGGCCACGGCACGGTGAAAGCCCTTGGACGTGCGGTCGATCTCGGCCTGGAGGCCGTCGTCGGGGATCTCCTGACCGCCGCGCAGGGCGTGGAAGGTGTCCACCGGCATGTGGAACCACGTTCCCTCCAGCCGGTCGAGCAGCGCCCGGGCGATGCTGGTCTTGCCGGAGCTGGACGTGCCGTTGAGCAGGATGACCGTGCCCCCGGCGGCGGTGACGGGGATGCGTGCGTGGAGCGCGTCCGCGTTCCCCGGAGCCGTCTCGGTCGCCATGTGTCGTCCTCCCCGTCCGGCGGCCGTCCGTGGCACCGCCTGAGGTGCCCGCCCGATCATCTCAGCACGGTCGGCGGACCCGGGCGGCGCCCGCTCCCGAGCGGCTTCATCCTCATCTCACCTGCGGCCCCTTCCTTCCCGTACGACGTCCGCGCGGACGAGGTGTTTCCGCAGGAACGCGATCTCCGCCTCGACGGCCTCCTCGTGCGCCTCCAGGAAGGGGGCGTAGTGACGGCCTTCGAGGTGCAGCACCTCGGACGCCGGGGCTCTGCGGGCCGCTGCGACGGAGGGGCCGGGGAGAGTGCTCCGGTCCTGGTCGCAGACGACCATGAGCAGCGGGCACCGGATCCGGGAGGCGTGGAGGCCGGGCCGGTATCCGCCCATCTGGAGCGCGATCCGTGCGGCGACCGTCTGCTCCCAGTCCGTGTAGCGGTGGTCGGGGTCGAGAGCGCGGTCACCGTCCATGGCATCCGGCGTGGTGAGCGAGGCGACGGCGCCGCGCACCCCGGCGGTGGGGATCAGCAGCGGAGGCCGGCCGAGGAGACTGCCGAGCGCGTCCGCGACGGCGCGGCCGGTGAGGCGCAGCAGCGCGAGGGGGGTCATGGCGCGCAGCGCGTTGGGGGCGAGCGCGCGGCCGTCGACGACCGGCGACTGTGCGATCACCGAGGCGAGCCCGGGGTTGTCGGCCGCGACGCGGAGGACGTGGCCGCCCGCAAGGGAGAAGCCCCAGAGCGAGATCCCGCCGGGGCCGACGTCGGGCAGACCGGCCGCGAAGTCGATCGCGGCCTGCCAGTCGGCGCGTTGCTCACCGAAGCGGACGACCTGACGCGGGGTGCCGCCGCTCTCCCCGAAGTGACGGTGGTCGAAGGCCAGGACGGCGAAGCCGGCGTCGTTGAACCGCCGGGCGAAGAGGTCCGACGCGGGTTCCTTCGTCACGGCGGTCCCTCCCGCCATGATCACGCAACCACCGTTGGTCCCCGGGTAGTGCCAGGCGGCGCACGAGGTGTCGCCGCTGGTGAAGCGTACTTTTTCGCGTTGACCGGACATGGGCACCGGGGCCTCCGTGGGTGAGTGGGTAAGTGGGTAAGTGGGTGAGCCGATCGCGGGCCCTTCGGTTCGAGCCAGGTGCCTGACATCCATGCTTGGGGCGAGGGCCCCGGGACGGGCCGCGCAAGGCGCCGGAATGAGCGAAACTTGCCTCCATGGCACCCGTATCGGCGGATTCCGTACTGAGCCCCACCGACCAGCGGCTGGTGGCCGCCCTGCAATGGGACGGCCGCCTCACGGCGGAGCGGGCGGCGCAGGTACTGGATCTCAGCCCCGCCACGGTGCGCCGGCGTCTGCACGCCCTCACCGCGGACGGCACCGTGCGCGTCGTGGTCTCACCGGTCGCGCGACCGCGCAACGGGGGTTCGGCCGGGGCGCTGTTCCTGCGGATCAGGGTGCTGCGGGGAAAACTCGACACGATCGTGGCGGCGCTCGCTGCACGCGAGGACATCCCGTTCATCGACGTCACCACCACGGGCGACGAGATCTTCGCGGTGGCCCGTACGGAACCGGGTTCGCGCGACCCGCTGGTCTTTCGCCAGCTTCCCTCCACGCAGGCGGTCACGTCCCTGGAGAGCGCCACCATCCTGCACGTCTTCCGGCTCACCTCGGAGTGGCGTCACGCCGTCCTGACATCGGCCGAGCGCGCGGCTCTGATCCCGGCCGAGCCCGACCCCGGGCCGACACCCGCCGGATCCCCGGGCCCGTACGGCGTCGACACCGATCCCCTGGAGCAGTCCCTCCTCGACGCCCTGACGCCCGACGCACGCCTGTCCGCGGCGGCCCTGGCCGCGCGCACCGGTCGCCCGGAGACGACGGTCCGCCGACGGATCGCCCAACTCGCCCTCCAGGGGCGGCTGGTGACGCAGGTCCTGGTCGATCCCCGCCATATCGGGCTACCCATCGAGGCGAAGCTCCTGCTGCACGTGCCCCCCGACCATCTGGCCGCCGCGGGACAGGCGCTGGCCGACCATCCCGCGGTACACGGCGCGTTCGCGACCTCCGGGCTCTCGAACCTGCACGCGGCGGCGTACTTCCCCGACCTGGCCGCCCTCTACGCCTTCCTCTCCCGCGACCTGGTCGGCCTGGGGATCACCCACGTCGAGACGGCCCTCGTCGGCCGCGCCGCCAAACGCACGCCCTCGCTGGGCCTCGTAGAGACCTCCCCCGCCGTCACGCGGCGCCGCCGACCGGCCCCGGCGGGGCAGGGCAAGGGCTGAGAACCCCTACGCGGAAAGCGTCCCTCAAGGGTGCGGCGTCGCCTCGCGATGGCGTCCATGCGGGTGGCGTATGGGCCGGTGGCGAGCCCCCGGAGGCAGGAGCCGCGTTGTTCAACGTACCTGTCCACGATCACCCCCGAGAGGACGCCCCGTGCGCCGAACCCTGTTCCTGTCCGTCTGCGCTCTCGTCGCCGCCGCGGCGACCGGATTCTTCACCACCAGCGCCATCCGCAACCGCTGACACCGAGGCGTATCCCGCTCTCGACGCCATCGCCACAGCCACCGCCACCGGGTGACTTCCGGGTGGGGCAGCCTCAGGGCCGCCCCACCCGGGTTTCGGTTCCCGGGGGACGAGTCGTGGCCGTATCGCCGGACGACGGCCCGGCACGGCGCGCCTCAGGTCAGCAGGCGTCCCGTGTGGGAGAGGCGGCGGGCCTCGGAGAGCAGCGCGTGGATCTGCGGTCCGACGTGGTCGATGTGCTGGACCGGCGTCTTGAAGGGGAGGCGGACGTCGCGGTGGGTGCGCCGGTATTCGAGACGCAGGGTGAGGCCGTAGCGGTCGACGCCCGCCGGCAGCGCGCGCACCACACCGCCGTCCGGGAGCGGGCGGACCAGGCGCAGGAGCAGCGGGACGAGTTCGGCGTGTTCGTCGACGAGGTGCGTCAGCATGCCGGCCTCACTCGTCGCGAGCGGATCGAGTTCCGTCGCCTCCAGTTCATGGAGGGTCACGTACGAGCGCCCCGAGCCGTCCTCCAGGACTCCCTGTCCGAACTCCATGCACGTGCTCTGCGTGGAGTCGGGGTCGTACGGCTCGGCGAGCAGGCCGGTCAGGGTGACCCGGGCGCGCAGTCGGTCGCGTACGGGCGTGGGTGCGATGTCGGTGAGTTCCAGCCGGACCGGGACCCGCCCGCCCGTCGGAGCGCCGGTGCCCTCGAACGGGGCATGCAGGTGGAAGTGGCCCATGGCGCCGGACCCGTCGAGCCGCCGGACCTCCGTGTGCCGCCCGTCGCACACCACCGTCATGGAGTGGGCGGCGGCCAGGATCGAGCGGACGCGCTCGACGGCTGTCGGAGCGCTGGCACGGGTAGGGGTACGAAGCATCCGGGCCTCCGGGATGAGCGAGCTACTTAGGATTGCCTAACCTAACCTATCGAGGTCCGATCCACCGCCGGGGAACGCGCGATTCACCCCCGCGGAGGTCTCCGGCTAAACTCCGCCCGAGATCATCACGGGGCGACGGGGAGACCGGATCATGCCGCAGAGCCGCGCGAACGCCCGCACCCGGCACCCGAGGCACGAACGGCGGGGCGAGGCCCGGCTGCCCGGGGTGCTGGCCACTCTCACCGCGATCGCCCTCTACCTCGCGCTGCCGCAGCAGTTGCTCATCGCACCCCGCTACGTACTCCCGACGCTCGAGGTCCTGCTTCTCGTTCCGCTCATCGCGGTCAACCCCAGGCGCCTCACCCGGCAGACCCGGATGTTCCGCGTCCTGTCACTGACCCTCGTGGCCGTGATCGCCGTGAGCAATCTCGTGGCTCTCGGCATCCTCGTCAACGAGTTGGTGTACGCCGGGGTGAAGGACGGCCGCGAGTTGCTGGTGGCCGCGCTGCAGGTGTGGCTCACGAACATCATCGTCTTCGGGCTCGCCTTCTGGGAGCTGGACCGCGGCGGTCCGGTGAGCCGCACCCAGGCCCCGCGCGCCGAACTCCCCCTGGCGGACTTCCGCTTCTCCCAGGACGAGAACGACGACGCCGTCCAAGAGGTCGCCGACGGCGCCAGCGGCTCCTCCGACTGGGTCCCGACGCTGGTCGACTACCTCTACGTGTCCGTCACCAACTCGACGGCGTTCAGTCCCACCGACACGATGCCGCTCACCACCCGCGCGAAACTCATGATGAGCGTCGAGAGCGTCTCCGCCCTCATCACCTCGCTCCTCGTGATCTCCCGGGCCGTGAGCATCCTGCACTGACGCCCCGTCAGTCCTGCTCGTCGGCTTCCTTTTTCCCCGACTTGCTCATCCGGAGGGCCAGCGGAATGACGAGCCACCACAGGATGTAGAGCGCGGCGACGCCCGCCACGATCCAGGGGACGTAGCCGTCGTCGTGCGTGGCCGTGCGCAGCACCAGCAGGAGGGAGGAGACCATCGTGAGCAGCAGCAGGAAGAGACCGAGCAGGGTCATCCGGGAGGCCCAGACGACGGCTTCCGGCTTGACGAAGCGGCCGGACACGATCCGGTGGAACGCCACGGGTCCGATCAAGGCCCCTGTGGCGGTGGCCCCGAGGACGATCGTGACCATGTAGAGCGTCTGGTCCTGCCCCGAGAGCTGCCGGTAGGTCGGCTGGAACACCACGGTCAGCAGGAAGCCGAACAGGATCTGCACGCCGGTCTGCGCCACGCGGATCTCCTGCAGCAGGTCTCCCCACTTGCGGTCGGCCCGCTCCTGAGCCGATTCGTCCCGCCCGTCGTCCGGTCTGTCGTCCTGCTTCTCGCTCATCGTTCCCCTCTCCTCGTGGCCTCGCCCGTGCGCGCCGCACCCCTGACGTGCCGCGCGCATGGACCTTCGAGTACCCCGACCGTGCCGCCGTTCACCAGGCCGCCGGGATGTGCGTCCCTACGGGCCACGCGCCGGGCCCGTCCGGCTCAGCGGACGTGAGCAGTGCCTCAGAAGGCGCGCGGAGACGGATCCGCCGCATGGGCGGGATCTCCTTGGGTACCCCGAGGCCTTCACGAACTGCCTGCTGAGAGGAACGACGTGCCGAAGAAGAACATATTCGTGATCGGTCTGGACGAGGCGAACCTGCCCACGCTGAACGAGGTGCCGAACGCCAGGGAGCTGACGTTCCATCCCCTGCTGACCATCGAGGAGTTGCAGGGCGGCGAGGTGTCGGTGGCCGAACTCCTGGAGAAGGCGGAGAAGGCGCTGGACGCCTTCGACGGGACGATCGACGCGATCGTCGGCTACTGGGACTTCCCCGTCAGCACCCTCGTGCCCATGCTCAGCGAGCGATACGGCACGCGCAGCACCAGCCTGGAGTCGGTGGTCAAGTGTGAGCACAAGTACTGGAGCAGGCTCGAACAGGAGAAGGTGACCGACCGTCATCCGCGCTTCGGCCGGGTCGACCTGAGCGCCGAGAATCCGTCTCCGCCGGAGGGCATGAGCTTCCCGATGTGGCTGAAGCCCGCGCTCTCCTACTCGTCGGAACTCGCCTTCGGCGTCGACGACATGACCGAGTTCCATGAAGCGGTGGCGGACATCCGCGGCGGCATCTCCCGGGTCGGCCGCCCCTTCGAGTACGTACTCGACCGGCTCGCGCTGCCGCCGGAGATGGACGGGGTCGGTGGCGAGGTGTGTCTGGCCGAGGAGGAGATGTCGGGCATCCAGGTCGCGGTCGAGGGCTACGTCGACCACGGCGAGGTCACGGTCTACGGTGCGCTGGACTCGATCAACTACCCCGACTCCTCGTGCTTCCTGCGCCATCAGTACCCCTCGACGCTCCCCGATCCGGCGATCAAGGAGCTGCACGACGTCACCCGGCGCGTGATGGAGCAGATCGGCATGGAGGCGGCGACCTTCAGCGTCGAGTACTTCTACGACCCGCACACCGGGCGGATCAGCCTCCTGGAGATCAACCCGCGTCACTCGCAGTCACACGCCGAACTCTTCCAGTACGTGGACGGCGTACCCAACCACCACTGCATGGTCAGCCTGGCCCTCGGCCGCGACCCCCGGATGCCGCACCGGGCGGGCCGCTACGCCATGGCCGCGAAGTGGTACCACCGCTGGTTCGCGGACGGCGTCGTGCACAACGTCCCCACCCCGGACGACCTGCGTCGCATCGAGCGGGAGATTCCGGGTACGCGCATCGACATCGTGCCCTCGGAAGGCTCGCGCCTGTCGGACCTGCCCGGTCAGGACAGCTACAGCTACGAGCTGGCCCACATCTTCACCGGTGGTGACACCGAGGAGGACCTCCGGGAGAAGTACGACCGGTGCGTGGCCGCTCTGGGGCTGACGTTCGACGAGACGGCGCCGGGCGGCCGTGACGAGAAGAACGGCTGACCGTCGGCCGCGGTCACCACGACCGGACCGACGAGCCCCGGGCACGGCGAGGAAGGGAGCAACACCAGCACATGCGTTTCGTGACCCAACTGCCGTATGCGACCAAGGAAGAGGAGCACGTCGCCATCCCCATGTCCGACGGCGTGGAGCTGTCGGCGCGGATCTGGCGCCCCACCTCCTCGGACAGCGAACCGGTGCCGGCGGTGCTCGAGTACATCCCGTACCGCAAGCGCGATCTCAGCGCCGTACGCGACTCGATCCACCACCCGTACATCGCGGGCCACGGCTACGCCTGCGTCCGCGTGGACATCCGCGGCACGGGCGAGTCCGAGGGGGTGCTCAGGGACGAGTACCTGGAGCAGGAGCAGCAGGACGCCGAGGAGGTCCTCGCCTGGCTGGCCGAGCAGCCCTGGTGCGACGGCAGCACGGGCATGATGGGCATCTCGTGGGGCGCCTTCGCCGCACTCCAGGTCGCGGCACGGCAGCCACCGAGCCTGCGCGGCATCGTCATCGCGTCGTTCACCGACGACCGGCACGCGGACGACATGCACTACATGGGCGGAGCCCTGCTCTCGGACAATCTGGCCGAGGCCGGCACGATGTTCGCGTACGGCACCTGCCCGCCCGATCCGGCGATCGTCGGGGACCGCTGGCGCGCGATGTGGCACGAGCGGATGGAGCACACCCGCCCGTGGGTGCTCGAATGGCTGCGCCACCAGCGCCGCGACGACTACTGGCGGCACGCGTCGGTCTGCGAGGACTACGGGGCGGTCCGGTGCCCGGTCCTCGCCTCCAGCGGATGGGCCGACGGGTACTCGAACGCGGTGACCCGTCTGCTGGGCAACCTGGATGTGCCGCGCAAGGGACTGATCGGCCCCTGGTCCCACAAGTTCCCCCACCTGGGCGAACCGGGACCGGCCATCGGCTACCTCCAGGAGGTCGTCCGCTGGTGGGACCACTGGCTCAAGGGCGTGGACAACGGCGTGATGGACGGCCCGATGCTGCGGACGTGGATGCAGGAGAGCGTGCCGCCGTCCACGTCCTACGAGGAACGGCCCGGCCGCTGGGTCGGCGAGCCCACCTGGCCGTCCCCGCACATCCGCGAGGTCACGCACCCGCTCGCGCCCCATCGCATCGGCCGCCCCGTCGAGAGCGGCGGGAGGGGCGAGTCGGGCGCGGTCGGTGAGCGCGTCGGCGCGGACCGGGCCGGGGGCGCCGAGCCCACACCCGTGACCGTGCAGTCTCCCCTGTCGGTGGGCCAGTTCGCGGGCAAGTGGGCCTCCTACAACGCCC
Source organism: Streptomyces sp. NPDC102279 (assembly GCF_044766365.1). Lineage (NCBI taxonomy): Bacteria > Bacillati > Actinomycetota > Actinomycetes > Kitasatosporales > Streptomycetaceae > Streptomyces > Streptomyces sp. NPDC102279. The sequence goes on along the minus strand of NZ_JBIWLU010000004.1, from coordinate 195,571 downwards.
CGCCGGACCTGCCGTACGACCAGCGTGAGGAGGACGGCGGCTCACTCGTCTTCGACAGCGACCCGCTGACCGAGCGCCTGGAGATCCTCGGCTCACCCACCGTCGAACTCGACCTCACGGTCAGCGAACCGGTCGGCATGGTGGCGGCGCGACTGTCCGACGTGAGCCCCGACGGAAGCGCCACCCGCGTCTCCTACGGCATCCTGAACCTCACCCGGCTCGGCGGTACGGATACTCCCGAGCCCGTCGAGCCCGGGCGCCGCTACCGGGCGAAGGTCCAGCTCAACGGCGTCGGGCAGGCCTTTCCGCCCGGTCACCGGATCCGGCTGTCGCTGTCGACCTCGTACTGGCCCATGGCCTGGCCGCCGCCGAAGCCGGCCCTGCTCAGCGTGTACGCGCACGCCAGCACCCTGAGTCTGCCGGTGCGGCCGACGGACGAACCCGACGAGATGCCCGCCAGTCCGTTCGGCGAGCCCGAGGGGGCGCCGCCGATCTCGTCGACCCAGTTGTCGCCGCGGGAGGAACGCTGGGAGGTCAAGCGCGATCTCGTCGGTTACAACGCGGAGTTGGAGATCGTGAAGGACCGGGGTCTGGTGCGTATCGAGGACATCGGCCTCGACGTCGGCCTGCGCGCCGAGGAGCGATACCGGTCCGTCGCCGAGGACTTCACCTCGGTGAGCGGCGAATCCGCGTGGACCATGAGGTTCCGCCGGGACGAGTGGGACGTCCGCGTGGAGACCCGCACCCGGCTCACCTCGGACGAGGGCATGTTCTTCGTCGACGCGACCCTGGACGGCTACGAGGGCGACAAGCGTGTCTTCTCCCGGACGTGGAACGAACGCGTGCCGAGGGATCTGCTGTAGGTCCGACTCCGGTGCCCGGGGTGGCTGTTGAGCCGCCCCGGGCACCGGACTCCGTACGGCCCCAACGAGAAGTCCCCCTGCCCGTGTGGGCAGGGGGACTTCCGCGCGTCCGAAGAGGCGGTCACGCCTTCTTGCGGCGGATCGCCAGCCAGAGGACCGTCGCGGCGCCGGCTGCGGCGAGCAGCAGGGTGCGGTTGTCGCGGGCGACGCGCGCGCCCTCGGCCGCCTGGTGACGGACCGGCTCGGGGGCCTTCTCGTCCCAGACGCGGCCCGCCTTCGCGGCCGTGTCCCGGGCCGTGTCCCGGACCTGGACGGCGGCTTGGGCGGCCTTGTCCTTGACGGGGTCCGGAACCTTGTCCTGCACCTTGTCCTGGACCGAGTGGGCGGCCACGACCGCCTTCTCCTTCAGCTCGGCCGCCTTGGCCACGGCCTGCTCGGCGACCTCCGCGCCCTTCTCCTTGGCCTGGGCGCCCTTCTCCTTGGCCCGTGCCTTCACGTCGGCCTTGTCGGCGAGCGCCTGGACGGTGTCCCCGAGTTCGGCGCGGGTCTGTTCGACCTGCTCACGCAGTTCCTCGGGAGTGGCGGCGGTCTGCTCGCCGTCGGAGGGCTTGCTCATCGGTGGGCACTCCTCTTGATCTCGGCCACGTCGGCCTTCACGTTCTCGATCGCCTGTTCAGGCTTGGGCGGTGCCGCCCGGTGGACCTGCTTCCTGCCGTTCAGGGCCAGTACCGCGGCGACGACGCCCAGTACCGCCGTGACGATCAGCGCCGCGGCCCACACCGGCAGCGGAACGGCGAGGGCGGCGATCGCGGTGACCACCAGGGCCTCCAGCATCAGAAAGCCGACCACTCCCGCGCCGCCGAACAGTCCGCCACTCTTGCCGTAGCGCCTGCCCTTTTCCTGCATCTCCGCCTGTGCCAGACGCAGTTCGCCCCGCACCAGTTCGGTGAGCTGTTGCGATGCCTGCTGCACCAGCTCACCCACCTGGTGTGATCCGGACTCCCGTGTCTGCTCGTCGGTTCCCTCGACCTGCGGCCGCGCACTCGACACGGCGATCGCCTCCTGCCTGTTTCCTCGGCCATGACCGGGACCCTGCGAGGTGTCCCGGAACTCGGTCGGGGAGCGGGTACCCCGATCCGGGCACTTCAGGAGCCCGCTCCCGCGTCATTCACGATCTGCCCCGATTCCCTGCCGCGCCGTCACTCCCGATCGGCGAAGACGCTCGTGTCGAGGCGGTCGAGGAGGTCGGCGGGGTCGCGGTAGACGGCCCGGGCGCCGGCTTCTTCCAGGTCCGCCCGCGGGATTCCGCCGGACAGGACCGCGACGGGGATCGTGCCGTCCCGGGCGGCGGCCTTCATGTCCCAGACGGTGTCGCCGACGAACACGGCCCGGTCGCTCGGTACTCCGGCCAGTTCCCTTGCCTGCTCGACGGGGTCGGGCGCCGGCTTGCCGGCGTCGACGTCGTCCGCGCTGGCTGCCCCGAGGATGACGTCGTCGGCCCCGATGGCCCGCCGCAGCGCCCCGAGTTCCGCGCCGCTCGCCGAGGTCGCGAGGACGATCTCCCAGCCGCGGCCGGCCAGCGCGCGCAGGAGTTCGCGCGCCGAGTCGAGGGCGGGCAGCCGGTCGAAGTACGTCGCGTACAGGGCGTGGTGGGCCGCGACGAACTGTTCGTCCTGCCCGGTGTCACGGTCCTCGCCGAGCAGGTGCTCGATCAGGTCGCCGCTGCCGAGCCCGACGGCCCGGTGGATCTCCCGCATGGGCACGCGGTGGCCGCCCTGCCGGAACGCCTCCCACCAGGTCACCACGTGGAGGTGGTTGGTGTCGACGAGTGTTCCGTCGACGTCGAAGATCGCGGCGCGTTTCGTGCTCATCGAAGATGTCCTCGCCCTCTCACAGGTCTTCCGTTCCCGATGCGTCGCTCACAGTTCACGGAGGGCGGGGAGCAGCTTCCGCTCGGCCCATTCCAGGTACGGTTCCTGCTGGTCGCCGCCGATCTGGACGAGGGCGACCTCGGTGAACCCCGCGTCGACGTAGGGCCGTACGGCCTCCACGACCGCTTCGACGTCGTCGCCGCACGGGATGGACTCGGCCACGTCCTCGGGCCGTACGAACTGGGTGGCGCCCGCGAACGCGGCGGGGCCGGGCAGTTCGGAGTTGACCGGCCAGCCGCTGCCGAACCAGCGGAACTGGTCGTGGGCGCGGGCGACGGCCGCTTCACGGTCGGTGTCGTAACAGATGGGCAGCTGGCCGACCTTGGGCTTGCCCACGCCGCCGTGGCTGTCGAAGGCGGAGATGAGTTCGGGCCTCGGTTCCGTTGCGATCACCAGGTCGGCGAGATGACCGGCGAGTTCGCACGAGCGGTCTCCGGAGACGGCGACACCGATCGGCGGGGGTGCGTCGGGCAGGTCCCACAGTTTGGCGTTCTCGACGTCGAAGTGGGCGCCGTGGTGGTTGACGTTCCCACCGGCGAAGAGCGCGCGGATGATCTCGACCGCCTCCTCCAGCATCTCCAGGCGGACATGGGCGGCGGGCCAACCTCCGCCCACCACGTGCTCGTTGAGGTTCTCGCCGGAACCGAGGCCGAGGCGGAAGCGCCCCTCGGAGAGGAGCTGCACGGTGGCGGCCTTCTGCGCGACGACCGCCGGGTGGTAGCGGGTGGTCGGACATGTCACGTACGTCATCAGCGGAATGCGCTCGGTGGCCTGGGCCGCGGCACCGAGGATGCTCCAGGCGTACGGGGCGTGTCCCTGGGAGTCCAGCCAGGGGAAGTAGTGGTCGGAGGTGACGGAGAAGTCGAAGCCGGCGCGCTCGGCGCCGACCACATGGCCGACGAGCTCACGCGGCCCCGCCTGCTCCGTCATCATCGTGTATCCGATCTGCACCATGCCGCTCTCCTCCTCGTGGTGGGGCGCCGCTCAGGGCGCGCTGCGTTCCTCTCGCGGGCCGGACGCCCGCTCCCGGTCCGGGTGTCGCCGTCGCGTGGCCGCGCCCGTGCGCCGCCGCTCTACTGCTTCGTCCCGAGCTGCAGGTCGACCTCCTTCTCCTGGTCCCCGGAGGCCGAACCCTTCTCCTGCACGGCGAACGAGCCGCCCAGTGCTTCGCAGAGCCGGTCGACGGCGACGTACCCGCCCTGGAGCGTGGCGGCCACGGAACCCTCCAGGGAGGTGGGTCCGGTGGGAATGCGCTCTTCGGTCGGCTCGAACTCGGCGGTCCACACGGCGTGCTGCTCGCCGGGCCGCTCCTGGAGCACGTCCTCCGCGGGCCGGTCGGTGGGAAACGCCGTCCGCAGGACGCCGAAAACGGTGGCTGCGTCCTCCTTGGACGCTCCGGTGAGGGACACGGTGACCATGGGGTCACTCCTTTCAGCTCGGGTACGGCACTGCCGGGGTGGGTGACGTGTCGCGTGCGAGTACGCCCGCACGCCTGGCCTGCCGTCACCCGTTCGGCGGCGTCGCGGCACGGCTCCAGGCAGGGGCCGCCTCTCCCAGCGTCGCCCGCCCGGGCACGGAGTGCGCGTCCACGGTGTGCACGACGTTCTCGCTTCCTCGGGAGGGCATGGCACGGCTGGGCATCCGACGCGAGTACCCCAGTGGCGGACGATGATGTCGGTGGTCGCCGGCCGGGCCCGGCGGCCGGTCGACGGGCGCGCCGCTGCCGGTGGACCTGTGGGTGACCGGCGTCCGGCCGCCGGGCACACCGGCTCACCTGGTGTTTGACTGCTCATGCCATGACGAGCGCGTCGAGGGGAGATCCGGTGCCGGCCCCGGACGACGACATGCTGCTGCTGGAGGACGTCCTGTCCGAGCCGGGTGTCGCGGCCCGGGACTTCACGGCCGTGGTGAACCAGTGTGCCGCCGCCCTGGGAGTGCACCAGATCGTGGTGTACCTCGCGGACCTCCAGCAACGTCATCTGATGCCGCTGACGGAGATCTCGACCCCCCTCGACATCGACGCCTGCCTCGCGGGCTGGGCCTACCGCACGCTCTCGCTGCGCGTCGAGGAGTCCCCGACGGGCGAGGTCATGATCTGGCTTCCGCTGGTGGACGGCACGGAGCGGCTGGGCGTGGTCTGCGTGCACTCCGACGCGGTGGACGCGGTGACCCTGCGCCGCAGCCGCTCGATCGCGGCCCTGCTGGCGATGATGGTCACGTCGAAGCGCGCGTACAAGGAGACCTTCGTCCAGCGCACGCGTACGGAGACCATGCAGCTGCCCGCCGAGATGCTGCGGGCCTATCTGCCGCCCCGGACCATCGGCAACGCCGATGTCGTCTCGACGGCCGTCCTGGAACCCGCCTACGAGGTGGGGGGCGACGCCTTCGACCACGCCCTGACCTCCACGACACTGCACGCGGCCATGCTCGACTCGATGGGCCACGACCTGGCCTCGGGTCTGACGAGCGTGGTGACGTTGGCGGCGTGCCGCAACGCCCGCCGCACGGGCGCCGATCTGCCCGAGCTCGTCTCGTGCGTGGACGAGGCCCTCGCCCACTGGCTCCCGGACCAGTTCTGTACGGGCGTGCTCCTGCAGATGGACCTGGCGACCGGTGCCCTCCGATGGATCAACTGCGGTCATCCGCCTCCGCTGCTCATCCGGAACCAGCGCCTGGTGGACGGCGCGTTGGCCGCCGAGGCCGACCCGCCCATGGGGGCACCCGCGACGTTGCTCGACGCTCCACGCAGGGTGCACGAGATCTCCCTCGAACCGGGTGACCGGGTGCTGCTGTACACGGACGGTGTGACCGAGGCCCGTATGCAGGACGGCTCGCTCTTCGGTCTCGACCGCTTCGCCGACTCGGTGATCCGGGCGACGGCCGGAGGCGAGCTGGCGCCCGAGACACTGCGCCGCCTCATCCACCGGCTGCTCGACTCCGAGCACAGCAAGCTGCGGGACGACGCGACCATCCTGATGGTGGAGTGGAAACCGACCGAGGTCTGAGACCAGCACAAACTCAGCCTTACCGACGAACCACAGATAAAATGACAAAGCCGACTTCACCCTGGTGTCGGCGACTCCTGTGTGGCGTGCGGTACCGGCGCCACACAGGACTTCCCCACAGGACCCGGCCCCTGCGAGCCGCGCCCTGGCCGGCGAAGACGGCCACGGAGATCACGTGTAGGCCTCCACGGGTGGGGCACCCGTCACAAAGAGTCGCATTTATACACTTTTGCACCAATCATGCGATCCGGAGATGGCCCATGGGAACACCCGGACACAGCCCGCTCCTGACACCCCCCGGTGTCTACGCCCCGCAGGACGACACCGAACTCCTGCTGCGCGCACTCGTGCGGGAACGCGTCGACCCCTCCACCCACGTGCTCGACCTCGGCACCGGCAGCGGCGCCCTGGCGCTGCGGGCCGCCGGGCTCGGCGCCCGGGTGACCGCCGTCGACATCGCCTGGCGTGCCGTGCTCACGACACGCCTCAACGCGCTCATCGCCCGCAGGCGGGTCACCGTCCGCCGGGGCGATCTCACCGCCGCGGTGCGCGGACGGACGTACGACCTGGTGGTCAGCAATCCGCCCTACGTGCCGTCGCCCCGCGCCCGACTGCCCCGCCACTCCCCCGCGCGGGCCTGGGACGCCGGGCCCGACGGCCGCGCCTTCGTGGACCGCGTCTGCGACGAGGCACCGACCGCGCTGCGCACCGGCGGCGTGCTCCTGCTCGTCCACTCGGCCCTCTGCGGTACCGCCGCGACCCTGCGGAGGCTCGCCGACGCCGGGTTCGACGCATCCGTCACCGACCGCGCCGTCATCCCGTTCGGGCCCGTGCTGGCCACACGCCGGGGGTGGCTGCGCCATCAGGGACTGCTGACCGCCGACGACGACAACCGGGAAGAGCTGGTGGTCATCCGTGCCCAGCACTCCTGAACGACCGCGCCGCGTCACCGTGGACCGCGACGGACCGCTCCTCGTCGAGGGGCCGGTCGATGTGGTCGACGAGGACGGCACGGTCCATACGTCGTGCCGCTTCCGCACGGCGATCTGCACCTGCCGCCGCAGCCGCATCTATCCGTGGTGCGACACCAGTCACCGCCGCCGGACGAAGCGGGAGGCACCGTGAAGGGGCCCTGGCTTCCGGCCGCGCGCGGCGACCTGTCGGGGCCGCTCCTGTCGACGCTGCGCTACGGGACCCCGCTCCCGGCGCCCGACGGCCTGGAGGAGGCGGAACCGTACGGCGACGACCTGCAGCTCACCCTCTACACGCTGTACGAACTCCACTACCGCGGCTTCGCCGAGGTGCCCGACGAACGGGAGTGGGACCCCGGACTGCTCGCCCTGCGGCGGTCGTTGGAGCTGCGGTTCCTCCAGGCGCTGCGCGGTGATGTGCCCGTGGACCACAGCGCCGACACCGCGCTCGAGGAGCTGCTGGAGGAACCGGTGGGCCACGACGGGACGAGCGTCAGCCATCACCTCCAACGCGACGGCGAACTCTGGCAGTTCCGGGAGTACGCGGCCCTGCGCTCGCTGTACCACCTCAAGGAGGCCGACCCGCACGCGTGGGTCATCCCCCGGCTGCACGGCCGCGCGAAGGCCGCCATGGTGGCGGTGGAGTACGACGAGTTCGGCGCCGGCCGTGAAGAGGACATCCACGCCCGGCTGTTCGCGGACCTCATGGCGGACCTCGGTCTGCGTACGGAGTACGGCCACTACCTCGACGCCGCTCCGGCCGAGGCGCTCGCCACCGTCAACCTCATGTCCCTGCTGGGCCTGCACCGGGCCCTGCGGGGCGCGCTGGTCGGTCACTTCGCGGCAGTGGAGACGACCTCCTCCCCCGGATCCAGACGTCTCGCCGCCGCCCTGCGCAGGATGGGGGCGGGCAAGGCCGCCCAGCGTTTCTACGACGAGCACGTCGAGGCCGACGCCGTGCACGAACAGGTCGTACGCCACGACGTCGTCGGCGGCCTCCTGGAGGACGAACCCGAACTCGAACCCGACGTCGCCTTCGGCGTGCGGGTCACTGGCCTCCTCGAAGACCGGCTCGCCGCGCACCTGTTGACCGCCTGGCGGGACCGGCGCAGCGCGCTGCGTGTCCCGCTCGGCGCCGTCGGCTGATGTCGGGGGCCGGGGCCGTCAGTCCTCGCGGCTCGACAGGACCTCCTTGACCTTGGCGATGGCGAAGCCCCACCCCTGCGTCACGGTCGGCTTGCCGGGCACCGCCACCTCCTCCGGGTTGGTCAGCACGTCCACCACGACCGGCCCGGGCGTGTCGAACGCCCGGCGCACGCTGTCGTGGAGGTCGGCCGGGTCGGTGACCCGGATGCCGGTCAGACCGAGGGCCGTGGCGACGGCGGCGAAGTCGGGGTTGTCTAGTTGGGTGCCGAACTCGGGCAGCCCCGCCTGCTCCTGTTCCAGCTTGACCATGCCGAGCCGCCGGTTGTCGAACACGACGAGTTTCACGGGGAGTTGGTAGGTCTTGATCGTCATGAGGTCACCCAGCAGCATGCTGAGACCACCGTCGCCGCAGAAGGCGACGATCTGGCGGTCCGGTGCCCAGAGCTGGGCGCCGAGAGCCTGCGGCATGGCGTTGGCCATGGAGCCGAGGTTGTAGGAGCCGATCAGGCGGCGGGTGCCGGTCATGGAGACGAAGCGGGAGAGCCAGACGGTGGCCATTCCGGTGTCCGAGGTGAACACGGCGTCCTGGTGGGCGAACCTGTCGACCGCGGCGGCGAGTGCCTCGGGGCGGATCTCGTAGTCACGGTTGTCCAGTGCCGCGCGCAGCTTCCCGGTCCAGCGGCGTTCGTGGTCGGGGTCGGCCAGCTTCTGCTGACCCTCCTGCCACTGCGTGAACCGGTTCCGGGCGTCGTCGAGGTGCGCGCGGTCGGACGAGCCCTTCAGCAGGGGGAGCAGGCCGCGCAGCGTCGCGCCGACGTCACCGGCGAGGCCCACGTCCACGGGGACCCGCCGCCCCAGGTGCTCCTCACGGGTGTCGATCTGCACGACCTTGCAGTCCTTCGGATACCAGTCTCGGTACGGGAAGTCGGTGCCCAGCATGAGGAGCGCGTCGCCGTGGTCGAGGGCGTGGGCGGCGGCGGGGTTGCCGATGAGGCCCGTCTGGCCGACCTGGTAGGCGTTGTCCTCCTCGAAGCCCTCCTTGGCCTTGAGGGTGAGCACCATGGGTGCGCTGAGCAGTTCCGCGGCGCCGAGCACCTCGGCGCGGGCGTCCCGTGCGCCGCGGCCTACGAGGAGGGTGACGCGGGAGGCGCTGTTCAGGAGGTCGGCGGCCTCGGCGAGCGCGGGGTCGTCGGGGCGGGTGACGGCGCGGTCCAGGGCGAAGCGGGTCGGCCGGTCCTCGGCGAGTTCCTGGTCGCCGAGGTCGCCGGGGACGGTGAGGACGGCGACTCCGCCCTGGCTGAAGGCGGCGCGTACGGCCGATTCGAGCATGCGGGGCATCTGGTCGGGCGAGGTGACGGTGGCGCGGTAGACGGCGACGTCGCGGAAGAGGAGGTCGTTGTCGACCTCCTGGAAGTACTCGCTGCCGATCTCGGCGAGCGGTACCTGACCGCAGATCGCGAGGACGGGGGTCCGGCTCTTGGCCGCGTCGTAGAGCCCGTTGAGGAGGTGGACCGAGCCCGGTCCGACGGTTCCCATGCAGACGCCGAGCGTGCCCGAGAGCTGCGACTGGGCCCCTGCGGCGAAGGCCGCGGCCTCTTCGTGCCGACAACCGACCCAGTTCACCTCGTCCGTGGTGCGGATGGCGTCGGTCAGGGGGTTCAGCGCGTCCCCCACGACGCCGAAGACGTGGCTGACGCCCAGTTCCTTGAGTGCGTCGACGATCACGCGGGCGACGGTGCGTGTCACTGGAATGCCCTTCGGTCGGGTGCGGTCCCTCGGGTGGCGCGGGGACGGTTCAGTGGGTGAAGCGGTCCGGGTGGGCCGCCCGCCAGTCGGTTGCCCAGCTGTCGGGGACTGATGCGAGGAGTTGTCCGGGTGTGAGCCATTGATGGAGTTCGGCGTAGGAGCGGACGGTGTGCGGGTCGACCCGCTGGACCAGCATGTGGGGGCGCAGGCCGTGCGGTTCGTCGACGCCCATCGCCGCCATGATCTGCAGGGCGCTCTTCACCGTCGCCTTCTGGTAGCGGTGGACGCGCCGGGACTTGTCCTCGACGTCGACGGCCCGTCCGCGGCGTTCGTCCTGGGTGGCGACGCCGACGGGGCACGTGTTGGTGTGGCAGCGCTGCGCCTGGATGCATCCGACCGCGAACATCATGGCGCGGGCGGCGTTGGTGTAGTCGGCGCCCTGGACCAGGCGTTTCACGAGGTCGCTGCCGGTGGCGACCTTGCCGCTGGCGCCGATCCTGATCCGGTCGCGCAGACCGGCGCCGACGAGGGCGTTGTGCACGGTCATCAGGCCTTCGCCGAGGGGCAGTCCGACGTTGTCGGCGAACTCCAGCGGCGCCGCGCCGGTGCCGCCCTCGGCGCCGTCGACGATGATGAAGTCGGGTGTGACGCCCTCCTCCAGCATGGCCTTGCAGACGGCGAGGAACTGCCGGCGCGAGCCGACACACAGCTTGAATCCGACCGGCTTTCCACCGGCGAGTTCCCGCATACGGCCGAGGAAGCGCACCAGTTCACGCGGAGTGCTGTACACGCGGTGGAAGGGCGGCGAGGTCACCGTCTCGCCTTGCGGCACTCCGCGGACCTGGGCGATCTCCGCGTTCACCTTGGCCCCGGGCAGGACGCCGCCGATGCCCGGCTTGGCCCCCTGGCTGATCTTCAACGACACGCACTTGACCTGCTCGTGCGCGGCCTTGTCGGCGAACTTCCGCTCGTCGAAGCCTCCGTCGTCCGTGCGGCAGCCGAAGTAGCCGGTGCCGATCTCCCAGACGAGGTCTCCGCCGGGCCGCAGGTGGTACTCGGACAGGCCGCCCTCCCCGGTGTCGTGGGCGAAGCCGCCGAGCTGGGCGCCGGTGTTGAGGGCGAGGACGGCGTTGGCCGACAGGGAGCCGAAGCTCATCGCCGAGACGTTGAGGAGTGCCATGTCGTACGGCTGTGTGCAGTCGGGTCCGCCGATCCGGACGCGGGGCACGTCCTCGGGCACCGGGCAGGGCGCCATGGACGGGGTGAGGTACTCACTGCCGGTCCGGTAGAGGTCCAGTTCCGTGCCGAACGGCTCCTCGGCCGCAGTCCCCTTGGCACGCTCGTAGACGATGCTGCGGGTGTCGCGGTCGAAGGGCCGGCCGTCGAAGTTCCGCTCGATGAAGTACTGCTGCAGCTCCGGGCGGAGCGCCTCCAGGGCGAAGCGGAGATGCCCGAGGACCGGGTAGTTCCGCAGCACCGAGTGCCGCCGCTGCACGAGGTCGTGGACGGCCACCACCGAGGCCAGGAGCAGCGGGCCGGCCGGGCACCAGTACCAGGGCGAGACGAGGACGGCGGCGGCGAGGCCGCCCGCTGTCAGCAGGGCGAGCAGGACGACAAGACGTATCTTCAGCACGACGTCCGTGTGTCCCCGCGCGCGCTCCCCAAAGCCCGTTCCGGGAACGGACTGCTTTTCTTACCCTGTGTCTTACCTTGCGTCCCCCACCTCGCCGTCGAGGCCGAGCTGGTGCTCGAGCTCACCGCGGATCTCGGACGGCAGTTCGCCCGTGCGTGCCCAGTCGACGATCAGTTCGGCGACATGGCGCAGCTTGATGTTGGTGTTCTGCGAGATCGCCCGCACCGCGTCCCAGCCCTCGTCAGGGGTCAGTTGCCCGACGGCGAGGATGACGCCGATGGCCTGATCGACGACGGCGTGGGAGCGCACCGCCTGCTTGAGCTGGAGGTTCTCGCCCTCCAAGCGTGTCACCGCGTCCGCCGAGGTTTCGGCGTGCAGCGGGGTCTGCTCGGTCGTGTCCGTGTCGGACGTCAACGTCGCCTCCGAAGTCTGGGGAGTCCGGCGCCAGTTCACTTGGTTCTCTTGTCCATAAATCCCGGCACCGTGCAGCCGACTTCGGGAGTCGGCCGCGGCGCCGTCGTTTTCAGTTGCCGGCGGGGGGTGCCGGTGTCGCCATCGGCCCTCTCTCGCGGTGCGCGTGTGCTTCCTGCGCGTCCGCGGGAGCCCCGCTGTGTCCGTCGTCGTCCTGGGCCATCAGCGCGAGCAGGTCGGCGACCGTCGGCCCGGAGTCCGCCGGGTGACGGAGGGCGGTCCCCTCCTCGATCCGGTACTCGTTCGAACGCCCGTGCCGGGTGTGCGTGAGATAACCCCCCTCCTCCAGGTCAGCGATGATCTTCCCCACGGCCCGCTCCGTGAGCCGGCAGCGCGCCGCGATGTCACGGATGCGCGTGCCGCGGTCCTCGGCGATCGCGGCCAGCACGCGCGCGTGATTGGTCAGGAACGTCCAGCCGGTGTGTGACTCGGATAGTTCACGCATCTCCACATGGTAGACACGTTATTCCGGCACTGTAAAGGGTGAATACAAGTTCCTATGTCGGGGGTCGATTGCGACCATGAGAACCTCCCGACCGGGCGCCCCGCCTTCCGCGGAACGTGAACGCCCCCGCTGATCGCCGGGGCGACGCGGGGGCGTGAAAGCCTGACCGGTGGTGCGTGTTCAGGCGAGGACGGCCGGTTTGAGAACCTCCTCGCACCACTGTGCGAACGTCGTCGGGGTCGCGGTGTCCGGAGTGCGGAGCGCACCGGCGTCGAGCCCCTCGTCCTTGGCGCGCATCATGTCCACCATCCCCTGGACGAACGCGGCGCCGAGGCCGTAGCCGGAGAGGGTGCCGCCGAGTTCGTCGAGCCGCAGGCGCTCGTAGCCCACCGGCCGCCCGAGCACGTCGGACATGATCCGGGCCATGTCGTTCGCCGACAGGTCCTCGGGGCCCAGGACCGGCACGCTGCCGACCCCGGTCCAGGAGCGGTCGAGCAGCAGACCCGCGGCGACGGCGGCGATGTCCCGCGTGGCGGCCGACGGCGCTTTGCGGTCGGGTTCGACGGTGTCGGTGAACACCCCCTTCTCCCGGATCACGTCGACCTGGCGCAGCAGGTTGTCCATGAACGAGGGGTTCGCGAGCGCCCGGTAGGCCACGCCGGTACTGGCGACGAGGTCGTCCATGGCCAGCGAGGCGGTGACGAGCCCGGCCCGGTCCGCGACGGGAGTACCTCGGCCGAGCGCCGACACCCCGACGACGTGGCCGACCCGATGGTCGGTGAAGGCCTGCGCGGCGGCTTCGGTGAATCCGGAGAAGGCGGCTTCGAGGCTCTTGGCCCGCGGGTCCGGCGGGACGATCCAGAAGGCGGCGTCCGCTCCGGTGAAGGCCCGGTCGACGACCGCGGCGTCGCCGTGCGAGCCGACGACGACGTCGACCCGTTCACGGACGGATGCGGAGAGCTTGCCGGGGTCGCGCACGACGACCCGCAGGTCCTCCCCGTTCGCGTCCCGGAGGAGGGTGCCGAGGACCTGGCTGCCGATGTCGCCCGTGGGCGTCGTGATGACGATCATGACTCCAGCCTGCGCCGGGGACGGGCGGGCGTCCAATACCTCTCGGTGGACATTGATACCGTCGAGGTATGGATCTCGACCTGCGCAAACTCCGCTATTTCGTCGCGGTCGCCGAGCACCGGCACTTCGGACGGGCCGCCGAGGAGCTCTACATCGCGCAGCCCGTCCTCAGCCGGCAGATCCGTGCGCTGGAACAGGAGCTGGGCTGCGCCCTGTTCGTACGGACGACCCGCAGTGTGCAGCTCACCCCGGCGGGCGAGCAGTTGCGCGAGGAGGCGCCTGGGCTGCTCGCGAGCGTGGACTCGGCGGTCCGGCGCGTCCACGAGATCGGCCGCGGGGTGGAGCGGCTCGTCGTCGCCTTCACCCCCGGACTGCACGTGTCCGGCGCCGTGCGGGCGTTCTCGGCCGGGCACCCCGACGTCGAGATCGAGCTGCTCCAGGTGAAGTGGTGGGAGCAGACCGCGCCGCTGCGCGACGGCCGCGCCGACGTCGGATACCTGCGCCGGCCCTTCGACGACAGGGGACTGCACACCGTCCCCGTCGGCACCGAGCGGAAGGACGCCTGCCTGCCGGTGAGCCATCCGCTGGCGCGCCGATCGGCGCTGCTGATGGCGGACCTGGAGGGTGAGTCGGTCCTCGACGCGCGGGAGCGCCGTACGTCGTCGGTGGAGGAGAAGTTCGAGCTCGTCGCCGCGGGGCACGGCATCGCGCTGGTTCCCCGCAGCGTCGCGCGCTCCTACTCACGGCCCGACCTCGCCCACATCCCCGTGACGGACGCCGAGCCGGTCGACGTGTGCGTGGTCGTCGCCAAGGACCGGCGCGAACGTCACGTCCGCGACTTCGTGGCGATCGCGAGGGAGACCCTGGGTGAGGGGGCCTCGCCGCGGGCCGGCGAGGCGCCCTCCGCCTAGGACTCAGGCGGGCGGCGGCCCCACCGCGGCGGCGGCCTGCTCCCTCGTCAGGTCCAGCACCTCCGCCACCACCCCACGCATCCGGCGGTCACGGAGGTCCAGGACCGGGTGCGGGTTCGAGAGGCCGCGCGCGGCGAGCAGGTTCATCACGGCCCAGAGGACGTCGGGCCTCTCGGCCAGCGGGAGTTCGCGGCCTTCGGGAGTGACGACCTTGGCGGTGGTGGTGCCGGCCAGGAGGTTCGTGCGCGCCCAGTCGACGACATACGCCCGCCCGCTCGGGTCGGCCTGGAGGACGACCTCCCTGGTGCGGTGGATGACAGCGAGGTAGTTCAGCGGCACGGTCAGCCGCCGGGCCGCGTCGAACGGCGGGGAGCCGTCAGTGGGCTGGATACGCAGCACGGTGTCCAGGACCGGCCCGTCGACCTGGAAGGTGAGCGTGCCGCGCATCAGCCGGAACCGGGCGCGCAGCAGGACACCGCCGCGACGGGCCCACCGCCGGCCGACCGATCCGAACCCGGCGGGTTCGCCCGGCAGGCTGTCCATGAGCCGGCGGGATTCCTCACCCGGCTCGGTCGACGGCGCGCGGCCCTCGGGGAGGGCACGGTCCTGCTCGGCCACCTCGGCGTAACGCTCCGCGGTGTGCGCGTCGAGGCCGCGAAGGTCGATCGTGTCGCCGGTCATCGCGACGCCTCCGGCCGACCGCGAGATCCGCATCTGCCGCAGCAGAAGGCCGGGGCGCGCCGTCATGTCCGTACACCTGCCGTCGAGGTCGACCACTCGGCAGGTCCTGGTGCCGGCCAACAGGGTGCTGCCCGGCCAGAGCGGGGTGACCGTCGCCCGTGTCCGCGGAGCGGCCGGATCGGCCGGAGCGACGAGAACGGCCAGGCGGCCGACGGTGACCGCGGACAGGCAGAGGGACGGAACCCGCCACTCGTCGGTCACCTCGAACGCGGCTGTTCCCGAGCCCTCTTCGTCGGAGTCGTGGACACGCAGCCTCATCCTCACGAGCGGTGTGAACTCGTCGGGGACGCGGTCGTCGCCGTAGGTCGTGAAGGTGCCGCCTTCGGGGCTGTACAGCGCGAGGGACGCCTCCAGGACGTCGGCCCGTACCAGCCGCGCCCGTGGGTGGCCTCGCGGGGAACGTGGGGCCCACATCACGAAGGCGTCGTCCGCGGCCGGAACGTCCGCACCCTGGGTCCGGTCCGCGCGGGTGATCCGCGGATACTGCCCGCGCACGAGCGCGCGGACGATGACGCCGATCAGGACGAGGCCGAGGACTCCGGCCAGGAGCGGGATCCAGGCCCAGGCCTGTCCGTCGCTCCAGGCCGAGAACCCCACGAACAGGGCCAGGGGCACCGGAAAGCAGCAGGCCGTCACGAAGGCCAGCTTGCCGATCACCACACGCGCGTAGCTCCGCACCATCCGACCTCACTCCAGTCCGCCGGGCCCCGCGACACAGGCGGGGGCGGGCGGCGTCCGCCGCCCCCGCCGCAGCCATGGTCCCTGCGGCCTCACACGGACACCAGCCCCGCGGCGCGGCAGATCCACTTCCGACTCCGGCCAGGGACACGCCGGTCGGCGACCCGGCCGGCCGTGTACGTCAGGCCGCGACCGATGCCGCGTGGCGCCAGAAGCCGGAGAAGGTGATGCGGTCCTTGGGCAGGCCCAGGCGGTTGAGGTGCCTGCGCCCCTCCTGCGCGAGGGTCGACTCGCCGACGACGAAGGCGTACCCGGCGGCGTCGGCGGAGGTGACCCGGCGGAGTTCGCGGAGTGCGGCCGTCCCGCCGACGGATCCGTCGCCGTCGCGCACGACCCAGGTGACGGTCACGCCGGGCGGCGCGTCCAGGGTGCGGCGGTCGGCGGCGGTCGGCACCTCCTGGATGAGGCGGCCGACGGTGTCGCGAGGCAGCGAGCGCACGATGCCGGTGGTGGCGGGCAGGCCGGTCTCGTCGGCGACGATCACGACCTCGGACGCGTCCGGCGGGCAGTCGAAGAGGACCCCCTGGTCGAGGACGGCGAGCGCGTCGCCGGGCCGGGCGCGGCAGGCCCAGATGGCCGCGCCGCCCTCGATCTCACCGTCGGGTCCGCGGTGCACGACGAAGTCGATGTCCATCTCCGCCGCTTCGGGACGGAGGTCGGCCACCGTGTAGTTGGCGCAGTGCGGCCGCTCCTCCTCGGGAATGGCGAGGTACGGCTGGTACCAGCGCGTCCCGGTGAACTCCGGTAGCCGCAGCCCGGCTTGGTGCGGAAGCTGGAGGAAGAGGCGGAACCAGTGGTCGTAGCCCTGCCAGGGGAAGTCGCCGAGCTCCGGTCCGGCGACCGTCACGCGGTGCATGGACGGGGAGACTCGTTCGGCGCGCAGGACGTGGGCACGGAACATCCTGGGCTGCTGCGGCGTGAGCCGGTGGATCTTCGCCATGGCGCGAAGGGCTCCTCATCTGAGGTGGATCCGGAATGATCGATGTCGCTTAGGTTAGGCTAACCTTATTCTCGTGAGTTCCGGTGATGAAGCAATCGAGATCCCCCGTGCACGCGGTCATGAACTGTCCGCCCAGGACGTGACCGTGGCGTACGACGGAACGGACGTGGTCCACCAAGCGGCGATCACGCTCCGGCCCGGCGACGTCACCGCTCTGGTGGGCCCCAACGGCAGCGGCAAGTCGACGCTGCTGCGCACCCTGGCGCGCCTGCAGCGCCCCCGCACCGCCACCCTGACCCTCGACGACGGGGACGCGTCGGCCGACGGCCTCGCGCTGACCACCCGTGAGTTCTCCCGCCGGGTGGCGCTCCTGACACAGGGGCGGCCCACGCCCAGCGGTCTGACCGTGCGGGACATCGTGGAGTTCGGGCGCTATCCGCACCGGGCGCGCTGGTCGCGAGCCGACCCCGGCGGCCCGGACGCGATCCGCCGCGCGCTCGCCATGACCGACCTGGACGGCCTCGCCGACCGGGGCGCCGAACACCTCTCGGGCGGACAGCTCCAAAGGGTCTGGCTGGCCGGCTGCCTCGCCCAGGAGACCGGCGTGCTTCTCCTGGACGAGCCCACCACCTATCTCGACCTCCGCTATCAGGTCGAACTGCTGGATCTGATACGGGACTTGGCGGGCGGCCACGGCATCGCGGTCGGCGTCGTCCTGCACGACCTGGACCAGGCGGCCGCCGTGGCCGATCGGATCGCGCTGCTGCGGGCCGGACGGATCATCGCCGACGGCAGGCCGGAGGACGTCCTCACGGCCGAACGCCTCACCGACACCTACGGCATCCGCATCGATGTCGACACCGACCCTCTGACCGGCCGCCTGCGCACCCGCGCCGTCGGCCGCCACCACGCACGAACCGGAAGGCTCAGCACCACCTCATGAGACGCCACCTCCTCGCCCTCACGGCCGCCTCCGCCGCGGCGCTCGTCCTGGCCGGCTGCGGTACGACCGAGCCCGCCTCGACGAACGCCGCCGCCAAGGGCACACAGCACATCACCCTGACCGACGCGACCGGCGCCGAGATCAAGCTCGACGGGCCCGCCAAGAAGGTCGTCGCGACCGAATGGAACGTCGTCGAGAGCCTGGTGACCCTCGGCGTCGACCCGGTCGGGGTCGCCGACGTCAAGGGCTACAAGGCCTGGGACACCTCCGCCCCGCTGAAGAACGCGCCGAAGGACATCGGTACGCGCGGCGAGCCCAGCATGGACACCGTGGCCTCCCTCTCCCCCGACCTGATCGTCGCCACCAGTGACCTGCCGGCCGCCGCCGTGAAGCAGCTCCGGAAGATCGCCCCGGTACTGGAGCTGAGCCCTGCCGACTCCGCCGACCAGATCGGGCGGATGAAGGAGAACCTCGACCTCATCGCCCGCGCCACGGGCACCGGCGCCGAGGCCACGCAGGCGAACAAGGAGTTCGACGCCAAGATCGCCGCGGGCAGGAAGACGCTCGCCGCCGCCGGGCTCGCCGGACGGTCCGTCGCCTTCGCCGACGGCTGGGTCGCCTCCAACCAGGTCTCCGTCCGCCCCTACACCAGCGGATCGCTGATCGGCACCGTCAACGAGGCGATAGGCCTGAAGAACGCCTGGAAGGTCAAGGGCGACAAGAGCTACGGCCTGGGCAGCACCGACGTCGAGGGCCTGTCCGGACTCGGCGACCTCGACTTCGCCTACATCGGCAACGCCAGTGAGCCCTCCGACCCGTTCGCCAAGGACCTCGCCAAGAACTCCGCCTGGACGTCGCTCCCCTTCGTGAAGAAGGACAACGTGCACCGGCTGCCCGACGGCATCTGGATGTTCGGCGGCCCGAAGTCCATGCAGGCCTACGTCGACGCCCTCGTCGGCGCCCTGACGAAGTAGCGCCATGGCCGTCACCGCAACAGCCCCCGCCATCGGCTCACGGGCCATCACCTCCAGGACGGGCGCGCTCGCGGTGACGGCCGTGCTCGCGTTCCTGGTCGCCGCTCTCGCGGTAGTCGACATCACGCAGGGCACCGCCGCCGTCGGGGCGGCCGAGGTCTGGAAGGCCCTCACGGGCGCGGCCGACCCCGGCGACGCCTCGGTGGTCATCGCCTCGCGGCTGCCCCGGGCGGCCGCGGGCCTCCTCGTCGGCGGCGCCCTCGGCGTCGCCGGTGCCGCACTTCAGGCCGTCAGCCGCAATGTGCTCGCCGCGCCCGACACCCTTGCCGTGAACTCGGGTTCCTATCTGGCTCTCGGTCTGCTCACCGTCACCGGCGCCGGTCTGCCGCTCGTCGCCTCCTCGGGCGTGGCGTTCGCCGGCGCGCTCGCGGCTGCGGCGATCGTCCTGTCGCTGACCGGGCCGGGCGCGGGCACCGTACGGCTCGTCCTGGCCGGCAGCGCCCTGTCGCTCGGCCTGTCCTCCCTCACCGAGGCACTGCTCCTGCTGTACCCGGAGCGGACGAGCGGCCTCTACCAGTGGAACCAGGGCAGCATCAGCCAGAACGGGTTCGACGGCGTTCTGCAGATGACGCCCGTCGCGATCGCCGGCCTCACCGGACTCCTGCTGGTGGCCCGTCGGGTGGACGCGCTGGCGCTCGGCGACGAGGCGGCCCGCGGTCTCGGCGTACCGGTCCGCGGCACGCGGATCATCGTCGTGGTCTGCGCCTCGCTGCTCGCCGCCGCGGCGGTCACGCTCGCCGGTCCGATCGGCTTCGTCGGCCTCTGCGCCCCCGCGCTGGTACGCCCGTTGACCCGGCACGTCAGGGCGCTGGCCCGGATCCGGGCGGGCCTTCCCGTCGCGGGGCTGGCCGGAGCGGCGCTCGTGCTGGGTGCGGACGTCCTGCTCCGCGCGAGCGTGAGCCCCGAGGCCGCGGTCGCCGTCCCCACCGGTGTCGTCACCAGCATCCTCGGTGCGGTGTTCCTCATCGGAATGGCGTTGCGCGTACGGGACACCACCACCGCCACCAGCCCGGAACGGCTGCGCATCCCGAGCAGATCGGCCTTCCTGACCACGGCGGCCGTGCTCACCGTCGTCCTGGCCGGGACCGTCGTCGCGGCGGTGCTCCTCGGCGACACCAAACTGCTGCTCGGCGACGTGGTCAACTGGGCGCAGGGCCGGGCCGGTCAGTCCGTGTCGTTCGTCCTCGACACCCGGATACCGCGCGTCCTCGCGGCCCTCCTCGCGGGTGCCGCCCTGGCCCTGTCGGGCACCCTCGTCCAGGCCGTCACACGCAATCCGCTCGCGGAGCCGGGTGTGCTCGGCGTCTCGGGCGGCGGTGCGCTCGGTGCCGTCCTGCTCCTGACGACCGTGCCCCTCGCGGGCTCGTGGAGCATCGCCGGAGCCGCCTTCGCGGGAGCCGCGGTCACCGCGGTGGTCGTGTTCGGCCTCGCGGCCGGCGACGGCTTCGGACAGAACAGACTGGTCCTGGTGGGCGTCGGCGTGTCCGCCGCGACCACGGCGCTCATCAGCCTGTTCATCGTCCTCACCGACCCGTTCAACGCCACCAAGGCACTGACCTGGCTGTCCGGGTCGACCTACGGGCGCACCCTGCCCGACGCACTGCCGGTCGCCGCCGCGCTCGCCCTCGGAACCGTCGTCGCCGTACTGCGACACACAGAGCTCGACCTGATCGCCCTCGACGACGACACGCCGAAGCTGCTCGGCCTGCGCACGGCACCGGCCCGGCTCGGCCTGCTGGTCGTCAGCGTCCTGCTGAGCGCCACCGCCGTCGCCGCGGCGGGCACGATCGGCTTCGTCGGCCTGGTCGCCCCGCACGCGGCACGCGCCCTGGTCGGCCGCCGCCACGCCCGCGTGGTCCCGGTCGCCCTGCTCCTCGGCGCGATCCTGGTCTGCACGGCCGACCTCCTGGGCCGCACCCTCATCGCCCCGGCCCAACTGGGCGCGGGCGTGGTCACGGCGGTCATCGGCACGCCGTACTTCCTGTATCTCCTGGTGCGGGCTCGGCGTTAGCCGCTTTCGACGACTGGATGCTCCCGGACGCTCGCCACCGCCCGGGAGCATCGTGCTGTCCGTCCATCGGGAGGGGACGAGCGGCGCACCTGCCCCGGGACAACCGCCGAGACCGGCCGGCGCGCGCCTACCCCTTGTCGGGGACTACTTGAGCTCGGCGTTCGTGTAGTAGCCGCTCGTGACGAGGACCCTCCTGTAGTTGGTCTTGTCGACGTTCGTCGGCTGGAGGAGGTAGGCCGGTACGACCTTGGCGCCGTTGTCGTAGGTCGCCTTGTCGTTGACGTTCGGCTGCCTGCCGTTGAGCACCTCGTCGGTCATGGTGGTGGCGACCAGGGCGAGCTGGCTCAGGTCCTTGTAGACGGTCTGCGACTGCTCGCCCGCGATGATCGACTTCACCGAGGCCAGTTCCGCGTCCTGGCCGGTGATGATCGGCAGCGGCTTGGCGTCGGACCCGTAGCCGTCCGCCTTCAGCGCGGCCAGGACGCCCATGGAGATGCCGTCGTACGGCGACAGGACCGCGTCGACCGTTCCGGTCGCGTACGACTTGGCGAGGATGCCGGTCATGCGCTTCCGTGCGGTCGCGCCGTCCCAGCGCAGGGTGGTGACCTCGTTCAGGTCGGTCTGGCCGGAGCGGACGACGAGTTGCTTGCTGTCCAGGTACGGCTCGAGGAGCTCCATCGAGCCGTTGAAGAAGTACTTGGTGTTGTTGTCGTCCTTCGAACCGGCGAACAACTCGACGGTGAAGGGGCCCTTGCCGTCCTCGAGGCCGAGCTTGTCGATGATGTAACGGGCCTGGAGCCGGCCGACCTGGTCGTTGTCGAAGGACGCGTAGTAGTCGACGTCGGCGGTCCCGAGGATGAGGCGGTCGTAGGAGATCACCGGTATGCCCGCGGCGGCGGCCTGCTTGAGGACCGTGCCCAGGGACCTGTTGTCGATGGCCGCGATGATCAACGCGTCCACGCGTTGCGTGATCAGGTTCTTGATCTGGGACACCTGCTGGTCCGGGCTGTCGTCTCCGTAGACCAACGTGGTCTTGTACCCCTTGTCCCGCAGGTCCTTGACGACGTTGTTGCCGTCGGTGATCCAGCGCTCGGACGCCTTGGTCGGCATGGCGACGCCGACCACGCCCCCCTTGTCGGAGCTGACCTCGCGGGACTCGCCGCAGGCGGACAGAGCGAGGGAGATCGAGGCGGCCCCGGCGATGGCGACGGAGGCGGTTCTTCGGTTGCGCATGGTCATCGTTCCTTGTTCTTCTCGTCATTGAGAAAGAGGTGATGGGCCGTCACATGCCGGGCGCGGAAGGGACTTTCCAGTCGGGCGGCGGGGCCGGACCCTTCGGGGCGACCTCGCCGTCCGGTGCTCTCGATCCACACCTGCGTCCAACTTCCCTACCTGGACGGCCAGTTATTGCGTCGTTCGAGATCTCGTCATGCGTTCGAAACGGTGGCGCGACCCTAAGAGGGCGAACAGGGGGTGTCAACGGAGAGAGCAGACAACGGGTGGGAAGTGTGAGGACGGCCGATTTCCCGACCCCCCACCGAGGCGTCGGATCCGACCCCTTTGACCAAGCGGGACATCGTTCCGTATATTAAACGGAACAGCGTCCCGCTTGAGCTGCGGTCGGTCCGCGGCCGGACGCCGCCCTCCGTCGCCCCCGCCCGCCACGATCGGCGCGTGGCCGGCGGGAGTGGCCACGAAAGGAAACACGGATCATGACTGAACCCAGCACCTCAGCCGGCACCGGTGTCTCGCCCGCGCCCGTCCTCTCGGTCAGCCCGGTGATGCTGCCCGCTCCCGGCCGCGCCGTGGACCTTCGCGTACGCGTCTCCGCACCCCTGACCGGCACCGGGTTGCCCGTCATCCTCCTGTCGCACGGCCAGGGCCCGTCGAACCATCTCTCCTCGCTGAACGGCTACGCACCGCTTGCCGACCAGTGGGCGGCGCACGGCTTCGTGGTCGTCCAGCCCACTCACCTGAGTTCCCGGTCCTTGAGGCTCGACCCGAACCTGCCCGGGGCGCCGCTCCACTGGCGGTCGCGGGCGGAGGACATGACGCGCGTCCTCGACCAGTTCGACGCGATCGAGGACGCCGTACCGCTGCTCCGCGGCCGGACGGACCGGACCGAGGTCGCCGTCGCCGGACACTCCATGGGGGGACACACGGCGAGCCTGCTGCTCGGCGCCCACCTCACCGACCCGCACGACGGGACCGTGGTGAACCTCGCCGAGCCCCGCATCAAGGCCGGCGTGCTGCTCGCCGCTCCCGGCCGCGGCGGTGACTCCCTCACCGCGTCCACCGCCGAGAACTACTCGTTCTTCCTGACGACGGACTTCTCCACCATGCGGACCCCGGCGCTCGTGGTCGCCGGCGACAAGGACGCCTCGGCCCACCTGACGGTCCGGGGCCCGGAGTGGCACACGGACCCGTACTTCCTCTCCCCCGGCCGCAAGTCCCTGCTCACGGTGTTCGACGCGGAGCACGGTCTGGGCGGGGTCTCCGGCTACGACGTCGCCGAGACGACGGACGAGAACCCCGAGCGCGTCACCGCCGTCGCGCGTCTCACCGCGGCCTATCTCCGCAGCGAACTCAGCCCGGGGGACTCCGCATGGCGGACGGCACTGGACACACTGGCGGCCGCGTCCGACCCGGTGGGACGTGTCGAGTCCAAGTAGTCGAGCGGTTCGAGGGGGCGCCTGGCCGCGCCGTTGCGTCGTCGCGTTCAAGGGCAGGCAGGAACGCCCGCACCTGCCAGGGGTACGGGCTTCAGCCCATGGCCACGAGGGTCAGGGCGGCCAGCACGGTGATCATGGCCACCGGCACTATGACGACCCGCGTGCGCTCGATCCATCCGTACACGTGCGTCAGCGCGGGTGACGACCCACGCGTCGGTACGGGCGCCGCCCGCCCGTCCCGCTCGCCGGTCACCGGCACGACGCACGACCCGGTGGCCGGCTCGGCGCAGGGAAGCGCGGCCTGGGCCACCCCGCCGACGGGAAGGGGGGCGCCCAGCTCACAGCACCACCGGCAGTCGCTCTCCGCACCGTTCAGCCAGTCCGCGCCCGCAGGCCGGACCGAGACCGTGACGGGTCTGTCCTGGTGCCACATCGTCATGACGGGTCCAACGAGACACGCCGCGGTCGGCCACGTCCGCGGCGGTCATCGTGACCCAGCTGACATCAGACGGTGAACGGGCCCCGATCCACCCGCCGATCAGGCCGGGGCGGGCGGTCAGGAGCCCGTCCCGGTCCCGGTCAGTCGTGCCGGGCGGACGGCGGGGCCTCGTCCGGCGCCTCCGCGACGCGCTTGATGTTCGCCAGCCGCCGGTCCCAGTCCGCCGCGAGAGCGGCCATCCACCGGGCCGCCGCGTCCAGCGCCGCGGGCCGCAGCGCGTAGCGAACCTCGCGTCCCACGCGGCTGCCGGACACCAGTCCTGCGGCGTCCAGCACGACGAGGTGCTTGACCACCGCCTGCCGCGACACGGGGAGTCGTTCCGCGAGCGTCGTGGCAGTGGCCGTGCCCTTCTCGGCCAGCAGGTCGAGGAGCTGGCGCCGCGTCGGGTCGGCCAGCGCACCGAGGACGCCGTCCACCCCCTCGGCGCCGCCACCGGGACGTCCTTCGCTCACGTCGAGGGCTGTTCGGCGCGCTTCTTGAGCGCGTCGAGCTCCAGCGGCCAGCCCTGGGTGTGGTCCTTCAGGTTCTGGCCGCGGAGTTCCTCGGACCCGGCCAGCACCGCGAAGCCGCTCTCGACCACCCGCAGCCGGGTCCGGCCACCCTCCTCGGTCAGCGTGAACTCGACGAGCGTGCTGTTGTCCTCGCGCAGATCCTCTCCGGGGAACGCACTCGTCCAGCGGTACGCGAGGTAGGTCGGGGGATCGACCTTCTCCACCCGTACCGGGAAGTCGCCGTGCTCGGAGTTCTTCAGCACCAGCGAATCGCCCTCCTTGGCCACGGTCCCCGGCAGGCTCGCCTTGTCGGCCACCCAGAACCCGGGCTGGGCCACCAGCGACCAGACCCGGTCCAGGGACGCCTCGATCAGGGTCTCGCGTTCGATCCGGTCCTCGCTCATGAGGGTCTCCTTCGTCTCCACGATCAGATGCAACTCCAGGGTTGCACGACAAGGGACCCAGACGCAACCTCAGGGTTGCACGACCGCGGGCCTCACGGACTCGGGTCGCCTCAACTCCGTTCGCCGTCAAATGCGATGGACAGGCGGGACCGCCACCCACTGTGATGGCTCCGACCGCCCGCCGTAGGCCGCGGGCCGACCACTGGAGCGCCCTTGCCCGCGACGGAGACCCCGGACAGCCGTCCCGAGATCGATGCCGCCCTCGTCCGGCGGCTGGTCGACACGCAGTTCCCGCAGTGGGCCGAACTGCCCCTGGAACGTGTCGATCCGGCCGGCTCGGACCACGTCATCCACCGGCTCGGCGAAGAAATGGCCGTCCGGCTGCCCCGCCATGCCGGTGCCCTCGGTCAGGCCAGGAAGGAGTTCGCATGGCTGCCACGGCTCGCCCCGCATCTCCCGCTCGCGATTCCCGTACCGGTCGCGGTCGGGGAGCCGGAGTTCGGCTACCCGTGGGCCTGGGCGGTGTCCCGCTGGCTGGACGGTGACGTGGCGACGGTGGGGGTGCTGGCCGACTCGTCCGCGGCCGCCGCCGAACTGGCCGGATTCCTCACCGCCCTGCAGCGCTGCACACCGGACGACATGCCGACCGAGGGTACCCACCCCGACCTCACCGCTGGAGGGCTGGCCGACCGCGACCACGCGACCCGCGCCGCCATCGCCGAGGTCGCGGACACGTTCGACAGCACGGCGCTGACCGCAGTCTGGGACGCGGCACTGAACGCCCCGGGATGGCAACGCCCACCGGTCTGGTTCCACGGCGACTTCCACACCGGCAACCTGCTGACCCTCGAGGGCCGCCTCAGCGCGGTCATCGACTTCGGCGGACTCGGCATCGGCGACCCCGCCTGCGACATGACCGTCGCCTTCACCTCGATGTCCGCCGCGAGCCGGGACGTCTTCCGCTCGGCGCTCGGGGTGGACGACGCGACGTGGACCCGGGGCCGCGGCTGGGCCCTGACGACCGCCCTGAACGCGTACACGTCCTATGCCGACACCGACCCGCGGGTCGCCGCGCAGACCACCCGCCAGATCTCCGAGGCTCTGATCGGCTGAGGGACACCTCGGGCATGCGGTCGCGCCGGGTGGTGGGCGACCGGCCGGTGCCGCGCTGCCGCCGCCCGCCTCCCGGCCGACAATGGACCTACGGCGGGGACTGCCCCGGGGAGGCGCCGGGAAGGAGCGTCGATGCCGCAGGGGCCCTTCTCCCCCGCTCGCGTACGCGCCGCACGGCAGGCCGCGCGGGTCACGGTCGCCGCCCTCGCCGGCTTCTACACCGCGCTCTACGCACTGGACCAGCCGGTCGTCGCGGTCTACGCCCTTTTCACACCGATCGCGTTGGGCGTCCTCTCCCCCGTCCCCGGCGGCGGCCGGCAGCGAGCCCGTGCGGTCCTGCTCGTCCTGCCGCTCGCCGTGGCTCTGACCGTCCTCGGCACCACGCTCGCCGTGACCACCGCCTCGGCCGTGGCGGGGATGCTGGTGATCGGCTTCACCGTCTCCTTCGCCGCGGCCTACGGTCCGGCGCCCGCGAGCGTGGTGCCGGGGCTGCTGCTCTTCTACGTGCTCGCGTGCTTCCCGCCCTACGCCCCGGACACCCTGTCGGAGCGGCTCTACGGCCTGCTCGCCGGTGGCGCGCTGCTGGTCGTGTGCGAGCTGCTGCTCCTGCCCGCGTCGCCCTCGCCGCCCTACCGTGCGCGGATCGCCGCGGCGCTCGATGCCGCGGCCGCCGGGGCGGTCGCCGCCGCGCAGGGAAACGGCCACGATCCCGAACGGGCGCGGCGCCTGACCGACGAGGGACGAGCACTGCGCTTCTCCCAGCTGCCCCCCGCCTCCCGTCCCACCGGAGCGGGACGGACCTCCCGAGGGCTGGCGCACGCCGGATCCGCCACGCGGCGGGTACTGAACCAATTGGCCCGTACGTTCGAGAAGCCCGCTCCGGAACCGGGCGACGACCCGCACTGCGGGGCCCTGCTGCGCGAGGTCGCGACCGCCTGCGCCGCCACGGCGGGCGCCCTGCGCGGCACAGGCGCCGTTCCGGGCCAGGAGATGCTGGAAGAGGAGGTCGCCGACTTCGTCGCCGTACGCGGACATCCCTCCGAGGACGGGGCCGAGGCCTCGCCGCCGCTTCTGCGCCACAGGTCCGCCGTGCTGGCCACGGCCGCGTCCGCACTGACCGTGCAGACCGCCGTCACCGTCGCGATCGGCGGTCGCCGCAGCTCACCCGGGATGCCGCACGAACAGTTCTGGTACGCGGAGCCCTCCACGCCACGGCTCCTGACCGCGCGGCTGACCGGCAACCTCACCCTGCGCTCGGTGCTGTTCCAGAACGCCGTCCGTACGGCCCTGGGGCTCGGGGCGGCCCGGCTCGTGGCGGGCACCCTGGACCTCTCGCACGGCTTCTGGGTGCTGCTCGCCGTCCTGACCCTGGGCCGGACGACCGCGGGAGCGACCTGGTCCACGGTCCGGTCGGCGGCGGTCGGCACGCTGCTGGGAGCGCTGGCCGCCGGAGTGCTGCTGTTCGGGGCGGGGGACGCGACCGTCGTGTACGCCGTCGTGCTCGTCCCGGCCATGTTCGTGGCCTTCGCCGTGGGACCGGTCGCCGGACCCGCCTGGGCGCAGGGCCTGTTCACCCTGGTCGTGTCCGCCGCCTTCAGCCAGCTCACCCCGGCCACCTGGCGGCTCGCGGAGGTACGACTCCTCGACGTCCTGACGGGATGCACGATCGGGCTGCTCTGCGGCGTGCTCGCCTGGCCCGCCGGAGCCCGTGCGGAGGTCCGGCGCGGTGCCGCCGAACTGCTGCAGGCCGTGGCGCGCCTGGTGGCCCTCACCACCGCGAACCTGGTCGACGCACCCGACGAGGCGCGCGCTCGTGACGACGCGACCGAGGAGGCGCTGCGCCTGGCCCGGCACCGCCTCCGTATCGCCGAGGGCGCCTACGCGCAGTACCGGACGGAGGGCGGCAGAGATCCCGGCGGTGGCGGCCCCGACTGGCTCGCGGCGCTCAACTGCGGCTCCCACGCGATGGCCGGGGCGCACTGGCTGCCCCGGCAGGACCACGGTCCCGCGCCGCCCGACGCCGTTCTCTGGGCCCGGGAGTCGGTCGCGCGACTGACCACCGCCATGGACCGGGCCGCCACCTTCCCGCCGGGCGGCGTACGCGTGCGACCGACGGCGCTGCCGGCCGAGGTGATCTCCTCGGCCCCGCCGCCCGTACGTCCCACGCTGGTCGACATCGACGGCTGGCTGCGGACTCTCGCGGCAGAGCTGGCAATCATCGGCGGGGATGAGGCCGCCGAGCCGTCGCCTGTGCGGGACGGCGGAACGGACAAGGGCGTTCGGGCGCCGACCGACTCGACCGCCCCGGCCGGCTGAGGGCGCGCGAACTCCGCCGTGCGTCCCAGGCGCGGATGGCCCGTGCGCCACCGCAGCGTGCCCGGCACGGCTAGGCCACCTGCCGCACCTGCCGCGTTGTCAGTACCGTGACTTACGGTGATCGCATGGCTGACTTCCAGGAGTTCAACTTCAAGCTGCTCGTCATCGAGAAGCTGATGTACGCGGACGAGACGCTGACGCCTCGGTTCCGCCTCGCCGACCTCGTGCGTGCGCGCGGGCTCGGCGGCGACCCCTGGTCGTACGCCTACGCCCAGGGCCTGTCCTGCCAGGTGATCCCCGAAGCCCGCGCTCATTCCGAGGCCTTGGAGATCGACGACGAACTCCTGGCCACGGTCGACGAGTTGATCGTCGACGGCGGCCTTCAGGTGTACCAGGAGTGCGCACCCGTCTGGGACGGCGAGGACGATCTCTTCGACGTTGTGTCGCCCGCCGACCTGGATCTGCTCCCCCGGCTCGGACGCGTGGTCAGCACGGTTCCGCTCGCGGAGGAACTGCGGGACGCACTGGCGAGACGGGGAGTGGCCATCGCCTGACTGCCCACGACAGCCGCATCCAGGCCCTCCCTGCTCGCCTCCGACCGGACAACGCCCGCTGCGGACACCTGCCGGCAAGTGACAGTCGGCGGAAGCCTGTTGCCGCACGCGCACCCGCCTGTCGTCACCGGCGCAGTACCGTGATCATGGAGCAGATACCGACTCGCGCCCGGAAGGAATCACTCGCCATGCCCGTGCCCGCCGACCCGACGATTCTCCATCCGATGCCCGACCAGCCGCGGGTGGTGCTGCTCAGACCACTGGTGCAGTCCCCGCTGATCGAGGTCGGGGAGTACTCGTACTACGACGACCCGGACGACGCGACCGCGTTCGAGACGCGCAACGTGCTCTACCACTACGGGCCGGAGAAGCTGATCATCGGCAAGTTCTGCGCGCTGGGCACGGGGGTGCGGTTCATCATGAACGGCGCCAACCACCGCATGGACGGCCCCTCGACCTTCCCCTTCCCCACCATGGGCGGTTCCTGGGCCGAGCACTTCGACCTGCTCACCGGGCTGCCGAACCGCGGGGACACCGTCGTCGGCCACGACGTCTGGTTCGGACACGGCACGACGATCATGCCCGGCGTGCGGATCGGCAACGGCGCGATCATCGCCTCCGGAGCCGTGGTCACCGCGGACGTACCCGACTACGGCATCGTCGGCGGCAATCCCGCCCGTCTCATCCGCACCCGCTACAGCGAGGAGGAGATCGACCGCCTCCTCGACGTTGCCTGGTGGGACTGGCCGGCGCACCACATCAGCGAGCACGTCCGCACGATCATGTCGGGCACGATCACCGACCTGGAGGCCGCTGCCCCGAAATCCGGTGCTGGGCCCACCCCTTGATGCGCCCGTCGGATCGGACGGCGCTTCACGGCCTCGCACGACGAGGTGAGCCGACATCGCGGCGATGCCCTTCGCCGGACCACTCACCGTCGCCGCGGAGCCCGCGGTGAGCGATTCCCCGACCGAGGGCGGGGGTGGGCCAGGACGCGAGGCGCAGGCAGCACGGGGCCTGCTGCTCGGCTTCGTCGCCGCTCTCGACGACGCCCGTTCGGCGGTCAGGGCCTCCATCCCCTCGGTGGAGCGGTTGGCGGATCTGCTCGCGCTCGTCCGCTCGGGCGAGATCGACCGCCGCGGTCGGGCCGGCGGCTGCGCGTACGTGGTGCACGGGGCGGGCTGCCGGCTGACGACGCCGGCCGGGATCGACGTCGATGTGGACTTCACCGCGGACGGAGCGGAGACCTTCGACTTCTGGCGCCTCCGCCTCTACGGCCGCAGCCTGCCGACGCCCGTGGAGCTCTCGGAGGAGGACCTCCGTTCGGCGGTCGAGGGCCTCACGGATCTACTGACCGAGGTCGGACCGGGCTGGTTCATCGCCACGGAGTCGCCCCGCGGCGCGGACGAGGGCCCACAGCGGGACGCACGTCGGCGTTGATCGGATGGGCCGGCTTCGTCAGCCGACCTGAGCACCCCACCGCTCTCAACCTCCAACGAGGGTGTGGCCACCCGAGCCCCGGGCGCAACAGCCACCTCGGCCACGCTCCCCGCCGTACCCCTCCCCCGACACCATGAACAACGCTAGCCGTCGCGCACCGACCCTCCCACCGACACTTTTTTCCTCCTTGACAAATTTTTTTGTCGGATGGATCCTGGAAGAGTGCTGGACGTCGCCGTGATCGAGGAACCTCTGGCGTCCGAATGCCGACGGTGTCGTACCGGTCGATCTCCGGTGCGGCCCGTAAGACTCCTCAGCGAGGGGCCGTCGAGTCGAACGTGGTCGAAGCGGCGGCGAGCAAGCGAAGACCGCACACCGGACACCTAAGGAACCAGCATGCGCACCCTGATCAGCTCCGCGTTCGTCTCGCTCGACGGCGTCATGGAGGCCCCCGGCGGCGAAGCCGGCTATCGCAACGCCGGATGGACCTTCAAGGAGGTCGAGTTCGTTCCCGAGGCCTTCGAGATCAAGGGGCGGGAACAGGAGGAGTCCGCCGCGATCCTGCTGGGCCGGGCCAGTTACGAGGCGTTCAGCCCCGTGTGGCCCGACATGCCGGACTTCGCACGCTACAAGGACATGCCGAAATACGTGGTCTCCAGTGGACTCACCGAGGACAAGCTGGTCTCCAACTGGGGCGAGACCACCATCCTGCGTGACCTCGACGAGGTCGCCGCCCTCAAGGAGACCGACGGCGGCCCGATCATCGTGCACGGCAGCGCCGCCCTGAACCACGGCCTCGCGGACGCCGGGCTCGTCGACCGCTATCACCTGCTGGTGTTCCCGCTGCTGCTCGGCGCGGGCAAGCGGCTGTTCCCGGCGACCGACAAGGACACCCAGAAGCTGAAGCTCGTCGAGCACGCCGTGTACTCCAACGGCCTCCAGATGAACGTCCTTGACGTCGTCCGCTGACGACAACCACCCCCCGGGGGCCGCGCCTGCGAGCGGCGGCCTCCCCGAGGAGGCTCGGCGGAGGCCTCCGACGGCCGTTCGACCAGAGCCCGCCGCCCCCGCTCTTCCGGCCGGTGCCGCCGCTCACGCGTCACCGGCGGTGATCGCTACCCGCTACCCGCTCTGTCCGGCCTCCACGACGAGCACCCGCTCCGGCCCCTCCGGGCCCGCTCCCCCGACGCTCTCGCCCAGCGCTCGCGCCGTTTCCCGCGCCTCCTGGCGGATCAGCCAGTCCCGGTAGGCCGGAGCCTGGTGAGCCGCCTCCCAGTACGCCTCCTCCAACTCCTTGTAGCCGTTGTCGAGTTCGGCCTCGGTACGCGCCACCAGCAGGAGCCGTACGCCGATCGGGTCGCCCTGGAGCGGGCGGATGGCGACGTCGGAGCGAGGGCGCGCGGTGGGCTGACTGACCGTGACCACCTCGCCGGTGGCGGCCAGCGAGTAGGCGGTCATGTAGTCGCCGTGCAGCATGTCGGGGTCGAGTCCCGCCCCGCGCAGCACGCGGCAGACGCCGTCCCACTCCCCGTCGACGGTCGAGTCCACCATCCACTGCTCGTCGGCGAGTTCGGCGAGCGGCACTTCGTGTCGCCGGGCCGCAGGGTGTTCGGGGGCGAGGGTGACGAACTGCGGCTCGCGTTCGACGAGAACACGCAGGCAAAGCTCCGGCGGAACGCACAGAGGGCTGCCCTCCACCTCGTGGACGAAGGCCAGTTCGAGCCAGCCCCCCGCGACCATGCGCAGCAAGGAGTTCGCCGACACGTCCATCCGCAGGGTGGGTTCGGTTCGCGGGACCCGGGCGCGCAGTCTGCGGATCCAGCCGGGCAGGGCCCGACTGGCCGTGGCACCGATCCGCAGCCGGCGTTCGTCGGCGGCCCGGGCCACCGCGGCCCTCGTCTCCGTGACCATCGCCGTGAACTCGGCGACGAGAGGCCGCGCCCGGCTCAGTACGGCGTGACCGAGCGGTGTGGGGCGGCAGCCCGTGCCGGCGCGGACGAAGAGCTGGCCGCCGAGGGTCTGCTCGATGCGGCGCAACTGGGTGCTCAACGAAGGCTGCGCCACGCCGAGTTCGCGGGCCGCCTTGTGCAGGCTGCCCGCGTCGGCGATGGCGCAGAGGGCACGTAAGTGCCTCACCTCCAGATCCATGCGGGAAGGGTAGGGCGGCACGGGGCGTCGCACCAGATGTTCAAATCGCGACGAAGGCTCACGAGTTGGCCCCGATAGCTCGGTGCTATCCCCTGTTGCCATCATCCGCCGGGCCCTTCGCCTGCCCGACACTCCTGCTGAACCCATCGTTCACACCCCACACGAACGAGTAGGAGCACCCCCCATGCTTTCCTCGCGCCCGAACTCGAAGACGTCCCGCAGACTCCTGGCCCTCGCGCTCGGCGCCGGCCTGGTGTCCGCCGCGCTGGGTACCGCGGTCCCGGCGAGTGCCCAGCCTGCGCCGGTCGCGCCGGCCGCTTCCGCGGCCACCGCGAACGCCCGGTACGTCGGTGGAGCCGAAGGCGCCGCCGGCAACAAGGCGTTCTTCGACGCCGTGCTGAAGTCGGTCGCCAAGAGGCAGACGGCCAACCCGTCGCTGGCGTCGGTCACCGTGTACTACAACGCCTCCCAGGCGCCGAGCTTCCGCTCGCAGATATCGAGTGCGGCCTCGATCTGGAACAGCTCCGTGTCCAACGTCAAGCTCCAGTCGACCACCGGAGGCGCGGACTTCACCTACTACGAGGGCAACGACTCACGTGGTTCGTACGCTTCCACGAACGGTCACGGCAGCGGCTACATCTTCCTGGACTACGCGCAGAACCGGCAGTACGACTCGATCCGTGTCACCGCCCACGAGACCGGACACGTCCTGGGCCTGCCGGACCACTACAGCGGCCCGTGCAGCGAGTTGATGTCGGGCGGCGGCCCCGGCACGTCCTGCACCAACCGCTACCCGAACACGACCGAGCGCTCCCGCGTCAACCAGCTGTGGGCCAACGGTCTGGCGAAGGCCCTCGCCAAGGTGAACAAGGCCGCCTGACCCCCCACCGGCCGCACAACGGCGTAGGCACCGTACGGGCCGTGGCATCACGCCACGGCCCGTACGGCACGTTCACCGCAGGAACGGATCGCTCACGGGTTACGGCCGATGAAGGCGAGCAGGCGCGTCTGCACGTCGGCGCTCTCGGGGACCTCGACCCTCGGTCCGTACTGACCGCTCTTGCGGAGCACGTCGTCGAGCGGCAGCATCCCGTCGAGCAGCCGGGTGCACCTCCCGGGGTCGAGGGTCTCCTGCTGGCCGGTGGCCCGCGCCAGGTCCCAGGTGTGCATGAAGACGTCGGCGGTGTAGAAGCGGTCGACCGCCTGGTCGAGAGGGACTTCGCCGATGTGCGGGTTCGACAGGACCTTGCCCGCCGTGGCCGGATCGTCGAGCAGCGCCTGCACCCCGTCGCTGTGGACCGTCCAGGCCGCGACCGGATCGTCGTCGACCGAGGGCCCCTGGGGAAGTTCGACGCCGGCGCCGGACTTCAGGAAGGCCGGGAACCATTCGACGAGGTGGCGCACCACGTCCCGGGCGACCCAGTTCTCGCAGGGCGCCGGGCGGTCCCAAGCCGCCGGGCTGACCCCGCGCACCCGCTCCGTGAAGTCCCCTGCGACGGTGCGGTGTTCGTCGGCTGCGCTCGTCATGGCTTCAGGCCCTTTCCGTCGGTCCGAAGCTCCTCGCCGGAGTCGGTGGTGTCGTCGGCCTCGTCGCTCCCCGGGCCCGCGAGCAGCTCGTCGAGCCGCTCGTAGCCCTGGCGGACGCCGTCCTGCATGCCGCTCTTGATGATCGCGTCGCGGGCCTCGACGGACTCCATGACCGATGTCGTGGTGACGCGGGTGCGGCCGCCGAGGTCCTCGAAGACAGCCTTCTCCAGGCTGACGCTGTCCGGGAAACCGTCGTAGGCGAAGGTCTGCACGATGCGTTCACCGGGGCGCACCTCGTGGAACACGCCGCGGAAGCCGTACTCGGTGCCGTCGTCCTCGCGATGCACGTAGCGGTACGCGCCGCCGCTGCGGGCGTCGTACTCGTCGATCCGCATCTCCAGCCGGCGCGGGCCGAGCCACCGGACGACGAGGTCGGGGTCGGTGTAGGCCCTGAACACCCGGTCCGGCGAGGCGTCGAACTCCCGGGTGATGACGATGGTCGGCAGCGCCGGGTCGGCGTCGATCCGCGTCTCGAGCCGGCGGTTGGCTTCTGTGGTGCTCATGATGCTTCCTCCTTGGGCGTGCTGTCCTGCGCGGGCCGTTCCTCCATCTGCTCGAGTACGGCGTCGAGTCGGCGGAAACGGTCCTCCGCCTCGCGGCGGTACCGCTCGATCCACTTCGTCATCAGGTCGAACACCTCACCTTCGAAGTGGCAGGGCCGCCGCTGGGCGTCCCTGGTGCGACTGACGAGGCCGGCGTCCTCCAGGACCTTGATGTGCTTCGACACGGCCTGGACGGTCACGTCGTAGGGCTCGGCCAGTTCGTTCACCGTGGCGTCGCCGCCGGCCAGCCTCGCGACGATGTCGCGTCGGGTCGGGTCGGCCAGCGCGGAGAACACGCGGGACAGCCGGTCGTCGACCACTTCCCACCTCCCATATTCAACCCTTCGGTTGAATAACCGTACGACCGCGAGTGTCCCATTGTCAACCGATTGGTTGAGTAGGCGTGGACGCCCCGCCGGACACCCGGGCGCGCATGCGACAGGGGGCGTCGCACCCTTGCCGGGGCAGACATGTACACGCCATGCTGGGGAGTGGCGGTCTACCCGCATAGACCGAGGTTCCCGCCGCGCCGTCAGCCACACCAGCTCCGCTGCAACGCGACCGTCCTTCCCCCACGTCCAGGAGGATCGCCCCAGTGAGACCCCGTCGACCCCGTACGCGCGGTGCCCTCGCCGCACTCGCCGGAACGCTGCTCGCCCTGTCCGCCGGTCAGACCGCCGTCGCCGCCCGGGCGGCCGCGACGACCCCCGTAGCGAATACCGCCGCCACTGTGAGCGCCGCACAGGACCAGGCGGCCCGCGCGATCGCCCGCTCCCTCACCGACTCCGCCTGGCGCGCCCGCCTGCAGCGCGCCGCGCTCTCGTCCGACGAGGTGCCCGTCACCGCCCTCGCGGACCGTGCGGCCGGCCCGCTGAAGACCACGCTGGCGGCCGCCGACCACCGGATCGCCACCGCCAAGGGGCTGGACGCGAAGACCGGTTCGCTGCTCAGGCTGCGCCTGGGCGCCGACGCCATGCGCGGAGCGCTGACCTCCGGGACGGCACCCTGGGTCGCCGCGGCCACGTCCGACGACGACACGCGAACGCTCGTCGCCTATGACCGCCAGGGCCGGTCGCACACGCTCGACGCCCGGGACGCCCCCGCCCGCCCGGTGTACGTCGTCGACATCGACGGCTCCGCGGCCCTGGCCGCCGGCCTCGACGTCCTCAGCAGCGGGCTCAACCGGTACGGCCTCCGCTCCGCAGCCCCCGACGCGCAGCCGCAGGTCGGCCCCGCGGCAGGGGCACGCGCGGCCGGCGGGGGCTTCTGGACCAGCCGGATCACGGCGGTGGAGCTGTCGGACGACGAAGAGCCCTGGGCGAAGGGCGACGCGGAGATCTACACGCTCGTCACCGGCTTCGGACCTGACGGCGCGGCGCGGGTCGACCCCGTGGACATGCCGTACCTCGACAACGACGGGACCGTCTACCGGCCGAACCAGATCCTGGTCAACTGGTCGAACTACAAGTACGACCTGGCCGACGCCGTGATGATGGAGGAGGACGGCAGCACCAACTACCGCGACCTCGCGAAGGCCATCGCCACCGCCCTGCTCACCATCACGGACCAGGGTGCCTACGTCCCGCTCGTGAACGCCGTGCTGGACGCGATCCCGGACGACTGGTGGACGGACGACCCCGACTACGTCGACTCCTGGTACACCCTCGCCCGCAGCGACAACGGCACCCGCTACGGAGCCCGCGGGAACGGCTGGATGACCGTGGAGCCGTACTTCGTGCAGGAACTCTGACCCGACCGCGCGCCGCCGCGTCACGCGGCCCGGTGCGCGACGCCAGGACGGGCCGACGGTCACGACCGTCGGCCCGCTCGCGTACGTCGTCCCCTACGCGTACGTCGTCCTCGCTCAGCCCTTGACCGGCGCGGGTTCCACGACCGCGAACACGGCCGGCCCCACGGTGAGCGTTCCGTCGGACAGCGGGCGGCAGCGGACCCCCGCGCGGCCTCGCAGCGCCCGCTGGGCCCCCGGGCCGAACATCGTGTCCATCCACGCGCAGGGCCGCGCCTCGCCGCGTACGGCCAGGACGACGGGCCCGGTGCCACAGTCCAGGGACACGGTGGCACCGACGTACGACTCGATGTCGACGCCCCTCAGCAGGACGTTCCGCCGGGTCGGCCGCAGGTCCGCCTTCGCGTCGAGGCCCTCGGGGAAGCGTTCGGCCGCCATGAGCGTGACGGAGGCGTTGCGGTGGGCGGGGCGATTGAAGTAGCGGTCGCCGACGATGCCCAGGTCGGCACGTACCTGCGCCGTCGTCACCAGGTCCTCGTCCGGCAGGGCGGGTGCCCCGTCGCGGGGTCGGCCCTCGAAACGGTGCACGGCGGACACCAGCAACTGAAGGATTTCCACATGCTGCACCTGATCGAGCCTAAGCGACCGCCCGCACAGGTGATCGACCCGGCCCCAAGAGGGCACAAGCCGGACACCGCGCTGACACGGTGACACCCGGCGTGGCAGGGTCGGCGGTGATCGAGGACAGCAGCGAGGAGAAGGGGGGCCTTTGTGGACAGCCGAACATGGGACACGCTGGTCAGCTCGATGAAAGGCACCTACGTCACAGGGGTCGGCGAGGGCGAGGTCCCCAGGCCGGTCATCATGCCGCTGGTCCGCGGCGAGCTGGTCGGTCTGATCTGGCTCCGCCCGGTCGAGCCCGGGGCGGACGCGCTCACCGGGATCGCCGCACTGTCGAACATCGCCGCGGCGGCCGGGGCGGACGAGGTCGTCCTCGCATGGGAGTCCCACGACGTCGCCACCGCCTGTCGGCTGCCCGCCACCGGCCCTGCCCCCTGCCTCAACATGGTCCACGCCACCCCTGAGGGTCATGTGCTGCACCAGTTCCCCTACGACGAGGTGGGGTCCGGCCGGGAGGGCGAGGCGCCGGTGCTGGAAATCGAGTGGCATGCGACGCCGGCACCCCAGGAGGGCGGCGAGCTGGTGGCTCCCGTCCGGGCCGCCGTGGACTACGCCTTCACTCCGATGGACATGGACCACCCCAATCCGTTCGGTGTCACCGTCGTCCTGATGGAGGAGGACGGCTACACCGTGCGCCTGACCGAGTCGCTGGACCGCTGACGGGCAGGTGAGCGCGACCGCCCGGGGAGTGGCCCACGTGACGGTCGTGTTGCGAATGGATCCTTGCGACGCGACGGGGGCGCGCATGGCCCATAGTCTGGAAGTGCGCGGCCGGTCCGCGTTCAGCGGCGTTCGTGATCGCAGCACAGGAGGAATCGTGTCCGGTCAGTTCGAGGCGACAACCGAGGTCAACCGTCCCGTCGAGGAGGTGTTCGCCTTTCTCGCCGCCGGCACGAACGACCCCAAGTTCAGCCCCAGGGTGCAGGAGATCACGAAGACGCCCGAGGGCCCGACGGCCGTAGGCACGATCTTCACCAGCACGGTGAAGGACGCCGGCATGAAGTCGGCCCGCAGGTTCCGGATCACCGAGTTCGAGCCGCCCCACCTGATCCGCTGGACGGAGATCTCGAAGAACTCCGTGACGGCGGACGAGGGCGGCTACGACCTCGAATCCACCGGCGACGGCACGACCCGCGTCCGGATCTTCAACGTGCTCAACGGCCACGGCATCGGCAAGCTTCTGGTCGGCTTCGCACTCGGCGCGGCCCGCAAGGACGCACCGGCGTTCGGCCAGCGCATCAAGGCGGCGGCGGAGGCCTCCTGAAGCCGGCCTCCTCAGCCGATGTCGATCGGCACCGGCTGAGGACGGGCCGCTGACGGTTCGACCACGACGCAGCACACGGCTCTCGCGGCGATGAGTCGGCGCGTCCTCCTCGACCGCGAAGTTCCCGTGCGCCCCGCCGGCCGCAGAGCGGCCGGGAGAGCGACGCGCCGGGCGGCCGAACACGTCTCGGCAGGCCTGCCCGCCCGGTGACGGAGCGCATCGGCCGGTAGGCCCTGACCCCGGGCGGCCGGGCGCACGCCCGCGCGACGGCGCGATCGGACGTGCTCCGATCCTTGGCGTGCCGGACGCACGGTCGGTGTCCACCGTGCGGTGACTGCGATGCCGCCCCCCGGTGCTCGCGGTCAGCAGCGCCGTCCGGTGGCACGAGGGTCCGCCGGGCGCCCCTCTCCAGTGGGCTGCCGGATCGCGGCCATGCCCACGTCGGCGAGGTGCCGTCATGTCCGCCGATGGTTGCCGTCGGTAGGTACTGCCACATCGCCCGGTGGGCCCTCGGTGGGTGCTGTCATGACGCGGCCCCTCGGCTCGACCGCGTGGACGTCCCACCCGTCACTCCCGCATCAGCCACGGCGATTCGGACATCAACGTGTGCAGACCGGCCCCGATATCCCGGCGCGTCCTGTCCGGGCCCCCCGTCCCCCACGGAATCCGATGCGGCCGAAACACGTGTGTTCGATATCGGGCCACCTGTCGTTGAGTCCCGTGAAAGCAGCCGTCGCCGCATCAAATCGCCTGAGGAGACGTGCAGTTGACCTCCGCTTCCGGTTCGACCTCATCAGCCTCGCCACCACCGCAGCCCGCCGAGATCACGTACTCGGGGCACTACTCCGTCAATCCGCTCGGTGAGGTGGGATTTCGCGCCCTCTGCTCCCAGCTCCCGCGCGTCCTGAGGCGTATCACCGCCATGGCCTGGGGGATCGACCGTCACGCCGTACTCCTCATCCTCGCCTGCCAGTTGGCCACCGGTGTCAGCGCCGCCGTACTGCTGGCGGCGACGGCGAAGGCCATGGTTCCCCTCCTCGGCGCGGGGGCGGTCGCCGACCGTCTCGGGACGGCGCTCCCGGCGCTCGCGGTCGTCGCCGGCGCGAGTGCGGTGGCCCGGCTGGCCGTGGCCATCGCCGCGTACGCGGAACGGCGCGTCACGCCACGCCTGACGACGGCCACCGACACCGCGCTCGTCGAGGCGGTCTGCCGGGTCGAAGCCGCGGCGTACGCGGTGGACGGCTTCTCCGACCGTCAGGAGGCCGCGGAGATGGGGGTGATCCGCACCACCGTCATGGTGATGGACGCCCAGCGCTTCCTGTCCGCCCTGATCAGGATGGTCACCGCGGGCGGTGTGCTGTCCGTGCTCGATCCCCTCATGCTGCCTCTGCTCCTGCTGGCCGTGGCCCCGGCCGGCATCGGCGCGGTCCTCACGGCCCGGGTCGACTACGAGACGCACTACGCGAACGTCGCCGACCGCAACGTACGCGGGATGACGCGCTGGTGGGCCACCACACCGAAGTACGGTGACGAGGTCCGGGCGAACGGCATGACCGACTACCTCGTCAACTGGTACCGGGCGCTCTCCGAGCGGGTCGACAGGCGCACACTCGCCGCGGCGCCGCGCACCCTGCGGATCTCCCTGCTGTCCTCTCTCGCGGGTGGTGCGTTCGTCGCCGCTGCCTGGAGTGTGCTCGCCTGGCTGGCGGTGACCGGGCGGATCGCACCCGCCATCGCCGCGACAGCCGTCGTCGCCGTCCAGACCACGCTGGCCGCGCTGTCCCAGGTGGTCGTCAACGGCGCCGCCGTGTTCCACACCAGCCTCTACCTCGGCGACATGCAGGCCTTCTTCGACGACGCCGCGGCCCGCGCGCCCCGGCGCGGCCGGGCGGCCGTCGGGACGCCGGTCGAGGAGATCCGGCTGGAGGAGGTCAGCTACAGATACCCGGGGAAGTCCGAACCGGCCGTCGACGGGGTCTCCCTGACGCTCCGGCGCGGTGACATCCTCGCCGTCGTCGGCGTCAACGGCTCGGGCAAGAGCACCCTGACCCGGCTGATCACCGGCGTCTACCTGGCGGACAAGGGGCGCGTCTCCTGGAACGGCGTCGACCTGGCACACGCCGACCCCGCCTCCGTCTGGGACCACACCGGGCTCGTCCCGCAGATCTTCGCCCAGTGGCCGCTGCGGGCCCGCGAGAACGTGACGCTGGGCCGGCCCCGGTCGTCCGACGACGAGCACGTCTGGGAGGCGGTCGAGGCGGTCGGCATACGCGAGGCGATCGAGGAGCTTCCCGCGGGACTCGACACGCTCCTCGCACGCGAGATCTTCGGCGGCGCCGAACTCTCCGGCGGCCAGTGGCAACGGCTCGCCTGCTCCCGGGCCCTGTACCGACGGCCACCGCTGCTCATCCTCGACGAACCCACCTCCCAGATGGATCCGCGGGGCGAGCACGGCATCTTCGAGAAGATCAAGACCATCGCGGCCGACCGCATCACCATCGTCGTCACGCACCGTCTGGAGAACACCCGGATCGCCGACCACATCGTCGTCATGGAACGGGGGCGCCTCACCGAGCAGGGCACCTACGACGATCTCGTCCACGCCGGCGGCACCTTCGCGGATCTGCTGCGCCTCTCCCAGGAACGCTGATCTCCCCCACAACCCCGGCCCGCCACCAGCCCCCTGGATCCTTCCTCCTCGCCTCCGCCGAAAGGACACCCGTATGACAAGCCTGGACGCCATGCCGTCCCCGCCCTCCGGGAACCCGGCCGAACTGCTCGGCACCTCGGCTCTTCTCGTCGACGACGCCGGGCGGTACCTGCTGCACCTGCGTGACGCGAACAAGCCCATCTGGCGGCCCGGTCAATGGGGTCTGCTGGGCGGGGGCACGGAGCCCGGCGAGTCGCCCGCCGAGGGGATCGCCCGCGAGCTCCTCGAAGAGACCGGCCTCACCGTCCCGGATCTCGCGCCGTTCCTCGTCGTCGACACCTTCGACGTGGATGGCACCCTGACAGACCGTTGCCTCGTCCACGTGGCCACCCTGAACAGGCCCGCCCACGAGATCCCCCTCCACGAAGGCATCCAACTGCGCTGGACGAGCATCGCCGAGACGGCGCACATGACCATGGATCCCGGCACGACGGCCGTTCTCCGCGAGCACCAGAAGCACCCGCGCCCCCGCCTCGACGGCAACGGAGTGCCGCCGACCGTGCGCGTCCGGGAGGGCGGCGAGGTCCGCGCCCGCAGCATCGTCGGCGCCCACCTCGTTCTCGTACGGGACGGTGCGGTGCTGCTCGGCAAACGGCACCCGGACAGCGCGTTCGCCCCCTCGACGTGGCATGTGCCGGCCGGGCATCGCGAGCCCGGCGAGTCCGCGCTCGCCTGCATGGTGCGGGAAACGGCGGAGGAGACCGGGATCGCCGTCGAGGCCGACGCGCTCTACCTCGTCCACACCGTGGACGTGTGCAACCCCGGAAGCCCGTTCCCCCGGGTGCAGTTGTTCTTCGCCGCCGCCCGCTGGAGCGGTGAACCCCGGGTCCTGGAACCCGACCGGTGCACCGAATGGCGGTGGTGGCCCCTGGACGCGCTCCCCGACGAGCTGGTCGCGTACACCCGTACGGCACTCGCCGCCATCGCCGCCGGGAGCGTCTACTCGTCGCTCGGCTGGCCGGAATGAGGCGGCGGGACATGCCTCAGATGGCCCCCGCGACGGAGCGGGGGTCAGGGTGGCGCGGGCGGGCTGTCCGGTGAGCGGCCCGCCGGCTCGGGCGGTGTGCGCAGTTCGCTGATCACCGACCACGCGACCGACACCATCGGAACGGCCACGACGGCGCCGATCACTCCGGCGAGGATGCTTCCGCCGATGACCGAGACCGCGACGACCACGGGGTGCAGGCGGACCGCCCAGCTCAGGACGAGCGGATGCAGTACGTGCCCCTCCAACTGGCCGATGACGACGATCAGGCAGAGGACCACGATCGCGACGACCGGCCCCCTGGTGGCCAGGGCGACGACCGTGGCCACGCCGAGCGCGACGGGCGAGCCCACCAGCGGGATGAACGCCGCGAAGAACTCCAGCAGGGTGAGCGGCAGTGCGAGGGGGACCCCCAGCGCGTACAGGGCGATCCCGACGAGCACGGCGTTGGTCGCGGCCACGATGATGATGCCGCGCGTGTACCCGGCGAAGGTCCGCCAGGCCGCGCGCCCCGCCCGGTCCCACGGGTCGCGGGCGCTCTGCGGGATCAGGTCCTTGAACCAGCGCCAGAACCTGTCCCCGGAGCGGATGAAGAACAGCGAGCAGAACAGGGCGAGCACCAGCCCGGTGACGACCTCCACCGCACGCCCGACGCCGCTGAGGGCGCTGCTGATCAGTACCGACCGGTTCTCGGAGACGAGATGGGCGATCTTGTCCTGCAGGTTCGACAGCACCGCGTGGCTCACGTGGAAGGGAGAGCCCTCCAGCCACCGCTCGATACGCCCCAGTCCCCCGGCGAACTCGTTCCCCAGGCGCCCCGACTCCCCCGCCACGAGCCCGCCGACCAGGGACAACAGCCCGAGGACGAACAGCACGCTGCCGCCGATGCTGAGCACCACGGCCGGGGTCCGGGGCATGTGACGGGCCAGGAGGTCGGCGAGGGGGCGCAGCACGGCCGTGATGACCAGCGCGAGGAAGAGCGCCACGGCGACGAGTTGCAGCCGACCCAGGAGGGAGAAGACCGCGTAGGCGACGACGCCGACGACCAGCAACCGCCAGGCGTACGCGGCGGCCACCCGGAGTCCGTGGCCCACCGCCGCGCCTCCGCCCGCGGTCGCGCCGGCCGTGCGGGCCCGCGCCACGGATCGGGACCCGCGCGCGGAGCGGTTCCCCAGCACGACGGAGCGCGTCCGGCGTCCACCGCGCCGCGTGCCGGGCGCGTCCTGCCGCCGGTGCGGACGGCGCGGTCCGGCGTTCACCTGTGTGCCACCGCCCTCGCGTCGTCGGGACCGACGCCCCCGTGCTCGCGTACGGGGATCGCCGGGCGGCCCGGTGTGCGCGGAGATGCCGCGACCGGGCCGGGATCGGTGATCACCTGGGCGTCAGGGTCAGCGTGGGGGCGGGTACGAGGGCCCGCAACCCGGGAGTCGTGCGGTGACGGGGCCATGCGCGGCCGCTGCGGGGCGGTCCGGTGGGGAGTCCGTTGGGGGTCGTCCGGGGATCACGGCCGATGCCGGTGGCGCTGTGCCGCCGGACAGGCTCCGAGCGCGGGCTGGGAGCCGGTGACGGGCGGGCCCCAAGGGTCCGGCGTCCCGGGAAGGTGATCACCGGGACGCCGGCCTTTCCGTCCGGTGCGCCGGACGTGGCGGCTCGGGAGCCGGGCGCCGCTGGAAGCGGCTGTCGGCCGCGGCGGGCGTTGCCGTCGACCGAACGGACTAGCCGATGTTCGCGAACGTGATGGTGACCGGGTTCTGCTCCAGGCCGGTGTTGCCGACGCTGAAGACGTGTCCGGGGATGCCCAGGCCGCTGAGCATGTTGTCCGTGATGGTCTGGGTGGCGGTGGTGCCGTCGCCGTTGCCGTTTCCGGCGTCACCGTCGGCGGCGGCGGTTCCGGCCAGGCCGACCACGGCGACGACGGCGACGACGGGGAGGGCGAGAGCCGTGCGGATACGCATGGGTGTGTTCCTTCGAAGTCGGTGATTCTGCGTTGCACCACCAAAAGCGATCATCATGGCGACACGCACGGATTGCGCCGTCCCTTGGCGCGCCGCCGAGCGGTCCTCGCCCGGGTTCCGGCGATCAGCTGCCCGTGCCTCCCTCGCGGTGTGGCTCCGGCCTCTCTGGAAGCAGTCCGACTGACAGACGATGTCATTAACGGCATTGCACCCTATATTGGGTCTGTGATCAGGCGGCTGGACGTACTCGACACCGCTGACGACGGCATCACGGAAAGCGATGTCTTCCGGCTCGCCCTCCAGCACTCCATGGCGGAGCTGGGGTGTGTCGGCGGGGCCGTCTATCTGCGCGGCCCGATGTCGGCCCTG
The DNA here is from genome assembly GCF_044766365.1 of Streptomyces sp. NPDC102279. Taxonomy (NCBI): domain Bacteria; kingdom Bacillati; phylum Actinomycetota; class Actinomycetes; order Kitasatosporales; family Streptomycetaceae; genus Streptomyces; species Streptomyces sp. NPDC102279. The sequence continues at coordinate 151,494 of NZ_JBIWLU010000004.1, read as the reverse complement.
CGTCTCGTCTCCTCCGCCGGGCTGCCGGCGTCGCTGACGCGGGCCTGGGAGATCGTCGACCAGAACGGACCCACCGCCACCGCGTGTGCCGTGCGGTCCGGCGAACGCGTATGGCGGGCCGCGGTCCCCGCAGACCTCGTGGAGCCCGCGGCCCCTCTGTTGTCGCGGTCCGGCTGGTTCTCCGTACCGCTGGTCGACGGGGTTCGCGCCATCGGTGCGATCACATGTCTCAGTGGCGACGACCGGGAGCCGACGCCCGAGCAGTGGACGTTCCTCACCGCGGTGGCGGACTGGACCATGGGGCGTCTGAAGGCGATGCCGGCCCCGGTTCGGCTGGGGACCGACCTCGACTTCACTCCCGTCGGCTCGTGGGAGTGGGACGTGCGCACCGGCGAGCTGCTGTGGGACGCGGCGGCCATGAGCGTCTACCACACGGATCCGGCGGACTTCGTGCCCCGCGTGGAGAGCTGGATGAAGGCGGTGCACCCCGACGACCTCCCGAGCACGCTCGCGGCGGCCGACCGCACCATCCGGACGCACACCCCGTTCGAGGCGGAGTACCGGGTCCGCGGCGGCGACGGGAGCTACACGTGGACACGCGCGTCCGGTCACGTCGTCCTCGACGACCAGGGCCGGGTGGACCGCATCGTCGGCAAGGGCTGGGCGAGCGACGCGTCGCGCTCCACCCGCGATGCCCTGAGCCGCGCCCTGCAGTACATGAGCGACGCGTTCCTGTCCGTGGACGACGACTGGCGCATCACGTTCGCCAACCTGGAGGCCGAACGCGTCCTCGGTGTCACCGACGAGCAGCTCTTCGGACGTGACCTGTGGGGTTTGCCCGCGCTGCGCTCCATGCCGGACGTGGCGGAGCGGTGCAGGCGGGGGGCCGAGGAGTCCGTCGCTCTCGGCTTCGACATCACGATGGCCGACACCGGTCTCTGCTACCACCTGCGGCTCGTCCCGGTGCCGGGCGGTGTCACCCTGTACCTCACCGACGTCACCGACGCGCGGCGCCGCGAGACCGAACAGGTGGAGGCCATCCGGAGCGCGGCGGAGCGGGCGAGCCGGACGGTGGAACTGACCAGTCAGCTCGCCGCGGCCACCACCTCGCACGACGTGGTGAGCGCGATCGCGCAGGGAGTCCTGCCGCCTTTCGACGCCCAGGGCCTGCTGGTGCTGGTCCGTGAGGGCGACAAGCTGGTCCACATCGGGTCCGTCGCCTACCCGGACACGTTCCTCCAGAAGATGCACGGGCCGAACGGCATGGAACTGTCCGACGCCAATCCGGTCGGGCAGGCGGTCCTGACGGGCGAGCCCCTCTTCTACTCGTCCCGCGACGAATGGGCGTCCGCGTTTCCCGAGGGCGGCAGCCGGCCTCCGACCACCAAGGAGGCGTGGGCCTTCCTCCCGTTGACGGCGTCCGGCCACACCTTCGGCGTGTGCGTGATCGCCTTCGATACCCCGCGGCGTCTCAGCTCCGAGGAGCGCACGCTGCTCCTCACCATCAGCGCCCTCGTGGCGCACGCCCTGGAGCGGGCACGCCTGTACGACGCCGAACTCACCCGCTCGCAGGAACTCCAACGGGCCCTGCTGCCAACGAGGTTGCCCGTCCTGCCGGAGGTGACGGCGGCGGCCCGCTATCTGCCGGCCGGACAGACCGCCGATGTGGGCGGCGACTGGTACGACCTCATCCCGCTGTCGGCGGGGCAGGTGGCCCTCGTCATCGGCGACGTGATGGGACACGGGCTGCCCGAGGCGGCGACGATGGGCCGCGTACGGACCGCGCTGCACACCCTGGCGGCCCTGGAACTGCCGCCCGACGAGATCATGGGCCACCTCAACGACATCGTCGGCGGCCTCGGCGAACACTCCTACGCCACCTGCCTGTACGCGCTGTACGACTCCACCGACGGCTCGTGCACCGTGGTGCGGGCGGGCCATCCACCACCGCTCGTCGTCCTGCCCGACGGGAGCGCCCACTACCCCGACGTGGCCTCCAACCCCCCGCTGGGCGCGGCGTTCCCGCCGTTCGAGACGACGGAACTCAAACTGTCGGCGGACAGTCTTCTGGTGCTCTACACCGACGGGCTCGTGGAGTCACGGCACCGTGAGATCGACCAAGGCATGGCCCAGCTGGCCGAGTTGCTCCCCCGGGCCGCCCTGCGCACCGAGCTGGAGGACGTGTGCGACGCCGTCACCATGGGGCTGCTGCCGGGCGGTCAGCCCACCGCGGACGACGCCGCGCTGCTGATCGCACGGGTGCACGGCGTCGCCGACCGTCAGATGGCCTCCTGGGCGCTGCCCGAAGGTCCGGAGGCCGCGGGTGAGGCCCGCCGCCATGTCCGGGAGCAGCTCGCGCAGTGGGACCTGGACGACCTGGTCATGACTACGGAACTGCTGGCCAGCGAACTCGTCGGCAACGTCATCCGGCACGCCAGGGGGCCCATCGGACTCCGCCTGCTGTGCAGCGGAACCCTTGTCTGCGAGGTGTCCGACGCGAGCCTGACCATGCCCCGCATCCGCCGCGCCTCCGAGACCGACGAGGGTGGCCGGGGCCTCCAGCTCATCAACGCCCTCTGCGAACGCTGGGGCAGCCGCTACACCACGGAGGGCAAGGCCATCTGGACGGAGCAGCCTCTTCCCGACGGAGAGGGGCCCGAGGCCGGGGACGCGTCCGGCGGAGGTGCCGCCCCTACGTCGTGACACGGGAAGCGGCACCGACCCCCCGCGGGGTCACGAGACCTCCCCGCCCGACTGCCCGGTCCCGCCTGCCCCATCGGCGTGCTGATACAGCGTCACCAGCACCCCGTGCACCGGCTGGTCGTCCGCGTCCTCCTCGGCCTCGTCGACCAGTCGGGCGAGGGTCTCCGCCAGGTGCCGCGCCTTCGTCGGACTGAGACGAAGATGGCGCAACGTCAGTCCGACCTCGGCGGGCGAGCGTTCGAGTTCCTGGGCGACGCCGGCGAACATGGCCGCGGTACCGGCCGGCTGCGGTTCCGTGACCAGCATCCGGCGCGCGGTGCGCTGGTAGTACTGCTCGGTTCCGCCACGTACCCGGCGGGTCTCGGCGACGTGGACCAGCCCGGCTTCGCGAAGCACCTTGAGGTGATGGCTCACGTTGCCCTTCCTCGCATCGAGCTGCACGGCCAACTGGCTGGTGGTCGCGGGCCTGTGCCCGAGGGCGAAAAGCAGCCGCTGACGCAAGGGGTGGGCGAGCGCGGCGAACTGCTCGGGCGCGCTGATCTCCTGGACCTCCTCCGGAGGCCGCGTGTGCGAGGGCTCGTCATGCATGCCGAAAAGTGTCTAACTCTCTTGACGCTTTCGCAAGCCCGGTGCTGTACTCGCCGCCATGACGACCTTGACGCACCTCAGCCCCGCCCCTGTCATCGACGAGACCGTCCGGCTCCTGACCGCGCACTACGTCTTCCCCGAGGTCGCCGCGGAATTGACGGTCCTGCTGCGACGGCGGTTCGCCGAGGGCTCCTACGACGTCGACAGCGCCGAGGAGTTAGGCCGGCTCGTCACCGCGGACCTGCGGTCCGTCAACGGCGACCGCCATCTGAGCCTGAAGTACCACGCGGACTCGGTACCCGAAGAACGGGGGGCCGCGGCTCTGGCCGCCATGCGCCGCGACTTCGACAACTCGCTGGGGGGTGCGCCACGGGTCGAGTTGCTCGACGAAGGGGTGGCCGTGGTGGAGCTGGCCCCGGCGCTGTTTCCGCTGGAGTGGGCGGCGGAGCCGCTGACCGCCGCGCTCAGCCTCGCCGCGGGCGCCCGCGCCCTCGTCCTGGACCTGCGCTCCAACCTCGGCGGCGACCCGGACACGGTCGCCTTCGTCTGCAGCCACCTGCTGGACGAGCGCACCCACCTGAACACCATGTTCTGGCGCGAGGGCGAGCGCTTCGAACAGTCCTGGAGTCTGGCGCACGTCCCGGGCAGGCGCTTCGGCGGCACCGGGCCGGTGTACGTCCTGACCAGTGAACGCACGTTCTCCGCTGCCGAGGAACTCGCCTACGACCTGCAGCAGCTCGGCCGCGCCGTGATCGTGGGCGAGCGCACCCACGGCGGAGCGCACCCCCGGGAGGGCTGGACGGTGCACCCGCACCTGGAGGCGACGATCCCGGTCGGCCGCTCGGTGAACCCGGTCTCCGGCACCAACTGGGAGGGCACCGGCGTCGTACCGGACGTCGCCTGCCCGGCCGCCGACGCCCTGGACCGCGCGCACGCGCTGGCGTCGGCGCGGCTTTCGGGCTGACGACGATCGGCAGTTGGGGCGTCCCACGGCCGGCTCGTGGTTCAGGGTGCGATCACCAGCCGCTCGATGAGGTCGTCCCGGAGGGTGAACCGGAACCGCAGGTCCACCTGCCCGCCGGGGAAGTCGCCTTCGAGGTGGTGGGTGGCGGTGTAGTGGGTCGCGTCGGTGCGGTGGGCCGCTGTGAGTTCGGTGGTGTAGCTGTACTCACTGGCGGCCTTGCCGAGCCAGTCCGCGATGGCCGGCGTTCCCTCGTAGGTCGTGCCGTCGTCCGTGACGGAGGCGTCTTCGGTGAGGGTGGTGAGCGCCGTGGCGGTGTCGCGGTCGCGGTGGGCGGCCAGGTAGCGGGCGACGGCCGGGGGGAATTCGGCGGGGTCGATGGTCCGGTGCTGGTCATGAGGCATGAGGGGTCCCGGGTGAGGAGAGGGCGGATCAGACGGTGGGGGTGGTGCCGCCGTCGATGACGTGCTCGGCGCCGACGATCGACGCAGCACGGTCGGAGACGAGGAAGGCGACCAACTCGGCCACTTCCTCGGGATGGTTGGGGCGACCCAGCGGGATACCGCCGAGCGAGTCCATGAGTCGGTCCAGCGCGGCCTCCCGGCCGGTGCCGGCGTTCTCCGCGATCCGGGCGACCAGGTCGTCCGCCGCGGTGGTCCGGACGAAGCCGGACGAGACCGTGTTGACGCGGACGCCGTGCGGGGCGACCTCGTTGGCCAGTCCCTTGCTGCAGGTCGCCGGCGCGGCCTTGGCCGCGGCGTAGGCGAGCGTGCCGTTCCAGAGCGGCATGCGGCGCTGGATCGAGGTGACGTGCACGATCGCGCCCCTGCCTGCCCGCCTCGATCATGCCGGGCAGCAGACCGCGGTCGAGCCGGACCGCTGCCAGCAGGTTGGTGTTCAGCTCACGCGCCCAGTCGTCGTCGCTCAGCGCCGCGTACCCGCCCGAGGGCGCCTCGGAGCCGCCGACGTTGCTGACCAGGATGTCGACGCCGCCCAGGCGGTCGAGCGCCTCGGAGACCACGGTCGCCGCGCCTTGGGGGGTGGACAGGTCCGCCGCGATGAACGTGTCGGGGCTGAGACCGTCGGGCCTGCCGGGGGAGGTCACCAGCACGGTGGCGTCGGCCTGCGCGAGACGCCGGGCGACGGCGGCGCCCACCCCTCGGGTGCCACCGGTGACCAGTGCGCGCCGGCCCGTGAGCGAGTCGCTGACAGGGCTTGTCATGGCAGGCTCCGTTCCTCGGGGCGCGGGCGTGCGGAGCGCACCGGCCCTAGTTGCTGCTAAAATAGAAGCTAGTAACTTTCACTTTAGCAGTGCCTCTGGGGAGCAGTCATGGCAGGCCGGATCAGGCTGGAGGACCGGGAGTGCCCGCTGTCCACCACGGTGCAGCACGTGGGCGAGTGGTGGACGCTGCTGATCCTTCACGACGCCTTCGACGGGTACACCCGCTTCGACCAGTTCCAGGAGAGCCTCGGGATCTCCTCCAGCATGCTCACCGCACGGCTCAAGACACTCGTCGCCGACGGCCTGCTGGAACGCCGGCCCTACCAGTCACAGCCCGTGCGCCACGAGTACGTACTGACCGAACGGGGCCGCTCGCTGCGCCCGGTGATCGTCGCGCTTGCGGCCTGGGGCAACTCCCGCCTGGCGCCGGAGCGGCGCAGCATGATCCTGGTCGACGCCGCGAGCGGCGAAGAGGTGCAGCCGGTGGTCGTCGACGCCGGGTCCGGCCGTCGTCTCGACGACAGTGAGGCGTACGTGTTCACCGCGGGGCCGGCCGCGAGTGACGCCATGCGGGCCCGCTACGCCGACACCGCGCCCGCGCTCTCCGTGGCCGCCTCGGAGGGCGCGGGCAAGGACTGACGTCCGCGGCGGATCGGGGCGGTGTCGCCGTTCGGCCGGATACGGCCGGACGGCGGGTGGCCGTCAGGCCGTTCCGTCCTCTGCGGCCCCGCTCGGCGGGAGACCGTCCGCCGCCAGGATCTCCCACTCCCCCGGTGTCATGGCGAGAAGCCGGCGGATCGTGGAGTCGTCCGGCAACGGGCCCCGGTCCGCGGTCACCTTGAGGGCCGAGCCTGCCGTGATGTGGCCGAGCCGCAGTGCGCGCGGGATGTCCCCGTCGCGGAGCAGGCCGGCCAGGAAACCCGCGGCGAAGGCGTCGCCGGCGCCGACGGGTTCCACCACCTCGGTGCGCGGCGCGGGCACCGTCCAGGTGCCGTCCTCGGCGAAGGCGGTGGCTCCCCGCCCGCCGTCCTTGACGACGAGAAGGGGCGGATGCGGGAGGAGTTTGCGGACGTCGTCCGTCGTGAGATCCGCGCCCCACAGGTCCTGTGCCTCGTCGAGGCCGACGAACGTGATGTCCGCGCGGTCCGCGAGGTCGCGCAGCACGTCCGCCGCGGTCCCGGGCTGCCAGAGGGCGGCGCGGTGGTTGACGTCGAAGCTGACGCTCTGGCGTCGCTCGCCCGGAGGCGGGGTGAGTGCCCTGGTCACCAGGTTCCGGCACGACGGGGACAAGGCCGCCGTCACGCCCGAGAGATGGACGAGGGCGGCCGACCTCACGGCGGCGTCGGCGAGGACTTCCGGGCCCATGGCCGAGGCGGCCGAGCCGCCGCGGTAGTAGTGGACGCGGGTGCCGGCGCCGGCCGGTTCCTTGACCATCAGACCGGTCGGCCGGTCCGGGTCCCGGCGTACACCGCTCACGTCGACGCCGGCGGCACCGACCGCGGCGATCACGCGCCGCCCCAGCGCGTCGTCGCCCACGGCCGACTGCCAGGAGACGGGGACGCCGAGGTCGGCGAGGTACATGGCGACGTTCGACTCCGCTCCGGCCACCGAGAGACGCAGGCCTTCAGCCATCTCCAGGGACTCGGCCGGAGCGGGCGCCAGGGCGGCCATGGTCTCCCCGACGCACACCACAGGGCCCACCGCGGGCATCCGGACCTGGTTCACGACACCTCCTGGGACGGCGGGACGGGTTCCTGGAAGACGTAGCCCGAGGCGATCCGGCCGGGCACGTCGACGCGGACGGTGAACAACGCGCCGTCGTCGGCACACGGGTCGGCGAGTCCCACGCGTGCCGTCGTGACGTGCAGCAGGTCCCCCTGGAGACAGACGCCCGCGGGTTGTCGTGCGGGCAGCCGGACGGTTCGGTCGAGGCGTCCGTCCGGCAGATACCGGCGTACGGTTCCGGTGCCCCAGACGGCGATCCACACGGCGCCCTCGACGTCGACCACCATGCCGTCGGGGCTGCCCTCGTCGACGGTGACGAACACCTCGGAGGTCCCGACGGCGGCCGTGACCGGATCGACGGGGTGGCGTCGGACGACTCCCCGGGCGCTGTCGGCCAGGTACATGACGTCGCCGTCCGCGGTGAACGCGGGACCGTTGGGCACGGTGATGCCGTCCAGCACGCGGACCGCCGTGCCGTCGTGGTCGAGCCGGTAGAGGGATCCGGCGTCCGGGTCGGCGTCGTAGGACATGCTGCCCGCCCAGAACCGGCCGAACGGGTCGGCCGTCGCGTCGTTCATGCGCATGGGCCGGGCGGCGTCGGCCTCGGGGCGGGCCAGCGGGCGTGGCGCCTCTCCGGGGGCGAGGAGGCAGAACCCGGTTCCGGCAGCCGCGACCCAGGTGTCGGCTGTTCCGGCCACCGGTGCCACCGCGCCCAGCGGACAAGGGAGTCGGGCCAGTTCGCGCAGCGGGTCGCCCGGGTCGCCGTCCGCGGCGAGGAGCCGGCCCGCGAGGATGTCCACCAGGACCACGCCCCGGTCGGTCCAGCGGATGCCCTCACCGAGTTCGAGTCGGTCCGGACGCAGGCACCGCACGTGTGTCCCGTCCGTGGTGTCGCCGGCCGTGGTCACGAGGTGGCTCCGCGCGTCAGGGCGAGGTAGGCGCGGGCCCGTTCGCGCAGTGCGTCCAGGCTTCCGCCGTCCGCGGCGTCACCCACCAGGGGCGAGCCGACGCCGACCGCGGTGGCCCCGGCGGCCAGATAGGCGCGCGCGGCCTCCTCGTCGACACCGCCCACCGGGACGAACGCCGCGTCCGGGAACGGGCCGCGCAGGGCCTTGAGATAGGGGGGGCCGCCGGCCTGGGCGGCGGGAAAGAGCTTCAGCGCGCAGGCTCCCAAGGTGTGCGCGGCGTGGATCTCGGTGGGGGTCATCACCCCGGCGAGCACGGGCAGGCCCAGGTCGTGGGCGGCGCCGACCCCGTCGCCGAGTGCTGGGGTGACGGCGAAGTCCGCTCCGGCCCGGTACGCGGCGCGGGCGTCGTCGGCGGTGAGGACCGTACCGGCGCCGAGGGGACGGTCGGGGCCGAGTTTCTCCCGGGCCCGTTCGATGACGGACAGGGCGTCCTTGCCGCTCAGGGACACCTCGATCAGCTCGATCCCCTCGTCGGCGAGCGTCAGCACCGTGCGCAGGGCGGCCTCGGGGTCGCCGCCGCGCACGATCGCGACCAGCCGGTGAGTGATCAGGGCGGCTCGAAGATCCATGGAAAGGCTCCTTGTCGTACGGCGTGCGTCGTGCGTCGTGCGTTGTTCGGGTCGGTTCAGGTCGGTTCAGGTTGTTTCAGGTGGTTCAGATGCAACGGCAGTGCGGGGCCACGGTCAGTCGCCAGCGCACCGCTCCGGACGCGGGTACCCGGGCGGCGTCGCCCGGACCCGCGCCGGCGAGGTCGAATACGCGGCCGAGCATCGGCTCGACTCCGGTGCTGCGGTAGGGGCGTCCGGCGGGGTAGCCCCCGAGGTTGCGCCACAGGGCGACGGACACGGGCTGCCCGTCGGCTTCGAGGGCGAACGACAGACGGTCCGGGCCGTCATGGACGCAAGCGCGCGGCGCGTCCACCACCGCTCCGACCGCGGTGCCGTCGTCCGGGCCGAACCGGTCCAGCCGCAGACCCCGGGGAGCGGGCCAACTCCCGTCCACCCAGGGGGCGTCGGGCGGCCACGGCTTCTCCAGCAGCGGTGCCGCCTCCGGGAAGAGACGCGTGGGCGCCCCCTCGGGCAATCGCAGGCTCGCTCGGTCGGAGAGGTCGAGCAGGGCGTGTGCGGCCCACACGAATCGGAAGCCCGGGTCGGCCGTCAGCTCGTAGTCCACGTCGGCGCCGCCGTCCGTCCCCCGGATCGTGCGGGCCAGGCTGAAGCCGTCACCGTAAACGACCTGCTGGTCCCCGACCCGCGACCACGGCCTCGACCAGACGTCCCCGTGATCCGGTGTGCCGCGCACGGTGGGGACGCACTCCTCCAGTCCGCCCGCGTCGACGAAGGGCGCACCAGGAAGGGCGCCGTCCCGCTCGGGAGCCTCGCGCCGCCACAGCCACTCACGCCCCGACGCCCGCAGTGAGGTCCAACGGCCGCCGTGGGCAGGGTCGGTGGCGATGTCCAGCGTCATGCTCACCACTCCGCGAAGGAGCCGTCGGGGTGCCGCCAGACCGGGTTGCGCCAGGCGTGACCGGTCCGGTCGGCGGCGCGGACGGCGGCCTCGTCGACGGTGATGCCGAGACCGGGGAGGTCGCCGCGCGCGGCGTGGCCCGCGACGAAACGGAACGGCTCGGGGTCGACCAGGTAGGACAGCAGGTCGGCGTCCTTGTTGTAGTGGATGCCCCGGCTCTGTTCCTGGATGAGGAAGTTCGGTGTGGCGAAGGCGACTTGCAGGCTGGCCGCCAGCGCGATCGGGCCGAGGGGACAGTGCGGGGCGAGCTGGGCGCCGTAGGTCTCCGCGAGGGAAGCGATGCGGTGCACCTCCGAGATGCCGCCGGCGTGGGACAGGTCCGGTTGGACGACGGCGACACCCGCGGTGAGGACGGGCAGGAACTCGGCCCGTCCGTAGAGGCGTTCGCCGGTGGCGAGCGGGATCGGGGTGGACGCGGCGAGCCCGCCCAGCAGATGCCCCTGCTCGGGGACGACGGGCTCCTCCACGAACAGCGGGTGCAGCGGCGCGAGTTCGGCGAGGACTCGGCGTGCGCTCGCGGCGGTGAAGCGGCCGTGGAAGTCGACGGCCACGTCGCGGTCGGGGCCGAGGCTGTCGCGGGCGGCGGCGACCCGGGCGACGACCGCCGCGGTCTCGGCGGGCGTGGTGATCGGCGAGGTCGCTCCCGCCGCGTTCATCTTCACCGCGGTGAAACCGGCCTCGACCTGGGCGGATATCTGCTCGGTCAGCTCGGCGGGTTCGTCGCCGCCCACCCAGGCGTACACCCGGACGCGGTCACGGACCGGGCCGCCCAGCAGGGCGTGCACCGGTGCCCCGTACGTCTTGCCGGCGATGTCCCACAGGGCCTGGTCGAGGCCCGCGACGGCGCTGGAGAGGACGGGGCCGCCGCGGTAGAAGCCGCCCTTGGTGAGCACCTGCCAGTGGTCCTGGATGCACAGCGGGTCCCGTCCGAGGAGGTATTCGGCCAGCACGTCGACGGCGGCACGGACGGCCTCGGCGCGCCCCTCGACGACGGGTTCGCCCCAGCCGACCACGCCCTCGTCGGTCTCGACACGACAGAACAGCCAGCGGGGCGGGACCAGGAACGTCTCGATGCGGGTGATCTTCACTGAGAGCGGGCGCCTTCCGTCGGGTCGGATTCGCCGACGCGGTCCAGATCGCGGCCGGCCTGGTCGAGCAGTGCACGCATGGCGGCCTCGGCGGCCAGCGGGTCCCGGTCGCGCACGGCGTCCAGGACGGCGCGGTGGGCCGGGACGGGGTCCTCGCCGTGCGGGGAGTTGTGCACGATGCGGTCGCGGTGGGCCAGGCCGGACTCGATCACCATCTCCATGCGTTCGAGGAGTTCGTTGTGCGTGGCGGCGAGCAGGGCGCGGTGGAAGGCGAGGTCGGCCTCGACGGCGTGCGCGGCACCGGCCTTCTCCTCGCCCATCGCCGCCAGGGCGCCGTCCAGGGCGGCGAGGTCGTCTTCGGTGCGGCGTGAGGCGGCGAGGCGCACGGCGGCCGGTTCGATGATGGCGCGGACCTCGCCGAGGTCGCGCAGCAGCGCCTGGTCCGCCCCGCCCGGGCGGCCCCCCTCGAACTGCCAGCGCAGCACGTCGGCGTCGAGGAGGTTCCAGTCGGCGCGCGAGCGGACGAAGGTGCCGCGTTTCTGGCGGGCGTCGACCATCCCCTTGGCCGCGAGCACCTTGAGGGACTCGCGCAGGGCGGTGAGGCTCACGTCCAGCTCGCTCTGCAGCGCCACCAGGTCCAGTGTGGCCCCCTCGGGGATGTCGCCGCCCAGGATGCGGCGGGCGAGGGCTTCCACGGTCTGGCCGTGCACGCCGCGGCGGGCATAGGGCGTCATGTCGAGCAGCCTTTCTGATGGGGGGACGTCGACGGGGGCGTGGTCATGCGGATGCCTTGACGACGCTCCAGCCGCCGTCGACGACGAGGCTGGTGCCGGTGATGTAGGCGGCTTCGTCGGCGCTGAGGAACGCGATGGCGGCGGCCACCTCCTCCGGGGTGCCGAAGCGGCGCGCGGCCGTCTCGGCGACGCTGCGCTCCCGGTCCTCGGGCGTGACCCGGTCCCAGGCGGCGGTCAGGATCGGTCCCGGCACGACGGCGTTCACGCGTATGTCGGGCCCGTACTCGACGGCGAGCTGCCCGCACAGTGACAGCAGGGCACCCTTGGACGCCGCGTAGGCGGGGTGGCCGGGGATTCCCTTGTGGGCGTGGACGGAGGAGGTCAGGACGACCGCGCCGCGCCGCTCGCGCAGGTCCGGCAGCAGGGTGCGGAATCCGAGGAAGCCGCCGGTGAGGTTGACGTCGATCTGCCGCCGCCACGAGTCGAGGGAGAGGCTGTGGGCGGGGGTCACCTCGACGGTGTAGGCGTTGCTGACGAGGACGTCGACGGGTCCGAAGTCGTGGGCGGCGGCCACGATCCGCGTCCAGTCGTCCTCGGCGGCGACGTCGGCCCGTACGAACCGGGCGCGGCCGCCCGCCGCGGTGATGCATGCGGCGACGGCCTCGCCCGGCTCCTCGGCGATGTCGGCCACCACGACGGCGGCCCCCTCCTCGGCGAGCCGCGCGGCGGTGGCGGCTCCGATGCCCGAGGCCGCTCCGGTGACCACCGCTGTGCGGCCGGTGAAGCGGGCGTCGTGCCGTCGTACGGGCTGGTCCATCGTGGTGTTCGTCTCCTTCGTCCGCGGGGTACGGCCGGCCGGCCGTCCTGGTGGGTTGCCGCCGGTCCGGTTCACTGCCGTTCGAGCACCACCAGTTCGGCGTCGTGGTCGGCGCTCCACCGGAAGGGCAGACCGTAGTGGAGCAGGTGTGCACCGCTGTACGGGACGGCCGACGCGGCGTCGCGATAGTGCCCGTCCGGCGCGAGGCCACGCAACCGCAGCCGGGAGGGGCGGCCGGGCACGAGGGAAGCCCCGTCGAGGCGGCCGGTGCTCAGTGCCGCGACGACGGTGACCCCGGTCCGCGGATCGTCGTACTGCACCCCGCAGGTCGGGTCCGCCGGGCTGCCGAGGAGCCGGACGTCCGCGCGGTGGATGATCTCCCGTACGTCCTTGTAGCGGGCGATCCACCGGGCGGCCTCGGCGCGCTGCTCGGCCGTCCAGGCGCGCAGGTCGGCGCCGATGCCGAGGACACCGCACATCGCGGTGACGAACCGGAAGGCCAGGCTGCGGGGCCGTGGGTCGAAGATGCCGGGTGCGTCGGTGACCCAGGAACTCATGACGTGCGGGGCATGGGCGTGCAGGAAGCCGTACTGGACGGACAGCCGGTCCAGGGGGGCGGTGTTGTCACTGGGCCAGACGACGTCGGTGCGGGCGATCGTCGCGTGGTCGATCCGGCCGCCGCCGCCCGCGCATCCCTCGATCGTGACGTCGGGGTGGGCGGAGCGCAGATGGTCCAGGACACGCAGGTATCCGTTGACGTGCCCGGCGTCCAGGTCGAGGCGGTCTGCGCGTCCCGCACCGGGCCGGCCGCGTTCGGTGGGCGGGCGGTTCATGTCCCACTTGAGGTAGCTCACCGCGTGGTCGGTGAGCAGCCGGTCGAGGGTGCCGGTCACGAAGTCCTGGACGTCGGCGCGTCCGAGGTCGAGGAGCAGTTGGTTGCGGACCAGGCGGGCGGGGCGGCCGTCGACGCGGTAGACCCAGTCGGGGTGTCGGGCGTGGAGGTCGCTCGTCGGGCTGACCGCTTCGGGCTCGACCCACAGGCCGAAGTCCATGCCGAGGGCCCGGACGTCGTCGACGAACCGTCCGAAGCCGCCCGGGAACGCCTCGGGGTCCGGATACCAGTCGCCCAGTCCGCCGGTGTCGTCGGCGCGGCCGGTGAACCAGCCGTCGTCCACGACGAACAGTTCGGCGCCCATCTCGGCGGCCGCCTCGGCCAGTTCCCGTTGTCCCGCGGCGTCGACGTCGAAGCCGGTGGCCTCCCAGGAGTTGTAGAGCACCTTGCGGGGGCGGTGTATCCGCTCGCCGGTGAGGTGGCGTTCGTAGCGGTGCCAGACCCGGGAGAGTCCGTCGAGTCCGTCCGGGCTGAACGCGCAGGCCAGACGGGGAGTCGTGAGGGTCTCTCCCGGGGCGAGGACGACGACGCCCTCGTGCGGGACCCGCCCGGCGCGGACGCGCACGCTGCCGCCCGGCTCGGCCTCGGCGGTGATGTGCCAGTTGCCGGGCCACTCCAGGGCGATGCCGTACGTCGCGTCCGCGTCGCCGTCCTGGACGGCGAGCCAGGGGGCGTAGGCGTGTCCGGGTGTGCCCTGGAGGCTGCCCATGGTGAACGTGCCCCGGGCCAGGTCGAGTCGGGTGCGCTGGAACTCCTGCGACCACTGGCCGGCGAGGTAGGTGAGTCGGGCCGTGGTGGTGACGGGGACGGTCACGGCTGCCGAGTCGAGGCGTTCCAGGCGCAGTTCCTCGTCTGCGGTGGAGGTCAGCTCGGTCCAGCGGAGGATGACGTCCGTCGCGGGTACGGTCGCGTAGCACAGGGTGGTGCGCAGTCCGAGCACGTCGTCCATGAACACGAGCCGCAGGGTGCCGTCCTCCTGCTGGGCCGACTCGAAGTCCCACCACATGCCGCGTTCCGCACCGGGGCGGGAGGCCACCAGCTCGGAGCCGGTGAACGGCCGCAGCCCGTAGGGCAGATACTCGGCGGGCGCGGCGTCGGCGGGGGTGATGAAGTGGGTGCGCCGCGACCAGTCCAGGGCGGACGGGCCGTGCTCCACGCCGGTCGGGCCCCAGGCGTCGAGCTCTGCCCATGGCCCGGCCGGGGACAGGCGGACGGTGTAGCTGGTGTTGTCGGTGCGCAGGGTCCAGCGCCGGTGCGTCGTCACTTGACCGCTCCCACGTTGAGGCCCGCCACGAAGTGCCGCTGGAACCTGAGGAACACGGCCACGGTGGGCACGGCCGCGATGACGGAGCCGGCGGCGATCACGTTCCACATCGAGACGTACTGTCCCTGAAGTCCGATGAGCGCGGCGGTGATCGGCATCTTGGTGTCGCTGCGCAGCACGGTGATGGCCCAGAGCAGGTCGTTGAAGATCCAGGTGAAGGACAGGGCGCTGAGGGCCGCCAGCGCGGGGCGGGTGAGGGGCAGGACGATGCGCCAGAAGATCTGCCACGGGCCGGCTCCGTCGACGACGGCCGCCTGCTGGATCTCGACGGGGATCGCGCGCATGAAGCCGTGCAGGACGAAGACGTAGAAGCCGACCCCGAAACCGATCTGCACGCCGACGAGCGCGGGCAACGTGTCGTAGATGCCCATCAGTTCGCTGAGTTTGGAGACGGGGATGAGCAGGATCTGCGGGGGCAGCAGGTTGCCGCCCAGCATCAGCAGCAGGACCGAGCGGCGGAAGGGCATCTCGAAGCGGCTCAGGCCGAAGGCCGCCATGGCGGCCAGTGCCAGGGTCACCAGGACGCAGGGAACGGTGACGAGCAGGCTGTTGACGAGGGCGCGCTGCTGGCCGCCGTCGACCCAGGCCTGCCGGAAGTTGCCGAGGGTGAAGGAGTGGGGGACGCTCCCGAGTCCGTGGGCGGCGATGTCGTCGAAGGAGCGCAGGCTGGTGACCACGACGAGGGCGATGGGCAGCAGCCACAGCAGGGCGAGTGCTCCGGCGCCGAGGTGGAATCCGGCGGTGGCGGCGCGTCGGCGGCGGCGTGCGGCGAGCGAGGCGCGGGGGTGTGAGGTCGCCATCAGTCGGCCTCCCGGAAGGCGCGCACGAGGTAGGACGCGATGACGCCGAAGGCCAGCAGGAAGATGACGACGGCCAGGGCGGAGCCGTATCCGAGGCGCAGGGACTGGAAGGCGGTGGAGTACATGTAGGTGCTCAGCAGTTCGGAGGAGTGGTAGGGGCCGCCGCGGGTGAGCGACCAGACCACGTCGAAGGACCTGAGGGAGTCGATGACGATGACGGACAGGACGACGGCGTTGACGCTGCGGAGCTGCGGCAGGGTCACATGGCGGAAGCGTTGCAGGCGGCCGGCGCCGTCGACCTTGGCGGCCTCGTACAGGGCGGGGTCGATGCCCTTGAGTCCGGCGAGGTACAGCACCATCACGTAGCCGATCTGCCGCCAGAGGGCGGGCACGATGACCGCGTACAGGGCGGTGTCCTGGTCGGCGAGCCAGGCGTGCCGGAGGCTGCCGAGTCCGAGGCCGTCGAGCAGCTGGTTGAGGACGCCGTCGGGTTGGTAGATCGCCTGCCAGACCAGGGCGGTCGCCACGAGGGAGAAGACGACGGGGAGGAAGAGGGCCGCGCGGTAGAACCCGACGCCGCGGCGTTCCTGTTGGAGCAGCAGGGCGGCGCCGAGGCCGAGCAGGGCGGACAGGCCGCCGAAGAGCAGCAGCCAGAGCACGGTGTCGAGGGCGGCGGTGCGGAAGACGCTGTCGTGGGCCATCTCGCGGAAGTTGCCGAGACCGACGAAGCGGGGCGGTGAGACTCCGTCCCAGTCGGTGAGGGCGAGGTAGAAGCCCTGGAGCGCCGGCCAGAACACCCAGACCGCCTCGGCGAGCAGCGGGACCAGGACGAACGCGAGCACCAGTGGCGGGGTCCGGCGTGGTCCCTGCCCGCGGGTACGGCGGGGTGGCGCGGAGGTGGGGGCCGCGCGGTCGGGGGCGGTCAGCACGGCCACCTCACGCCCTCCAGATCTTCTCGGCCTCGCGCTGCCAGTCGGTCAGGATCCCGTCGACGGACTTCGGTTTGGCCAGGAACTTGGTGAGTGCCGTGTCGGCGGTGGGCTGGAGGGCGTCGCTGGAGTCGCGGTTGAAGAACTGGGTGATCTCCGTCGCCGCCTCGATGTGCTTGCGCCCCTTGCGGACGAGGGGTGTTCCGGCGTCCTTGGCGCCCGGATGGCACGGCAGCACCGTGCCGGAGGAGCCCTTGATGTAGATCTCCTGCGCCTCGACGCCGGCGAGGTAGCGCATGAGGTCGGCGACCTGGTCGTGGCGGCCGGTCCTGGCGCTGGCGAAGTAGCCGTCGGTGGGGGCCTCCTCGGCGAGGGGGACCTTGGGGTCGATGACCGGGAAGCGGAAGAAGTCGATGTCGTCGAGGGCGTCCTTGGGGGCGGCGTCGGCGAAGAAGGTGCCGATGAGCATCATGCCGCTGCGGCCGTTGAGCAGGGAGGTGGTGGCGTCCTGGAAGGCGACCGCGGTGCCGTCCGGGTCGAAGTAGGGCAGGACCTCGCGCCAGCGGTCGAAGACCTTGTGGACCTCGGGGTCGTCGAACCGGTGCTGTCCGGCGAGCAGTTGACGGTGGTACTGCGCTCCGTTGATCCGGATGTTCAGGTAGTCGAACCAGGCGGAGGCCACCCAGGCGGTGTTGCCGCCCGCGCCCAGCCCGATCGGGTCGACGCCCTTGGACTTGAGTTTGTCGCACAGGTCGAGGAACTCGTCCCAGGTCGTGGGTTCCTGGACGCCCCACTTGGCGAAGTTGGACTTCCGGTAGAACATGCCCCACCAGTAGTAGGTGGTGGGGACGAAGACCTTCTTGCCCCCGCTCCCGGTGCACAGGGAGTGCAGGGCCTTCGAGTAGCGCTTGAGGTCGGGTGAGTCCCACACGTCGTCGAGGTCGAGGAGGAGGTCCTTCTTCGCGTAGGCGTCCGCCACCGAGCCGGGGTACCACGTGTAGACGTCCGGCGGGTTGGCCGAGGTCAGGTAGGTCGGCAGCTGGGTGCGGAAGGTCTCCGCGGCCACGGTGTTGAGGCTGAGACGCCCGGACCCCTTCTTGCCGTAGGCGGCGGCGAGGTCCTCCATGGCGGCCTTGGCCTGCGGTGCGGACAGGTTGGACTGGAGGGTGACCGCGCCCTTGGAGGAGGACTTGGCGGTTGAGGTGGAGGTGACACAGCCGCTGAGCAGCGCGGCTGTTCCGGCGGAGCCGAGTCCGGCGAGGACACGCCGTCGGCTGGGCTGAAGGTTCGTCATGGAGGGCTCCCTGTGGATCCGCCGGGGCGGGACGTCCGGCCGGAGCCGGGCTGCCCCGCTCGCGGCGGATCCAGGTTCGCGTGGCACTCACGCCACGTCAAGATTAATTACTAATTTATTTGAACTGAGTCCGATGGACGTACCCGTCGACTCCGCGGTACACCGCGTCGACCGTGCCGTCCGGGTCCGCGACGGCCCCGAGCGAGCCCTCGAACGCGGCGCCGGGAAACTCCTGGCGCTTGCTCCACCCTTCCCAGGCGCCGGCCGTGTACCGCTGCTGCCACAGGGTGTAGTCCGCGGCCCGCGCGTAGAGCACGACCGTGTCACCGACGGCGACAAGTGTCGGACTGCCGCTGACCGTTCCGCCGATCGACGTCCACGGCGACCACTCCCCCGACGCGTCCCGCGAGCGGGTCCACACGTCGTCCGAGCCGGTGCGCACCGCGATGTGCGTGCGCCCCGCCGAGTCGGTCACGGCCGCGGGCCTCCCGTGGACCACACGGCCTTCAGGCGCGTCCAGCGAGGACCAGCCCGATGACGGACCCCGCTGGACCACCCGCCCGTCCGCGCCGCGCGCGAAGAGCGTCCAGTGCCCGGGGTCACCGAACGCGACACTCGGCGCGTCGGACACCCGGCCGCCCAGGCTCTCCCAGCTCTCCCACCGGCCGTGCGCGTAGACCCGGCGGTGGACAGCGGAGTCGGCTCCGCGGACGAAGACGTCGATCCGACCGCCGGCGGAGGCGTAGGCGGCGGGCTGTCCGAGGACGCCGCCTCGGGTGGGCGCGCCGAGATCGCGCGTGCGGGCGACACCGGTGCCGTTCGCGGCGGACGTGTGCTGGATCAGCGTGCCGTCCGGGCCGCGCAGGAACGTGTCGAGTGTGTCGCCGGTACGGGCCACGGCCGGGCTCGCCGATGCGCGCACCCCCAGCCGGGCGCCGGGCAGGGCGTCCTCGCCGGTGAGTCCGAGGAACGCGGTGCCGTGCGCCGGGATCCGCACGGTGAACGAACCGGTGTGCGTGCCACGGTCGGCCCGGGCCCGCAGGTCACGGACCTTCACCGGACCGCCGAGCGCCGCGTCGGCGAACCGGACGGTTCGGTCGGCGGGCTGGTCGGACCGGTTGAGCAGCACGACCGCGCGCCGGCCGTGTCCGGCAAGGACCTTGCTGTAGACGTCGCCGGTGCTGTCGCCGGCGATCCGCACGCCCTGGACGGCGAGCGGGTCCTGGTCGACGGCGATGATCTCCGGGTTGCGCAGGGTGTCGATCATCGAGGGCGTGAGCGTGCGCGGGTCGGATCCGATGACGAGGGGTGAGCCCATCTCCGCCCACATCACCAGCTGGGTCGTCGACTCCTCCTGGGTCAGTTCCAGGTTCCCGTCGGCCATGGGGCGCATCGGGATCAGGTAGTCGGGGTCGTTGTAGTGGCCGGGCCCCTGCGCCTCGGGGTGCCAGGCGTTGGCGTCCATGTTCCGCAGCACGTTGGGCCACTGCCCGGGGCTCGGCGAGCCCCAGGCGATGTCCGTGCCGGTGCGCCAGGAGTCGGCGATGGTGGGCGCGTACGCGAAGGTGTTGTGCGCGTCCTGCTCGGGGGTGTGGGGCAGGCCCCAGTCGTCGGTGAGCGGGTTGCAGAGGTTGAGCAGCATGCGGCGCCCGGACGTGGCGACGGCGTCGCTGAACTCCTTGAAGGCGGGCCCCGGATCGAGCTTCTCGCCGATGCCGCACAGGAAGTCGACCTTGATGGCGTCGACCTTCCATCCCGCGAACTGCCGTGCGTCCGCGGTGTAGTGGCCGCGGCTGCCCAGCCCGCAACTCTTGCCTCCGTCGTAGGTGCCGGCGTCGGTGTAGATGCCGGCCCGCAGGCCACGCTGGTGCAGGTAGGAGACGAGGGCCGGGATGCCGGACGGGAAGCGCTCACGGTTGACGGCCAACCGGCCTTGACCGTCACGGGGGTTGTCGGCCTGCCAGCCTCCGTCGAGCCAGACGATGTCGTAGCCGCTGTCCCGCAGTCCGGTGCGGACGAGCGTGTCGGCGACGGCTCGAACCTCCTTCTCGGTGGGCGCGCCGAGCCCGTAGTAGGTGTTCCAGCCCATGTACGGGGTGGGGGCGAGGCCGCTGTCGTAGAAGGCCGGCGCCCCCTGGTCCACAGCCTCTCGGCCGGCGGGGGTCGCGGTGGCGGAGGGGGTCGCGGTCGCGGCAAGGGTCACGGCGATCGCCGCCGCCACGGCGGGACGGGTGAGCCGGTGATGTCGGGGTCCGTGCGCGGTCGGGTGTGAAGTCACGTGCCTCTCCCAGGCGTTGGGAAGCAGGAAGACGTGACGCGGGCCGCGGGGAGACCGGGCCCTCGGCGTCACGGCGACGACTGTGACGCGGGACCGAAAACCCTGTCAATAATTATTACTAATTTAATAGAAGCGCGAGGGAAACCTGCCCGATGCCTTGACAGCCACCGCCGCGTCCTGGCATGACCGAGCGGCCCGGCCTTCCGGCACCGGGCCGCTCGTCGGGTCCTGCTCGGCTCAACTGCGCGCGAAGTCGAGGAGGTCCTTGTTGAAGATCTCCGCGAACTTGGGGACCATCGCCAGTCCGTGCGGTGCGCCCGGGTAGACCTTGTAGACGGAGTCCTTGACGAGCTTGGAGGACTTGTCGCCCGCCGCCACCTTGGGGACGATCTGGTCGTCGTCGCCGTGCACGATCAGCGTGGGCACGTCGACCTTCTTGAGGTCCTCGGTGGTGTCCGTCTCGGAGAACGCCTTGACGCAGTCGTAGGCGCCCTTGATGCCGACCGTCATGCTCCAGAGCCAGAACTCGTCGCGGGTTCCCTGCGTGACCGTCGAGTCGTCGCGGTTCGCTCCGTAGAACGCGGCGCTGAGGTCCTCGTAGAACTGCGAACGGTCCGTCTCCACGCCCTTGCGGATCCCGTCGAAGACCTCGATGGGCAGGCCCTCGGGGTTCGCGTCCGTCTTGAGCATCAGCGGCGGGATCGCGCCCAGCAGGACCAGCTTGGCGACCCGTCCGGTGCCGTGCCGGCCGATGTAGCGGGTGACCTCGCCGCCGCCGGTGGAGTGGCCCACCAGAATCACGTCCTGGAGGTCCTCGGCCTCGATGACCGCCGCCAGGTCGTCGGCGTACGTGTCGAGGTCGTTGCCCTCCCACGGCTGCCCGGAACGTCCGCCACCGCGCCGGTCGTGGGCGATGGCGCGGAAGCCGTTGTCCGCCATCACCTTCATCTGGGGATCCCACGCGTCCGCGATCAGCGGCCAGCCGTGGGAGAACACGACCGGCTGGCCCGAACCCCAGTCCTTGTAGAAGATCTGCGTGCCGTCCTTGGCGGTGGCGAAGGGCATGTGAGTTTTCCTCTCGAACTGGTCCGGAACTCCACGCGTCACGCGAGTTCGGTGCCCGAGCCGGCTTTTCTGGCGACGCCACGAAAAACCGCTGCGGACGTACAGGGATTCGACGGAAAGGTCGGCGGTGAAGGGCGACCGGAATGAGCACGTCGTCGACCTCACTCTAGCCGAGGGGCCGCCCTTCAGCGCGTCGGAGGAACAGCCCGGAAAACACCGGTCACCGACGGAATCCGGGCACTCCTCGACGCGTTCACCGCGCGGCATCGCGCGCCTCCCATTACCCTTGCGTCGGCACTCGTCCGTGCCTCGATATCAGGTTCCAGGAACCGGATATCGAACCGGATGCCGCTACATGCCGGCCACCCCGTACATACGCTCCAGGACGCCCACCGTCACCACCGCGTACGCCAGGTGCGGGACGACGTCGGAGATCCAGTCCGTGGCCGACCAGGTGCGGGGGTCCGTGACGCCGAGGACGGTCATCGGGGCGTTGGTGCCGATCAGCGCGCCCAGGGTCGCGACCGTGTACTCCGTCGTCAACGACGGGCGCCAGCCGGCGGCGCGGGCCAGGGACAGCACGGCGCCCATGCCGAGGCCGGCGGCGAACCCGGTCATGGGGGCGAGGCCCGCGATCCGGTTCTTCAGGGTCTCGCCCTCGCCCGGAATCCGCACATGCAGCTTCTCCGCGAGCTTGCTGAGGGTGACCTCGGGCGTCGAACTCGCGGGCCTCGCCCGCCATGCCATGTCGGCGTAACTGACGATGTTGAGCGCGGTGGTGCCGGCGGCGCCTGCCGCGGCTCCGTAGAGCAGCGGGCGTGTCAGACAGGTCATGGCCGTCCCTTCTCCTCGTCCCACCAGTCGACGACCAGTTCCGCGTACAACTCCGGCCGCTCCTCCCAGCAGAAGTGGCCCGCGTCGACGAAGTCCAGTCGGCTGTGCGGCAGTCGGTCGTGCAGAAACTCGGCGTTGGCCGGCGGCACGACCGCGTCCCGGACACCGGCGATGATCCGCACCGGTGTCCGGATGTCGGGCAACAGGTCTGCGAGGACCGGGAGTTCCGCCGGGTATGCCCGGGCGTAGCGCATCGATTCGACGAAGCGGTCGCCCGCGTAGGACGCGTGGTAATCGTCGCGGATCTCGTCGGACGGGGTGAAGCCGTCGATGGTGGACAGCGCGGCGTCGACGATCCGTCGCGGGTCGATCCGCCGGTACGGTTCGAGGTCCGGGGCCTCCACCCACTCCTTCAGCGGCCCGGTGAGCTGAAGCGGCACCACGGCTGCCCCACTGCCCACGACGACGCTGCGGAACCTGTCCGGATGCGCGGCGGCGGCGAAGAGCGTCGACGCCGTGCCGATGTCGGGGCCGACGAGATGCGGCTGCTCCAGCCCGAAGGCGTCCGCCAGCCTGACGACGAACTCCCCCATCGCCCGCGGTGACCGCAGCGCGTCACGGGATGCCGATCCGCCGAACCCCGGGGGATCCACGGCAGTCAGACGCGCGCTCCGGGAAAGCCCTGGCCACACCTGCTCGAACGCGTACACGCTCTCGGGCCATGGGCTCAGCAACAGGGCGTCCTGCCGCGCCCCGTCAACACGCGCACTCCGCGCGAAGCGCACGGAGAGACCGTCGACGGTGGTGAATTCCGGGCGGACCGACGTCGGCGCGTTCACGGCGAACATGCCTTCCGGACCCCGGATGAGCAAGCCATTCATCCACTCTAAAATGGTCCGGTGTCACCGGCCACATGAGGACCGGCCGACGCGACGCAGTCGAATCCCCCATCTCAGGAGCCGCTGTGACGGAACGCCCTCCCCTCCCGCCGTTCACCCGTGAATCCGCCATGGCGAAAGTCCGTATGGCCGAGGACGGCTGGAACAGCCGAGATCCGCACAAGGTGTCACTCGTCTACGCCGAGAACTCGCGCTGGAGAAACCGCGACGAATGGGTCGACGGACGGGACGAGATCGTCGAGTTCCTGACCCGCAAATGGTCGAGAGAGCTGGACTATCGCCTCATCAAGGAACTCTGGGCATTCGACGGGAACCGCATCGCCGTGCGTTTCGCGTACGAGTCCCATGACGTCGACGGCAACTGGTTCCGGTCCTACGGGAACGAGAACTGGGAGTTCGATCCGGACGGTCTGATGGCGGTGCGGCACGCCTCCATCAACGACGTGCCCATCACGGAATCCGGCCGCAAGTACCACTGGCCGCTGGGCCGTCGGCCGGACGACCACCCCGGGCTCACCGAACTCGGGTTCTGAGCACGGATCCCCACGGAGGTGGGCACGCATGACAGCCGACGCAGACGACGAAGGGCGTTACGCCGCGGCCCTCGGCACCGCCGGGCGGCTGCTCGGCATTCCGCTGGCGGGGTTCCTCGAACCCGGCCCCGGTGAGCCCGCCAACGGCGCGGACTTCAAGCGCCTTGCGACCGTGCACACCTTCGGCGACGCGTGGCCCCGCACCGAGGTCCTGGACACGCGGACCCGCGCCCTGGTGTCCGTGACGATCGCCGCGACCCTGGGCACGCTCGAACCGCTGCGAGGACAGCTTCGTATCGCTCTCAACAGCGGTGTGACGCCGGAGGAGATCGTCGAGGTGTTCATCCACGTCGAGGCGTACGCCGGCGCCGCCCGCGCCTTCGACAGCTACCAGATCGCCCTGCAGGTGTTCGCGGAGGCCGACCGCGCGCGGCAGGCCGGGTAGGCCGCCCGGGGTCCGTGCGGGCGCCCCCGTACACCCGGGGGCCTCGGGCGTCACGGCAGCAGGCGCTGTTCCTTCGCCACCGACACCGCGCCCGCCCGGGTGTCGACGCCGAGCTTGTCGTAGATGCGGCCGAGGTGGGTCTTGACCGTCGCCTCGCTGATGAACAGGGCCTTGGCGATCTCGCGGTTGCCGAGGCCCTGGGCGAGCTGGGCGAGGATGTCGCGTTCGCGGTCGGTGAGGGTCGGCCGCGGGCTGCGCATGTTGGCCATCACCCGGCTCGCGACCGGGGCCGACAGGGTCGTACGCCCCTGGGCGGCGGCCTGGATCGCGGCGAACAGTTCCTCCGGGCGCTCGGCCTTCAGCAGGTAGCCGGTCGCCCCGGCCTCGATGGCTCGCGTGATGTCGGCGTCGGTGTCGTACGTCGTCAGCACCAGGACGTGCGGTCCGCCGCCGGGAGCCGCGGTGAGCCGGCGGGTGGTCTCGACGCCGTCGATGCCCTCGCCGAGCTGGAGGTCCATGAGGACCACGTCGGGGACGAGCCTGGCGCTGAGTGCCAGTGCCTCCTCGCCCGTACCGGCCTCTCCGACGACCTCGATGTCCGGCGCGCTGTCGAGCAGGGCGAGCAGTCCGGCGCGGACGACGGCGTGGTCGTCGCACAGCAGGATGCGGACGGGGCGGCGGGACGCGTCGGGCGCACCGGGCGCGGCTGTCATCGGGGGGACTCCAGTGGGATCGCTGCGGACAGGACCGCGCCCTCTCCGGGCGCGGACTCGACGGTGAGGGTGCCACCGAGCCGGCTCACCCGGGCGCGCATCGCGGGCACTCCGTGGCCGCGCACCCCGGACGCCAGGGCGGGCAGCTCCCCGGGGGCGAAGCCGTGGCCGTCGTCGGCGACGTCGAGGACGACCTGGTCGTCCAGCAGGGTGAGCGTGAGCGTGGCCGTCCGTGCCCCGGAGTGCTCCCGTACGTTGGCCAGGGCGCCCTGGGCGATCCGCAGCAGGGCGGAACGGACCCGCTCCGGCACGTGCGGGACGCGCCCGGCGTCGTCGACGTGGACGCGGACCGTGAGGTGCTCACCGGACTCACGCCGGGCGAGTGCGCGCAGCGCCTGGTCGAGGCGTGCGCCGCGGGCCAGGTCGGCGGGACCGAGGTCGTGCACGAAGCGGCGGGCCTCGTCGAGGTTGTGCTCGGTGACGGCCTCGGCGGTGCGGACATGGCCACGCGCCTTGCCGGGGTCGGACTCCCAGACGCGGTCGGCGGCCTGGAGCAGCATCCGCTGGCTCGACAGTCCCTGGGCGAGCGTGTCGTGGATCTCCATGGACAGCCGCTGCCGTTCGGCGAGGGTGCCTGCGCGGCGCTCGGCGGCGGCCAGCTCGCGGCGGGTGCGGATCAGGTCGTCGATGAGGGCGCTCTGGCGGGTGGCCTGCCGTTCCATCCGGAGGAAGACGGCGGTGGCGATCGCGGCGACGGCGGGCGGGGCGAGCAGTAGGTTCGGGTCGAAGCCGCCGGCGAGGCGGAGCTGGGCGGCGACGACGAACGCCGTCAGCACCACGACCAGCGCGAGCGCCGCCCGGGTGGGCAGTACGCGCAGGCCCGTGTAGAAGAGCGGCACGGCGCACCAGGCGAAGCTGGGTGCGAGCAGCACGAGAACCACCCACACCGCGACCACGGCGGCCGGCCGGCCGAGCCCGGGGACGGCGGGCAGCCGCCGGTCGGTCCGGTCCTGGGCGGTCTCCCGGCCGGAGCGTCCGGCGTGACCGCGTACGGCTCCCGCGGAGGGGACGGTGTAGAGGACGGCCAGGACGACGGAGAGCGCGATGATCCAGGGCGTGCGGGACTCTCCGGGGTGGCGGAGCAGGAAGCGCGCGAGGGCGCCGCCCAGCAGCAGGAAGAACGCCACGTGCATCACGACGCCGAGCAGGCGGGTGTCCGCCGCGTACCGGGGGTCCGTTCGCTCGTCGGCGCCGCCGCTCGGGACCTCACCCGCTGCGTCCGCGTAATCCGCGCCGAGGTCCCGGTCGCCCGTCCGGTCCGTTTCCGCGTTCATGCCGTTCCACCTCCTTGACCGCCTCCGGCCTGCCCGAACCCTTCCATGGTGACCCGTCCGGGCGGGCCCGGGGTCATCCGATCGGTTGACCCCGGTGTGGGCCGGTCGGCAGCGCGCGGCGAGCCGGAACGCCGACGGTGACGGGCTTGCCACGGCACCAGGCTGGAGAGCGGAAGAAGCGAACCGCCCTCCCCGACCTGGAGTCGACCTCATGAATAAGCTCTCCCGCCGTGCCCGTATCGCCACCGGCGGTGCCGTGCTCGCCGCCGTCGCCGCCGGCACGTTCGGCACGGTGTCCGCGAACGCCTCGTCGTCAGCCTCCGCCGCAGCCGCTCCCGTGGCGAGCGTGAAGGGCGGCAGCACCGTCACGTCCACCCACCTCTCGATCGACGCCGCCACGAAGGGCGCGCAGGCCGCGCTCGACGCCGCCGAGAAGGAGAACCAGAAGGTCACCGTCGCCGTCGTCGACCGCAACGGCAACACGCTCGTCACCCTGCGGGGCGACGGCGCGGGCCCGCAGTCGTACGAGTCCGCGGAGCGCAAGGCGTACACGGCCGTCTCCTGGAACGCGCCCACGTCGGAGCTGGCCAAGCGTCTGGCGCAGACGCCGAACCTGAAGGACATCCCCGGCACGCTGTTCCTCGCGGGTGGCACGCCCGTGGACGTCAAGGGTGCGCCGGTCGCGGCGATCGGTGTCGCCGGGGCACCCTCCGGTGACCTGGACGAGAAGTTCGCCGCGGCGGGCGTGGCGGCGCTGGGCCACTGACCCGGGACCCGGGCCCGTCGGGACGCTCTCGGGGGCGGGGCCGGCGCCGACCCGACCGGGCCACGCGCGCACCCGTGAACGCATGATGATCCCTGCGGCCCGCCACCTCGCCGGTTTCCCGCGGCAGGGGTCCGCGACCCGCGCGCGGCCCACCGGCAGGTGTACGACGAAGGAGCACAGTCACATGAACCCGCACGACCTCGCCCTGCTCGACGCCGCCCGTCAGGGCGACGCGGACTCCGTACGTTCCGCGCTCGCCGCGGGCGCCGATCCCGGGGCACGCGACGCGCACCGCCGCACCCCGCTGCTCCTCGCCTCCCTCGGCGACCACGTGCCTGCGGCGGAGGTGCTCGTCGCCGCGGGCGCGGACCCGGACGCGCAGGACGACCGCGAGGACAGCGCCTGGCTGGCCACGGGTGTCACGGGCAGCGTCGCCATGATGCGGACGCTGCTCCCCGCACGGCCTGACCTGAAGGTGCGCAACCGCTTCGGCGGCATCGCGCTCATCCCCGCCTCGGAACGGGGGCACGTCGACTATGTTCGCGCGCTGCTCGACGAG
Organism: Streptomyces sp. NPDC102279; assembly: GCF_044766365.1. NCBI lineage: Bacteria > Bacillati > Actinomycetota > Actinomycetes > Kitasatosporales > Streptomycetaceae > Streptomyces > Streptomyces sp. NPDC102279. The sequence continues at coordinate 124,496 of NZ_JBIWLU010000004.1, read as the reverse complement.
ACGGACATCGACGTCGACCATGTCAACCGCCTCGGCTGGACCGCCCTGTTGGAGGCCGTGATCCTGGGTGACGGCGGGCGGGCGCACCAGGAGATCGTGGAACTGCTCCTCGCGGCGGGCGCCACGCCCGGACTCCCGGACGCCGAGGGCGTGACCGCCCTGGAGCATGCCGAGCGCCGTGGATTCACGGTGATCGCCGGCCTGTTGGGGGCTGCCGAGGGGGAACCGTCCTGACCTTCCGGGACCGCGGCCCCGCCCGACGGGAGATGACGTCGGGCGGCGAGGACGGGCCGGTGGGCGACGAGATCGTGTCGCCCGCCGGGCCGTCCTCCGTCACCTGGCGGGCCGGCGGGCGCCCCGGGCGTCGGCGCGTCCGAAGAGGTCGTCGGCCACCACGCCGCGTGTGGAGAACGTGACGGGTTCGCCCGGCAGGAAGTCCCCGGGCGGGATGCCGGGGTGGTGCCCGTCCCCCGGTGACGTCCGCCCGGAGCGCGGACCGAGTGCCAGCCGGGAGACGATGCGGTAGCGGTCGCCCCGGTAGATCGAGTGGACGTACTCCACGGGCCGGCCGTCGGCGTCCGAGGTGAGGCGCTCGAAGAGGAGGGCCGGAGAGAGTTCCGGCACGTCGAGCAGGCCTGCCTCGTCGCGGCTCACCACGGTCGGTTCGATCGACTGGACCGCCTCGCTGACCTGGATTCCGTGCCGTTCGCCGAGGTGCTCGTACAGGTCGCCGTTCTCCAGCTCGTCACTGGTCAGGTCGGGCACCAGGTCGGCGGGGACGTGCAGGTACTCGATGGCCATCGGCGAGTCGTCGACCAGGCGGAGGCGCGCCACATAGCGGATTCTGGCCGCGGGCGAGATGCGCAGTCTGCGGCCGACCCGGGCGCCCGCGGGAAGCGTGCTGAACTCCAGGAGTCTGCTGGTCCACGTACCCGCGGCCTGCGGCAGGCTGAAGGTCTCCCGGCCCGAGACCAGTTCCTGGGTGATCTTCTCGGCGGCCACGAACATGCCCCGGCCGTGCTCGCGCACGAGCAGTCCGGCGACGACGAGTTGGTCGACCGCGGCCCGCAGCGTCGGTCGGGACACGCCGAGTTCGGCGCAGAGCACGCGCTCGGAGGGGATGGCGTCTCCGGGACGGCGCTCCTCGATGAGTTCGAGGATCGTGTCGCGGACTCTCTCGCGTTTGAGTACCGCGCGGGAGGCGGCGGGATCGATCTCCATGCGGTGCTCTCGTTCGTCGTCGGTACCGGCCAACTGGTATGGCCCCTGACCATAACTGGTCCAGTGGTCAAGGGCGGCACTTGAGATCGTGCCGCCCAAACATGCCCCTCCGCTCGACCGCGGCCACCCCCCATTCCACCAAGTCCCCCTTAGTTCCTGGGGGGTTGACGCCTGCAATGGTCTATGCCACCTTCATGCGACGTCAACTGGTAAAGCCGATGGGCCAACTGGTCAAGCGTGCAGTGCCGTTCTCCCCACCGTGTTCCTGCGCCCCCCCACCCTCCCGCGCCGAACGGGAGCCCTCGAAAGGAACTCACATGAGAAACCGTCCGCCGACCGGCCGCCGCCGCCTGGCACTCGCCCTGTCCGCCCTCCTCGGCGGCAGTGCCCTGATCGCCCTCCCGACGACCGCCGGTGCCGCCGACGGTGGCGTGGCCGTCCAGTACCGCACCAGCGCGAGCGGAGCCACCGCCGATCAGAGCGAACCGTGGCTCAAGGTGCGCAACACCGGCTCGGCATCGGTCCAGTTGAGCCAGGTGAAGATCCGCTACTACTTCAAGGCCGACTCGGCGAGCACCACCTACCGCTTCGCGTGCTCGTGGGCGGTCAAGGGGTGCGCGAACATCACGGGCACGTTCGGCACGCTGGCCAACCCCACCGCGACCGCGGACCGCTATCTGGAGATCGGCTTCACCTCTTCCGCGGGCACGCTGGCGTCCGGCGCGGACACCGGTGACATGCAGCTGCGTTTCTACCAGGCCAACTGGCAGACCCTGAACCAGGCGGACGACTACTCCTTCAGCGGCGCGCAGACCTCGTACGCGGACTGGAGCAAGGTCACCGCGCAGCTCGCGGGTGCCACCGTCTGGGGCACCGCTCCGGCCGGCAACGACCCGACGGATCCGACCGACCCGACGGATCCCACCGACCCGCCCGGCGGCGGCCAGTCCCTGTTCGACGACTTCAGCTACGCGTCGTACAGCGACCCGGCGATCTCCGCCCACGGCTGGAACGTCCGCTCCAACTCCGGTGGTCCCGGGGTCCCCGGCGCCAACTGGGACCCTTCGAAGGTCACCTTCCCCACGGTGTCCGGGAACAAGGTGATGAACCTGGAGACGTCGACCGCGGGCACCGCGGAGTCGACCAAGCAGACCGAGGTCGTCTCCAAGAGCACGAAGTTCAAGAACGGCACCTACGCGGCACGGGTGAAGTTCGCCGACGCCCCGCAGTCGGGCCCCGACGGGGACCACCTGGTGCAGACGTTCTTCACCATCAACGACCTCAAGGCGCCGATGGCCGACGACTACGCCGAGTACGACTTCGAGTACCTGCCCAACGGCGGCTGGGGCGAGTCGGGCAACATCTTGTACACGACGTCCTGGGAGACGTACAACCCGGATCCCTGGCAGGCGGTCAACCAGCACACGGAGTCGCGGCAGAGCTACGCGGGCTGGCACGACCTGGTGCTCACGATCGACAACAGCAGCATCAAGTACTACATCGACGGGCAGCTCTTCGGCACCCATGACGCCCAGTACCTGCCCGAACGGCCCATGTCGATCAACTTCAACCAGTGGCTGATCGACCTCGCCGGACAGACGTCGACGACGTCGCGCGCCTACAACGAGCAGGTCGACTACGTCCTGCACGTCAAGGACCAGGTCCTCTCCCCGGCCCAGGTGTCCGCGAAGGTGGCCGCGTACCGCACGGCCGGAACCGCGTTCGTGGACGAGGTCCCGGCCTCCTGACCCGCCCCTCCCCCGCACACGCCGCGAGCCCGAGGCTTCCGGCGGTGAACGGGCCCGTCCTGGACACCGGGACGGGCCCGTTCACATGCCGCTGGACTTGCCCCAACGAGACTTCACGTACGCCGAGTTGGGGAGGAGACAACGCCGCACGCGGGTTGGGCGGGTCACTGGCTGAGCACAGTAGGGGTGTGGAATGGACCAGCCTTCTCAGCACCACCATGGGTGCGCTCATCGCCCTTTCCGCGTCCGCGCTCGCGGAACGGCGCCGCTGGCTGCGGGAGAGTGAGCAGCGCACCCGGGACGACCGCCGCGCCTCCTACGTCGCCTTCCTGAACGCCACCGCGGAGGCCAGCGAGATCCTGGTCAACATCGCCCGGGGCCACGACCGCGACGAGACGGCGCTCGCCCGCGCCGCGACCGTCCTGCGCGACAGCAACGTCCTGCCGCGCCGACTGGAGCTGTCCCTGGTGGCCGACGACCAGGTCGTCCGGCAGGCCACCCACACGGTCGCCCTGCTGCGCACCTACCGCGACACCGTGGCGCAGGGGCTCCCCTTCGACGCGGAGGAGCTGCAGCGCGCCCGCGTCGCCTTCAACGAACAACGCGACCGCCTCACCCAGCACATGCGCGGCACTCTCTGACCAGCGAGCACCGCACCGCTACCCCCCGCACGCCGTGACCCAGATCACGCGCCCGGAGTGCATAGCGAAGCGCCTTCCGGCGTCTTTCTCCAGGTGTACGAAGGCGGCAAGTGCGGGGACGGTGCGGATGCGACAGGCAAAGAGCGAGGGGACCGACGGGTTCGACGGATTCGTCGCGGCCCGTTGGTCGACGCTGTTCCACCTCGCGCGCCTGCTCTGCGCGGGTGACCGGCACCGCGCCGAGGACCTGCTCCAGGAGGCACTGGTCAAACTCTGGTTCGTCTGGCCGAAGGTCGCGGACGAGGCGCCCGAGGCTTACGTGCGCAAGATCCTGGCCCGCGCCGCCGCCCGCTCCGCGCGGCGCCGCTGGTGGGGTGAACGCCCCGTCGAGCAGCTGCCGGACCTGGCGCAGACCAGGGACGAGACCGCCGCCGTCGTGGAACGGTCGCGGCTGGAGGCGGCCCTCGCCCAACTGCCGCCCCGGCAGCGGGCGGCGGTCGTGCTGCGCTACTACCAGGACCTGCCCGAGAAGCAGGTGGCGGAGGTCCTCGGGTGCCCGCTGGGCACCGCACGTTCCCACGCGTCACGCGGAGTGGCGCGCCTGCGTCAGATCCTGACGGACGTCATCGAGCCGGTGGGGTGAAGGAATCCATGGACCACTTCGAGCGGGAGTTGGCGCGGATGATGCGCGACACCCATGAACACACCCCCTTCGGGCCCGCGCAGCAGGACGGCCTCCGATCCGGCGTCCGCGCACGGCGCCGGATCCGCGCAGCGCAGAAGGCGGCCGGATCCGTGCTGGCGGTCGCCGGAATCAGCGTCGGCCTGTTCCTGATGCCGCACGCCCGGGACCAGGAGCGGCCGCAGGCACCCCTCCCGCGCCCCGCCACCACCCCCACGTCCCCGACCGTCACCCCGACACCGACCCTGTCTCCCAGCGAGAGTCCCAGCGGGTCCGCCACGTCCACGGCCGAGGACAGCGCGGGAACCTCCGTCACGCCCGACAGCCCCACCGCGCCCGAGAGTTCGACCTCGGTCGCCACCGGTCCGGCCGGAGGGGTGACCACCAGCCCACCGGCCACCACCCCGGTGCCACCCAGCGGGACACGGTCGAGCACCACCTCCACCGTCACGTCGTCGTACGTCGCTGTAACGGACGGCACCGAGTAGCTCCCGCACCCCACGCCCCATCTCCCGTAGCCACCGCACTCGGGCCCGGACGTCGTGATCGCCGTCGGGCCACGAGCCGCCTCCGCCTGCCCAGCGGCAGCGCACAGAACAGGACGAATCATGACGAAGGCGCTGGCTCCCGTTCCCGTGGGCCTCCCCACGCAGGTGATCGCGCACGGACCCTCTCAGGAGCGCCCGCCCATGAACCGACCTCACGACGAGCGACCGTACGGGGAGCGGCCGTCCGTGGACCGCCGCCCCGTCCACCGTGCCCTGCCCGCCGACCACACGGAGCCCGTCCTCGACGTGGTCGTCCCCGTGTTCAACGAGGAGACGGATCTGGAGCCCAGTGTGCGGCGGCTCCACGCCCACCTGCGCGAGACGTTCCCCTACCCCTTCCGCATCACCGTCGCCGACAACGCCAGTACCGACACCACACCGCTGATCGCCGCCCGGCTGGCCGCCGAACTGCCCGAGGCCCGGTGGATACGCCTCGAGGAGAAGGGGCGCGGCCGGGCCCTGCGCACCGCGTGGTCGGCCTCGCGGGCGCCGGTGCTCGCGTACCTGGACGTGGATCTGTCCACCGAACTGAACGCGCTCCTTCCACTGGTCGCCCCGTTGATCTCGGGTCACTCCGACATCGCCATCGGGACCCGTCTCGCCCCGGGTTCGCGCGTCGTCCGCGGCCCCCGGCGCGAGATCATCTCCCGCTGCTACAACGCCCTTCTGCGTTCCACCCTCGCGGTCGGCTTCTCCGACGCGCAGTGCGGCTTCAAGGCCGTGCGCCGCGATGTCGCCGAACGGCTGCTGCCCCTGGTCGAGGACTCCGCCTGGTTCTTCGACACCGAACTGCTGGTGATCGCCGAACGCGCCGGGCTCCGTATCCACGAGGTGCCGGTCGACTGGGTGGACGACCCCGACAGCCGGGTCGATCTGGTCTCCACGGCCATGGCCGACCTGCGGGGCATCGCCAGGATCAGCCGCGCGCTGGCCCGCGGCAGACTGCCGACGGTCCGCTTCGGGGGTTCGGCCTGCGGCGGGTCCCCGGACTCCCTCACGGCGCAGTTGGTGCGGTTCGGGGCCGTCGGCGTGGTGAGCACCCTCGGGTACGTGCTCCTCTACGCGGCGCTGCGTCCGGTGACGGGGCCGCAGGCCGCCAACGCGTGGGCGTTGCTGGTGTGCGCCCTCGCCAACACCGCCGCGAACCGCCGGCTCACCTTCGGCCTGCGCGGCAGCGGCGGCGTGGTGCGCCACCAGTTGAAGGGACTGGCCGTCCTCGGCCTGGGTCTCGCGCTGACCAGTGGCTCACTGGCGGCTCTGCACCGCTGGGCACAGGCTCCCGGACGGGCCGCCGAGATCGCGGTTCTCGTCGGCGCCAACCTGGTGGCGACGCTGCTGCGGTTCGCCCTCCTGCGTACGTGGGTGTTCCCCGCGACCGCCCACGGCGTCGGCGCGGAGGGTGGTCCGCGATGAGCAACCACCCGACGCACCCGGTGACTTCACCGCACGAGGACGGCATGTCCCCCCTCGACAGGAGACATCGGCCCCTCGCCGGCCTCCGACCGGACGGGACGACTCCGCTGGACGGCACGGCCGTGCGCCCCCGTGGAGCACCGACCGCCGGCGGACCGCGCGAGGGCGTCGCCCCGCTCCGGTTCGGCGCCCAGGAGGCGTGGGAGAGGCTGTGCCGGTCCGTGCGGCCACACGTCCCGGTCCTCGCCCTGTACGGCGCGCTGAAGCTGACCGGCTTCTGCGTCTTCATGTTCCTGCTGGACTCCACCGGGGACTTCCGACGGAAGCACCCCCGCTTCGGGGGCGGCGCCCACGCCTGGGACGTACTCGCCACCTGGGACGGCTGGTGGTACCAGCAGATCGCCGCGCACGGCTACCATCCGGCGCTCGTCCCGGTACCCGGCGCCACGGGCCTGATCACCCTGGAGGGCAACTCCGCCGCGTTCTTCCCCCTGTATCCCGCGCTCATGCGCGTGGTCTGCTCGGGCACCGGGCTCGGCCTGTTCGGCGCGGGGCTGACGGTCTCGATCGCCGCCTCGTTCGTCGCGGCGCTGGGCATCCACGCCGTGACCTCGCGCGTCAGCGGCAGGCGCGCCGGACTGGCCGCCGCCGGACTCTTCGCCGTGTGGCCCGGATCCGGCATGGAATGGTCCGGCTATTCGGAGTCCCTCTACATCGCCCTCGCCGCCTGGGCCTGCCACGCCGTCATGCGCCGCAACTGGCTCATCGCGGGCTTCCTGACCTGTCTGGCCGGCCTGACGCGACCGACCGCCACCGCGCTCATCGCGGCGCTGGCACTCGCCGTACTGCTCGAACTGCGCCTCCACCACCGCGAAGTACGCCGCCGGGGCAGCCTTCCGGCCCCGGACGGGAGGCGACGCCGTGGCCCGGTCCTGCGGCCGCTGGCGGCCGTCGCGATCGCTCCGCTCGGCCTGGCCGGCCATCTCGGCTGGGTGGGACACCGGATGGGCGACTACGGCGGATACTTCGCACTCCAGAAGGGCGCCTGGGCCCACACGTTCGACTACGGCCGGCAGACCTTCGACGTCTTCACGTCACTCCCGGTGGGGCACTTCGACTACCTCTTCGCGTACCCCTACGAAGACGTCATCGGCGCGGCCACGGTCCTGCTGGGGCTGCTGGCCCTGCCCCTGCTGGTGCGGTTGCGCCCGCCGCCGGTCCTGATCGTCCACACCGTGCTGACCATGGCCCTCGTGCTGGGGAGCCAGCAGATCTTCGGCAACATCTCCCGCTATCTGCTCCCCGCCTTCCCGCTGTTGATCCCCTGCGCCACCGCGATGCGCCGCCTCGGCACACCGGTGCTGTGCACGGTCCTCGGCATCGCCGCACTCGCCTCCGGTTCCTACGCCGGATACGCCCTGTTCGAACTGGGAGTGCCGTAGGAAGGCCAACCGCTTCCACACGCGCAGCAGTTGACCTTCACGCGGGGAGCATCACCCCGGCGACGCCGACGCGGTTACGGCTTGGCCGGAGCGGCCTGCTGCACGACCTCGAAGGACCACAGTGTGGACCCGCTCGCCGCGGGCTTGGGACGCTCACCGCTCGGCGCGGCCCCGCCCTGGTGGGCGGCCTTCATCGGGCCCTCCATCCAGGCCTGGAAGGACTCCTCGTCACGCCAGCGGGTGTAGACGAGGTAGCTGTCGGTGCCTTCGAGGGGCCGCAGCAGTTCGAACCACTCGAACCCGTCGGAGCCCTCCACCGCGTGGGCCCGCGAGGCGAAGCGCTTCTCCAGCGTCTCCCGCTGCTCGTCGGGGACGGTCAGTACGTTGATCTTGACTACGCTCATGCCCCCATCCTGCCGCACGGCGACGGGGCCGCCGCGAAAGGGCTGCCCCGCTCATCGCATCCGTGTGGCGGGACCTCCCGCGACGCCACGCCGGGCGGCCAGGTCGAGGCTGTTGTAGACGCGCCGGAGGTGCTTGGCGACGGCGCAGGGCGCCCGATCCGCGGCGCACTGACGGCAGGTGTTCAGGTGCCCTTCGTACGACATGCGCGCCTGTTCGAGGGCGTCGTCGGGGGTCTGCATCCTGGGCTCCTGACGCGGGGGGATACGCCGATCTCACGCGGCGCACGAGGGAGGTGGAAGGGCGCGCCGCATAGTTGCCCGGGGCGCCCACCGGCATTTTGATCTTGTTACTTCAGGTAGGGCAAGCCACGGAAGGGCCGGGCTGTCGGCACGCCTTACAGACCGACGGGGATTTCGCACCTTTTCCCTCCCATCGCACGAATTACTCCGTTTGTGTGACGATAGCGACTAGGGCGTGCCCGCCGTCCCGTTGGGCACTTCGCACATCTCCGCATGGAGGAGGTCTCGATGACGGACCTGACCAGCAGCCCCACGACCAGCAAGAACGAGACGGACAAGTCCAAGGGGTCCGGCAGCCAGGGCAGGGGTGATCCGGCCGGCAGGGGGCGGACCACCATTGCCGACAGCGTGGTGGAGAAGATCGCCGCGGCAGCCGCGCGGGATTCCATCGGCGTTCACAGCCTCGGAAGCGGCATGGCACGAAAGCTCGGATCCGTGCGCGACCGGGTGCCCGTCGGACGTCCCGGAGGCAGCCGTGGAGTGAGCGTCGAGGTGGGAGAGCGTCAGGCGGCGGTGGACCTCGACCTCGTCGTCGACTACGGATACCCCATCGCGGATGTGGCCACGGGCGTACGCACCGACGTGATCTCGGCCGTGGAGCGGATGACCGGCCTGGAGGTCGTGGAGGTCAACCTCGCCGTCGACGACGTCCACCTGCCCGACGAGGAGGACGAGACACCGCCGTCGGAGAGCCGCGTGGCATGACCCGCCAACCCTCGGCCGGTCGCCACGACGGGCGCGGCTGAGGAACCCGCCTCGCGCTCACCGAGACCGGCCCAGCCCTCGCCGGGCACCCCGAGAGCCCGCTTCGAACGAAGAATCCTCAGGAGGTGTGTCGCCGTGGACGAGAAGGACCACCGGGACGATGTCCGGCTGTCTCCGCTCGAACGCGCCGCGCTCGCGGAGATCGAGGAAGGGCTGCGGCACGATCACGTCGAACCGGGCCCGCCCCCCACCACGGCCCGACGACCCTGGCTCCCGCTCTCGGTCGTGCTGATGCTGATCTGCTCGGTGTTCGTCGCGGTCATCGGGTACCGCACGTCCGAACCCGCCATCCTCTGGTGCTTCGCCATCCTGTGGCCACTCACCGTCATCCAGGCGTTCCGGCTGGTACGGCGCTGGATGAAGGCCGGCGGCCGCGTCACCTCCTGGTTCTGAACGACCCCACAGCCGGGCCGAATTCGAGGAGCACGCCTCCTCGCCCGGTGCGGTCGGACCGACCGGGGGCGACAGGGCGCCGTGACGGGGCCGGGCCGGCCGACACCGATCTCCGGTCATCCGCCCCGCCGGCCGGCCGACGGCGACCACGACCCCTCTCGCATGGTCAGACCCGCCCGGCGGTGCGACGCTGGAGGGGAGAGGTATCCGTGGGGTGAGTGACCCGGGAGGGCCCGATGGGACGAGATGTTCCGGCGCTGGTCTTCACCCGCGAGGACCGACGCCAGTATCGGATCAAGATGCAGGAATGTCTCGACGCCTTCGCCCAGATGCTGCGCGAGTCACGGTTCGACGCGGAGCGGCCCCAGGTGGGCCTGGAGATAGAGCTGAACCTGACCGACGCCGAGGCCGATCCGGCCATGCGGAACAGCGACGTGCTCGACGCCATCGCGGATCCCGCCTGGGACACCGAGCTGGGCCGGTTCAACCTGGAGATCAACGTTCCGCCCCGGCGGCTGACCGCGGGCGGCCCCGACGCCTGGGAACAGGAGATCCGCGCCGCGCTGAACCACGCCGACGAACGCGCCAGGACCGTCGGCGTCCACCTGATCATGGTCGGCATCCTCCCCACCCTGCGCGAGAAGGACGTGGGCCCCAAGGCCCTGTCGGAGAACGCCCGCTACCAGCTGATCAACGAGCAGGTCTTCGCGGCACGCGGCGAGGACCTGCTCATCGAGGTGGACGGCGTCGACAGGTTGCGGACCTACGCGGAGACCATCACGCCGGAGGCCGCCTGCACGAGCACGCAGTTCCACCTCCAGGTGTCACCCGAGGAGTTCGCCGACTACTGGAACGCGGCGCAGGCGATCGCCGGAGTACAGGTCGCGCTCGCCGCGAACTCGCCCTTCCTGTTCGGCAAGGAACTGGCGCACGAGACACGCATCCCGCTCTTCGAGCAGGCGACGGACACCCGCCCGCAGGAGATCAAGGCACAGGGCGTACGGCCCCGGGTCTGGTTCGGAGAGCGGTGGATCACCAGCGTCTTCGACCTCTTCGAGGAGAACCTCCGCTACTTCCCGGCCCTGCTGCCCCTGTGCGAGGACCAGGACCCCACGCAGATGCTGCACCGCGGCGACATTCCCGACCTGGCCGAACTCACCCTGCACAACGGCACGATCTACCGATGGAACCGTCCCGTCTACGCGGTCGCCCAGGGCAGACCGCACCTGCGGGTGGAGAACCGCGTCCTGCCCGCGGGTCCGACCGTCGCCGACACCCTCGCCAACGGCGCCTTCTACTACGGCCTCACCCGCGCGCTCGTCGACGAGGACCGGCCGGTGTGGTCACGCATGTCCTTCTCCGCCGCCGAGGACAACCTGCACGCCGCGGCACGGCACGGCATCGACGCCCGTCTGTACTGGCCCGGAACAGGCGAGGTCCCGGTGCCCGAACTCGTCCTGCGCCGGCTGCTGCCGTTGGCCCACCAGGGCCTGGAGCGCTCGGGCATGGACGCGGCGTGGCGTGAACCGCTGCTCGGCATCATCGAGCAGCGGTGCGTCACCGCGCGCAACGGCGCCGTCTGGCAGAAGGAGATGCTGCACCACCTCGAAGCCTCGGGCCACCACGACCGTCACGAGGCCCTACGGCTCATGACACGGCAGTACATCGACTACATGCACCTCAACGCCCCCGTCCACACCTGGCCGGTGGACTGACGAAGGCGCCCGTCCACCCGGCCGAGGAACCGGGAGAGCGTCCGTCACCCGGCCCGCGGACCCACGCGAGGAGCGCGGCAGTCCCGGTACGCGCCGCCGCGCCCATGCTTCATGCCCGCGCCCCGCCCGACCGCCGCCCCGGCGCCCGCCCGACGTCCGCCGGGCTCTCGCAGTCCGCCGGGGCCTGCCGGGATGCTCTTCGCTGTCGGTCAGTTCGCGGCGAGGAGCTGGAGGGTGTCGATCACGCGGTTGGAGAAGCCCCACTCGTTGTCGTACCAGGCGACGACCTTGATGTGGCGGCCGTCGACGCGCGTGAGGGCCGAGTCGAAGATCGACGAGGCCGGGTTGCCCGTGATGTCGGACGACACGAGGGCGTCCTCCGAGTACTCCAGGACGCCGGCGAGCGGGCCCTCCGCCGCGGTGCGGTAGGCCGCCAGCACCTCGTCGCGCGTCACGTCACGAGCCACGGTCGTGTTCAGCTCGACGATCGAGCCCACCGGGACGGGCACGCGGATCGAGTCGCCCGACAGCTTGCCCTCCAGGTTCGGCAGCACATGGCCGATCGCCTTGGCGGCACCGGTCGTCGTCGGCGTGATGTTGACCGCGGCGGCACGCGCGCGGCGGGCGTCGCGGTGCGGGCCGTCCTGGAGGTTCTGCTCCTGGGTGTAGGCGTGCACCGTCGTCATGAAGCCGTGCTCGATACCGGCGAGTTCGTCGAGGACGGCGGCCAGCGGCGCGAGCGCGTTGGTGGTGCACGACGCGTTCGAGACGATCGTGTGCGTGGCCGGGTCGTACGCGTCGTTGTTCACGCCGAACGCGAGGGTGACGTCGGCGCCGTCCGACGGCGCGCTGACGAGGACCTTCCTGGCGCCCGCGTCGAGGTGCGCGCGGGCCGCCTCGGCCGAGGTGAAACGGCCGGTCGCCTCCAGGACGACGTCGACACCGAGTTCCGCCCAGGGCAGCTGCGCCGGCTCGCGCTCGGCGAGCACCTTGATGCGGTGGCCGTCGACCACGAGGGTGTCCCCGTCGACGGTCACCGGGCGGCCGAGCCGGCCGGACGTCGAGTCGAAGGCGAGGAGCCGGGCGAGCGCGGCCGGCTCGGTGAGGTCGTTGACGGCGACGACCTCCAGCTTGGTGTCGCGTTCGAGCAGCGCGCGCAGCACGTTGCGCCCGATGCGGCCGAATCCGTTGATGGCGATGCGAGTCATGGGTGATGTCCTTCCGGTCCCTGCGGGTTCCCTCCCAGCCTCGCTCGCGCACCGCCGCCGTGACACCGGCGAGATCGCCATGGTCCGCAAGGATCGCGCCAGCGGGCGCCGTGGACTACGCGCCCTGGGTGAAGGTGCGCCGGTATTCGCTCGGACTGGTGCCCAGGATGTGCTGGAAGTGGAGCCGCAGATTGGCGCCCGTGCCCAGACCGACGCCCGCGGCGATCTGCTCGACACTCCACTGCGAACGCTCCAACAGCTCACGCGCCATGTCGATACGGGCCCGCATCACCCATTGCATCGGGGTGTAGCCGGTGTCGTCGGCGAAGCGCCGCGAGAAGGTCCGCGGCGACACCGCGGCGTGCTCCGCGAGTACGTCGAGGGAGAGGGGTTCACCGAGCCGGTGCAGCGCCCACTCGCGGGTGGCGGCGAACCGTTCGCCCAGCGGCTCGGGCACGCTGCGCGGAACGTACTGGGCCTGACCGCCGCTGCGGTAGGGAGCGGCGACCAGGCGCCGGGCCGCGTGGTTCGACGCGGCCACCCCGAGGTCGCCGCGCAGGATGTGGAGACAGAGGTCGATGCCCGAGGCGGCGCCCGCCGACGTCAGCACACTGCCCTCGTCGATGAAGAGGACGTTCTCGTCGACGTGGACGAGCGGGTGCTTCGCCGCGAGCGCCCGGGTGTAGTGCCAGTGCGTCGTGGCGCGCTTGCCGTCGAGCAGCCCCGTCGCGGCGAGCGCGAAGGCGCCCGTCGAGATGGCGGCCAGCCGCGCCCCTCGCTCGTGGGCGGCGATCAGCGCGTCGACGACCGCCCGTGGCGGATCCTCGCGGTCGGGGAACCGGTAGCCGGGGACGAAGACGATGTCCGCCCACGCGAGCGCGTCGAGCCCGTGGGCGACGTGGTACGACAGTCCGTCGCCGCCCGTCACGAGCCCGGGTTCCGCGCCGCACACCCGTACCTCGTACGGCATGCTCGCGCGGGTCGTGAACACCTGCGCGGCAATTCCGACATCGAGCGGTTTGGCCCCTTCGAGCACGAGAACGGCGACGCGATGCAGACGGCTTCCTGACACGGTGAAAGGGTACGTGGCCTGCGCTCGCGAGCCGGTCGGCCGGGCCGTTCGGCGTCCAGCACCGAGGTCGGGACACCGCTCCGGACGGGGCTGAGGCCCCAACAGCGCCGCGCTGTCCGCAGATTACGGCGATATCACATCGACAACCCCCTTCACGGGAGCCACACATGCCGTGCGAGGATGCGGCCTCCGGTATCGAATACCGGCGTAGAGGGGAACACCATTGAAATCAAGGAAACTGAGCCGTAAGCGGCAACGCGCGACCATAGTCACGGCGGCGGCCGCCTCGGTCGTCGCCGGAGCGGCACTGCTGCCCAACTGGTCCGCGGGCGCGGCGGGTGTCGCTGCCGACCCCAAGGTGGACGCGACCACGAAGGCCACCTTCCAGCGGCTGGCGGACGCGGTCTTCACCGACCGTACCGACGCCCTGGTGGACGACGGGAAGAGCAAGCGGAACACGTCGCGGTTCTCCGGCGACGTGCGTCTGTCCTCCACCCAGTCCCGCGCGGAGAAGTCCGCGCTGTCGCAGCTGGAGAGCCGCAAGGCCCGCCTGGCGACGCTGGGCGAGAAGTACCGTGCGGGCAACACGACCGTCTCGCTGGACCGCACGCAGGTGAAGGGCCGTCACGCCACCGTCACCGTCACCGAGACGACGACGCTGACGTACGACAAGACCAAGGCCACCGAGCCGAAGACCACCGGCTTCCAGGCGCACCACGAGCTGACGTTCAAGGCCGACCACCAGGGTGACTGGCAGCTGACCGGCGTCCGGGACACCGACGACGGTGTCGCGGTCAACCAGGTCGCCACCACCCCGCTCGTGGCCGCCCCGAAGACCGCCGACGACGGGCCGCCCACCGCGACCCGTTCGGCGACCACGCCGAACCCGGCGGCGAAGCCGAAGAACCTCACGGCCTCCGGCTACGACTACAAGGCCATGGCGGCGTACGCGGCCAAGTACTGGAAGACCTACAACCCGGCGTACCCGGACTTCAACGGGGAGGGTGCCGGCGGTGACTGCACCAACTTCGTCAGCCAGTCCCTGAAGGCCGGTGGCTGGAAGCACGTTCCCGGTTACACGAACGACTTCCACAACTGGTTCGGTACCGCGGACATCCAGTCGGACTCGTTCATCGGTGTCAACGAGTTCTCGTGGTTCGCGCTGTCCTCGAAGCGTGTCACCAGCCTCGCCAACGTCTACCAGCTGGACATCGGCGATGTGCTGCAGATGGACTTCAACAAGGACGGGTCCAAGGACCACAGCATGATCGTCACGTACCGCAGCCCGCAGGGTGTGCCGTACCTGTCGTACCACTCCACCAACACCTACAACAGGTCGGTGGCGAGCATCATCGCGTCGTACCCGAACGCCGCGTACTACGCCTACCGCACCTGACGGTCGGCGGACCGGGGCGGGAGTCGGCCGAGTGCCGGGCTCCCGCCCTTTTGCGTGCCGCCCGGCCCTGCCCGCGTGCGCGCGCGTGGACGTCAGAGCCAGGTGGTGCCGAGCCGGACGGCCGCCGCCGCGGCGACCAGCAGGCCGATGTTGAGTCCGATCAGCCGCGCCTCGCCGCGGGAGACGTGGACGGCGATGCCCCCGACCTGGATCAGGACGAGGCCCACCGCTGCGGCCACGGCGAGGACCGGCGCGATCCCCGTGAGGGGCGGCAGTATCAGCCCTGCCGCGCCGAGGACCTCCACCGTCCCGATCCCTCTGACCAGCGCCATGGGCACCCGGTCGACCCAGCCCATCATGGGCCTGAGCTGCTCCTGGCTCCGCACGACCTTCATGCCTCCGGCGTAGAGGTAGAACAGCGCCAGCAGCCCCGCGACGATCCAGTACGCGACGTCCATGGTGATTCCCTCGCACAATAGTTACCAGGCGTAAGTTGCCCCATGATGAGTCAGCGTCGGGGGGCTCACAAAAGGCACACGGGTGTGCGTCACGTACAGGGAGCTGTCATGTCGGAGTACGAGCACACGTGCATGATCCGCGGCGACGGCGGGCGGACGATCCGTGCCGTGCTCGACCGCATCTGCGACAAGTGGACCCTGCTGATCGTGACGACGCTGGAGCAGGGCCGGCTGCGCTTCACCGACCTGCAGCGGCAGGTCCCCGGGATCTCGCAGCGGATGCTGACGCTGACGCTGCGGAACCTGGAACGCGACGGTCTGGTGTCGAGGACGGCGTACGCGGAGGTGCCGCCCCGGGTCGAGTACGCGCTCACCCCGAACGGCGAGAGCCTCATCCCGCCGGCCCTGGCGCTGGCCGGCTGGGCCATCGAGCACATCGCGGACATCGAGGCGAGCAGGGCCGCGTACGAGGAACGAACCGGCTGATTCGCCAAGGAGGGCGGCGGCCCGACAGGCCCCGCGTCCTCGCAGCGGCGCGCGAACACCGCGTCCCGCCCCGCCGTCGTCGTCCGCATGCCCGCCGCCCGGGCACCTCAGGGCCGTCGGTGGCCCGCCGGCGCACGGACGACGGTGCGGGGCCCGTCACACGGGGATGTGCGGCGCGGAACGGGTCTGGCCCCAGGGACATATGGCGGGTGGCCCGGTGGTCGGTGGCGCCGGGCACCTGTGGGCCGGGGCGCGCGGCGCGAGGTGGCGTGGACGGGAGGTCGACGGTCCGGACCTGCCCGCTCCGTAGGATGCGCGTCATGTCTGATGTCGCGCCTCGCGCCGAGCCGTTCACTTCGCGGACAGCACCCGCCGCACTCGACGACCTCCGCGCGCGGCTGCGCGGAACGCGGTGGCCGGACGCGCCGGAGGACGCCGGTTGGGCGCTCGGCACCGACCTCGGTTATCTCCGCGAGCTCGTCGCGTACTGGGCGGACGGCTTCGACTGGCCGGCCCAGGAGGCGGCCCTCGCCCGGCTCCCCCGCTTCCGGGTCCCGCTCGGCGGCCTCGGCATCCACTTCGTGCACGCGCGGGCCGTCGCGCCGAGCGGTCCGGTGCTGCCGCTGGTGCTCAGCCACGGGTGGCCGGACTCGTTCTGGCGGTACACGAAGGTGATCCCGCTCCTCACCGATCCCGGCGCCCACGGAGCGGACCCCGCCGACGCGTTCGACGTGATCGTGCCGGACATGCCCGGCTACGGCTACTCCGACCGTCCCACCGGTGCCCCTCTCGACTCCATCGCGGTCGCCGGCCTGTGGGCCGAGTTGATGGATGTGCTGGGGTACGAACGTTTCGGCGCCGCCGGTGGTGACATCGGCAGCCACGTGAGCCGCTATCTCGCGCTCGACCACCCCGACCGGGTCGTGGCCGTCCACCGCATGGACGGGGGCCTG
This sequence comes from Streptomyces sp. NPDC102279, assembly GCF_044766365.1. Classification (NCBI taxonomy): domain Bacteria; kingdom Bacillati; phylum Actinomycetota; class Actinomycetes; order Kitasatosporales; family Streptomycetaceae; genus Streptomyces; species Streptomyces sp. NPDC102279. The sequence goes on along the minus strand of NZ_JBIWLU010000004.1, from coordinate 107,651 downwards.
CCGGTGTTCGGCGGCGACCCTGGCGACCTCACGCCCGAGGAACGCGCGTGGATGGAGGGCGCGGCGGCGTGGGGCGGCTCCGAGGGCGCGTACGCCGCCATGCACCGCACGAAGCCGCAGACGGCGGCCGTCGGGCTCACCGACTCGCCGGCGGGGCTCGCCGCCTGGATCGTCGAGAAGCTGCGGGCGTGGAGCGATTGCGACGGTGACGTCGAGCGGTGCTTCACCAAGGACGAGATCCTGACGAACGTCACGCTGTACTGGCTGACGGAGACGATCGGTTCGTCGATGCGCATGTACCGCGCGAATGCCGCGATCCCGCCGGCCCAGCTCGCCCGCCGCGTCGAGGTGCCGTCCGGCTTCTCGATCTTCCCGGGCGACCTGGTCCGGCCGCCTCGCGCGTGGCTCGAACGCACGACGAACCTCGCCCGCGCCACGGAACCGTCGCGCGGCGGCCACTTCGCCCCCTTCGAGCAGCCGGAGTTGTACGCGGAGGAACTCAGGGAGTTCTTCCGCCCGTACCGCCGCCCGGCGGCCTGAAGAGACCCACCATCGGGCCGTCGCGCTCAGGCCTGCCGGTTTGGCACGTCCAGGCGCTCCGTGGGGCCGCCGAACGGCAGGTGGAGCCGCCGGGTCGCGATGAGCCACTGGCCGTCGACCCGGCGGAACGTGTCCTCGTAGTGGCCCACGTTCCCGGGCAGCCGGGGCGGCAGCAGTGTGCCCGCGGTGTAGCCGTCGACCCGGTAGGTGGCGAAGTAGGTCGTCGCGGCGGCCGCGTCGGACGAGTCGACGGTGACCAGGATGTTCGTGCACATCCTGCGTGAGAGGCGGTCCGCCGGCCGTGATCCGAAGTAGGCGAGCAGGGGCCCGTCGGCCAGATTGGCCACGGTGTTCCGGTATCCCAGCACATGGATCAGTCCGTGCTCGGGGTGCCGTAGCCGGCCGCCGTACAACGTGGTGCCGGAGAACTCGGCTTCGCCTGTCGAGACACACATGTGGGCAGCCTGGACGGCGCTCCCGGGCGCCCGGCGCGAACCGGTCCGTCCCCGTGATCGCCTTCGCCCCAACTCCACTGGTCCGACACACCGTTGACTGTTCGACTCGCCGGATGGTCCGTACGCTCGGGGTGACCCCGGAGTCCAGTTCGAGGAGATCCATGTCCACGGCACGGCAGGCCCCCGACATCCTTTCGCCCGAGTTCGCCGCGAACCCGTATCAGGCCTACCGGCTGATGCGGGAGGAGGAGCCGCTGATCTGGCACGAGGCGATGCAGAGTTACGTCGTCTCGCGGTACGCGGATGTCGAGCGGGTCTTCAAGGACAAGAAGGCCGAGTTCACGACCGACAACTACAACTGGCAGCTGGAGCCGGTGCACGGCCGGACGATCCTTCAGCTGAGCGGGCGGGAACACGCCGTGCGGCGGGCGCTGGTGGCGCCGGCCTTCCGGGGCAGCGACCTCCAGGAGAAGTTCCTGCCGGTCATCGAGCGCAACTCGCGCGAGCTCATCGACGCCTTCCGGCACTCCGGTTCCGCGGACCTCGTCAGCGACTACGCCACCCGTCTCCCGGTCAACGTGATCGCCGACATGCTGGGCCTGGACAAGGCCGACCACACCCGCTTCCACGGCTGGTACACGGCCGTCATCGCGTTCCTCGGCAACCTCGCGGGCGATCCCGAGGTGACGGCGGCGGGCGAGCGCACCCGGGTGGAGTTCGCCGAGTACATGATCCCGGTGATCCGCGAGCGGCGCGGGAACCCGGGTGACGATCTGCTGTCCGTGCTGTGCGCCGCGGAGGTGGACGGTGTGCGGATGAGCGACGAGGACATCAAGGCGTTCTGCAGTCTGCTGCTGGCGGCCGGCGGCGAGACCACCGACAAGGCGATCGCGAGCGTCTTCGCCAACCTGCTCCGGCATCCCGACCAGTTGGCGGCCGTCCGGGCGGACCGCTCCCTCATCGCCGCCGCCTTCGCCGAGACCCTCCGCTACACCCCTCCGGTCCACATGATCATGCGGCAGTCCGCCACGGAGGTGGAGGTCTCCGGAGGGGTCATCCCGGCCGGCGCCACCGTGACATGCCTGATCGGCTCCGCCAACCGTGACGGGGACCGCTACCGCGACCCCGAGCGCTTCGACATCTTCCGCGACGACCTGACCACGACGAGCGCGTTCACCGCCGCCGCGGACCATCTCGCCTTCGCCCTCGGGCGGCACTTCTGCGTGGGGGCGCTCCTCGCCAAGGCGGAGGTCGAGACCGGCGTGAACCAGCTCCTCGACGCCCTGCCCGGCCTCCGCCTCGCCGACGGCTTCCACCCGGCCGAGCACGGCGTCTTCACCCGGGGCCCGCGATCGCTGCCGGTGCTCTTCGACCCGGTGGCCGGGTAGCACGGACGGCAGGGCTCCGGGTCGGCGCGGCCGGAGCCCTGACCGGGCTGAACCGGAACGGTGCCGGGGCGGCGGCCGGCCGCGGTGCCCCAACTCCCTTCAGCCGTGGGGGGGACGGGAACGAGACCGCGGATCCCGTCCCGGCAGGGCGAGAACACCGGGCGGACGAAGGCCGACCACGACGGCCCCGCACGGGGCGCCACCAGCACGATCGCCCCTGAGCCGTCACCCGGGGTACCTGCACACGTCGCGTGTCGCGGCGTCTAGAGTGACGCGCTCATGGGTGAGCACTACACGAACCAGCCGCCTGGCCACCCCGCCGAGGGGTCGGCCGGCACTCCCCCGTTGCTGCGTCTGCACCTTTTCAGCGGTTTTCGCGTCACACGTGACGGCGGGCCGGCGCTCGCGGAGCGCTGGCCGCGGCCCAGCGCGCAGGCTCTGGTGAAGCTCCTCGCCGTCGCCCCCGGGCACAGCCTGCACCGTGAGCAGGCGACGGAGGTCTGCTGGCCCGACGCCGATCCCCAGCAGGCCCTGGGGAGCCTGAGGGTCGCCCTGCACGCCGCCCGCCGCGCCCTCGAACCCGAACTCGCCCCCCGTACGGCCTCCTCCTACCTCGTCTCCGACGGCGCTCTCCTGCGCCTCGACCCCGAGACCGTGTGGATCGACACGGACCACGCCGAGCGGCTGGCCGAGGACGCGCTGCGCACGCCGAGCGCTTCCGGTCTGGCCGCCGCCCTGGACGTGTTCACCGGGGAGCTCCTGCCCGAGGACCGCTACGCGGACTGGGCCCAGGTGCTGCGTGAACGGCTCGCCGGACTGCGTGACCGACTGCGCCTCGCGTTGGCCCAGGCGCTCCTCGACGACGGCGCGGCCGAGGAGGCCGCGGCCACGGCGCGCCAGGTCCTCGACGACCATCCCGCCGAGGAACGTGCCCACCAGCTCCTGATGCGGGCCAGCCTGCGGCAGGGACTGCGCCGTCAGGCGATACGCCAGTTCCACGCCTGCCGGCAGGCGCTGGACGGCGAGCTCGGCATCCGTCCGGGACCCGTGACCGAGCAGCTGCACCTCCAGGCGCTCGACACGGACAGCCCCGCGGGGCCCGGCACCGCACCCGGAGGGGGCTTTCTGTCGCCCGCCGCCCTGCGCGGTCCCGCACCCGCCCCGCTGCGCGGACGCGGCCGGGCGCTCGACGCCCTGCTGCGGCCGGGTGGGCCGCCGGTACGGCTGATCGGCGGGGAGGCGGGGCTGGGCAAGACGCGGCTCGCTCTCGAAGCGGCACGGCAGGCCTTCGCCTCCGGGACGGCCGTTCTGTGGGGTGCGGGCCATGACGCCGAGGGGCACACCCCGTTCGGCGCGTTCGTCGAAGCGCTCGACGGATGGCTGGCGGAGCGGCCGCCCGCCGAACGGGCACGGACCGGCACCGAACATCCCGAACTGGCCGTGCTGCTCCCCTCGCTGGGTCAGGTGGGCGCGGTCGCCGAGCGCAGCCCGGAGGAGGAGCGCGAGCGGCTGTTCCGTTCGACGGCCGCGATGCTCCACGATCTCGCCGCGAGCGCGCCGGTGCTCATCGTCCTGGACGACCTGCACGCCGCCGACGTGGGATCCTGGCAGCTCCTCAGTCATCTGGCCCGGCGCGCGGCGACCGCACACGCCGACTGGCGCTTCCTCGTGACCTACCGGTCCGAGGAACTCGCGGAGTTCGACCCCCGGCTGACCGTCCTGGACACCCTCGTACGCCAGCGGCTCGCCGAGCACGTCGGCCTGGAGCGGCTGACGCGCGCCGACTGTCTCGCCCTCGCCGCCGACAGCCTCGGCCTGCCGCCCGGGCACGAGCCGCCCGAACGCGTATGGGAACTGTCCCTGGGCAACCCGCTGTTCGCCCTCGAACTCGCCTCGGCCCCCGACGACACCGAACGCCAAACACCGCAAGGCGTAAGGCAGTTGGTCGCCGAGCGGCTGGCGCGGCTCGGTCCCGCGGCACGCCGCGTGGTGGAGGCCGTCGCGGCTGCGGGTGGCGACGCGGCGCTCTCGGACGTCCTCGACGTCGCGAGCGGTGGTCTGCATCCGCCGCTGTCCCCCGCGGAGGCCACGGCGGGAGCCGACGCGGCCATCGCGGCGTCCGTCCTCGCCGAACGCGACGTGGTGACCGACGGCCAGGGCGCACCCGGGCTCGCCTTCCGGCACCCGCTGATCCGGCTCACCTGCTACGAACGCCTGTCGGCCGCCCGTCGCCGGCTGCTGCACTCCGCGTATGCCGAGACCGTGCTGCGGCGCAGGCCGGAAGCCGTGGACACCCTCGCCGTCCATCTGACGCTGGCCGACGACCCGCGTGCGACCGGCTTCCTGCGCCGGGCGGCGGAACGCGCCGCCGCGCTGTGCGCCAACGACGCGGCCGACCACTACTACGTGCAGCTGACGGAGCGGCTCGACTCCGCGGCCGCCGAAGCAGCCTGGATCAGGATCGACCGGGCCGCCGTGCTGCGCCGCATGGCCCGCTACGACGACGCGGCCCTGATCCTGCGGGAGGCCCTGGAGGACATGCGGCGGCGCGGGGACGGCGACGGCCGGGTGCTGGCGGCGGCGCGGCTGGCCGAGGTTCTCGCCAAGTCGCGTTCGGCGGCGGAGGGGTTCGCCTTCCTCGACGCCTCACCGCCCGCTCCGGGGGCGGCCGCCGACGCCGCGGCGGCCCATCACCTGAGCCGGTCCGTCCTGTGCTTCGTGACCGGGCGCTACCCGGACGCGGTCGAGGCGGCGCGCTCCGCGCACGAGGCCGCCCAGCGGGTGACCGGGCCGGAACGGCGGGGGCTGCTGGCCCGGGCACTCACCGCGCAGGCCACCGCCCTCGCCCTGGCGGGCCGGTTCAGTGACGCGCGGCCGGTGGCCGACGAGGCGCTGCCGCACGCGGAGGCGTTCGGCGATCCGCAGGTGCTGGCGTCGGTCCTCTCGGTCCTGCGGGAGCACGCCCGCCGCTCCGGGCGGCTGCGGGAGGCCACCCTGACCGGCCATCGTGCGCTCGAACTCGCCGAGCGCTCCGGCGATCCGACCGCGGCGGCCTTCGAGCGCGCGAACCTCGCCGAGCTGCATCTGCTGCTCGAAGAGCCGGGGACGGCGGCCGCGCTGGCCGAGGCCGCCGTGGAGGACGACCGTCAGCAGGGAGCCGCCACCTGGTCGACGGCCTACGCGCTGGCCGCCCTCGCCCGTGTCCGGATGCGGTCGGACGCCGGCGCCGCGCCGTCCGCGGAGGAGCTGCTCGCCCGGGCCGCGGACGCGGCGAACGGGCAGGGCGATCAGCAGGCGCTGCACGAGGTGCGGCTGGCACGGGCCGAACTGCATCTGCGGCGACGCCGTCCCGAGGAGGCCCTGGCACTCCTGACCGAGCCCGACGCGGATACCACGGGGGCTGCCCCGCTGACCGCATGGGCACGGCTGGGAGCGGGGGACCGCCGGGGCGCCGCGGAGCTCGCGGCCCGTGAGACGGCCCGCGCGTCCGAGGCCGGCGAGCGGCTGGCCGAGGCGGACGCCCGTATCGCCCATGCGGCTGCGCTCACCGCCCTCGGCCACGTCTCCGAAGCCCATCGGGCCTTCGACACGGCGGAGTTGCTGTCGGCGGGGCTCCCCTACCCCGCCGGGAGGGAACTGGTGAATCGCATTCGCCCGTGAACGTCCTCAATGGCCCACTTCTCAGGCCGCTGTTGAGGTGCTTGAATGCTCGGAATCTCGGTAACCACCCGATTTCGTCACCTGCTTGCTGTCCCGGGACCCCGGATGGCGAGGGCCTCCTCTTCGTGCTCCGCAGAGTTCCGGAGGAGACCTGCCCGGGCCCGGCAGTGAGCTGCCGGACCCGGGCACGCCCTTCGTTCACCCGCCGACGTAGGCGGCCAGGTGTTCGCCGGTGAGGGTGGAGCGCGCGGCGACGAGGTCGGCCGGGGTGCCTTCGAAGACGAGGCGGCCGCCGTCGTGACCGGCGCCGGGTCCGAGGTCGATGATCCAGTCGGCGTGCGCCATCACGGCCTGGTGGTGCTCGACGACGATGACCGACTTGCCGGAGTCGACGAGCCGGTCGAGCAGCGCGAGCAACTGCTCGACGTCGGCGAGGTGCAGTCCCGTGGTCGGCTCGTCGAGCACGTACACGCCGCCCTTGTCTGCCATGTGCGTGGCCAGTTTGAGGCGTTGCCGTTCGCCGCCCGAGAGGGTGGTGAGCGGCTGGCCGAGCGTGAGGTAGCCGAGCCCGACGTCGGAGAGCCGGGTGAGGACGCGCTGCGCCGCGGGGGTGGCCGCCTCGCCCGCGCCGAAGAACTCCTCGGCCTCGTCCACGGACATCGCGAGCACCTCGCTGATGTCACGGCCGCCCAGGTGGTACTCCAGCACCGAGGGCTGGTACCGCTTGCCCTCGCAGTCCTCGCAGGGGCTGGCCACACCGGCCATCATCGCCAGGTCGGTGTAGATGACGCCGGCGCCGTTGCACGTGGGGCAGGCGCCCTCGGAGTTGGCGCTGAAGAGGGCCGGTTTCACGCCGTTGACCTTCGCGAACGCCTTGCGGATCGGGTCGAGCAGCCCGGTGTACGTGGCCGGGTTGCTCCGCCGCGAACCGCGGATCGGGCTCTGGTCGATGGACACGACTCCTTCGCCCGCCGGGATCGACCCGTGGACGAGCGAGCTCTTGCCGGAGCCCGCGACACCCGTGACGACGACCAGTACTCCGAGCGGGACGTCCACGTCGACGTCCCGCAGGTTGTTCGCGGACGCGCCGCGGATCTCCAGCGTGCCGGTGCGCTCCCGCGGGGTCTCCTTGACGGACGCCCGGTCGTCGAAGTGACGGCCGGTGACGGTGTCCGCGGTCCGCAGTCCCTCGACGGTGCCCTCGAAACAGACGGCGCCGCCCCCGGTTCCGGCGCCGGGCCCGAGGTCGACGACATGGTCGGCGATCGCGATCGTCTCGGGCTTGTGCTCGACGACGAGCACCGTGTTGCCCTTGTCGCGCAGGCGCAGCAGCAGTTCGTTCATGCGCTGGATGTCGTGGGGGTGCAGACCCGCCGTGGGCTCGTCGAAGACGTAGGTGACGTCGGTGAGGGAGGAGCCGAGGTGGCGGATCATCTTGACGCGCTGTGCCTCGCCGCCGGAGAGGGTGCCGGCCGGACGGTCGAGCGCGAGGTAGCCGAGGCCGATCTCCACGAACGAGTCGAGGGTGTGCTGGAGGGCGGTGAGCAGCGGCGCCACCGACGGCTCCTTGAGACCGCGGACCCAGTCGGCGAGGTCGCTGATCTGCATCGCGCACGCGTCGGCGATGCTGATCCGCTTGATCTTCGACGCCCGGGCGCCCTCGCTGAGCCGGGTTCCGTCGCACTCGGGACAGGTGGCGAAGGTGACCGCGCGGTCGACGAAGGCCCGCATGTGCGGCTGCATCGCCTCCTTGTCCTTGGAGAGCATCGACTTCTGCACGCGGGGGACCAGCCCCTCGTACGTCATGTTGATGCCGGCGATCTTCATCCGGGTCGCCTCGTGGTGGAGGAAGTCGTTCAGTTCCTTCTTGGTGTACTTGCTGATCGGCTTGTCCGGGTCGACGAAGCCCGACTCCTTGTAGAGCCGCATGTTCCAGCCGTCCGAGCCGTACCCGGGGATGGTGATCGCGCCCTCGTTGAGGGACTTGGAGTCGTCGTAGAGCTGGGTGAGGTCGATGTCGGAGACGGTGCCGCGGCCCTCGCAGCGCGGGCACATGCCGCCGGTGCGGTTGAAGGTGGCCTTGACGGCCTTCTTGTTGCCGCGTTCGACGGTGATGGCGCCGCTCGCACGGACCGAGGGGACGTTGAAGGCGTACGCGCTCGGCGGGCCGATGTGCGGCGTGCCGAGCCTGCTGAAGAGGATGCGCAGCATCGCGTTGGCGTCGGTGGCGGTGCCGACCGTGGACCGGGGGTCGGCACCCATCCGCTGCTGGTCGACGATGATCGCGGTGGTGAGTCCTTCGAGGACGTCGACCTCGGGCCGGGCGAGCGTCGGCATGAAGCCCTGTACGAAGGCGCTGTAGGTCTCGTTGATGAGGCGCTGCGACTCCGCGGCGATGGTGTTGAACACCAGCGAGCTCTTGCCGGAGCCGGACACCCCGGTGAAGACGGTCAGGCGGCGTTTCGGGATCTCGATGCTGACGTCTTTGAGGTTGTTCTCCCGCGCGCCCAGCACGCGGATCAGATCGTGACTGTCGGCACCGTGCGGCGCAGACGGCTGCGGGTCCGTCCTCGTGGCCTTGCTCATCGTCTCTCCATCTCTCGGGCGGGCCGCCTGCGCGGTCTCCGTCGGCATCGCCTGGCTCGATCCAACCAGCTTCGGCGGCGATGCCGGGCATGGTTGCGTCGGCTCCGTCCGCGGGGGCGCGGCCGGGACCTCCGTCCACCACCCTGACGAAGCCGGCGCGCGCGATGTGACGACGCTCAAAGAGCAGCGTCGGGCGAGGCCCGACGCTGTGCGCTTCCCGGATCCTGACGACCGTCGACGGCGGCAGCGGATCCTATGGCGTGTCGGGGAGAGTGTCGGGCAGGGCGATGCGCAGGCTGACGGTTCCGCGCAGGTCCAGCCAGGCGGTGCCGGGGCCTCGGACGAGCCGGAGCACGACGTGGGCACAGTCCGGGCAGCGGGCGATCAGCCCGGGCCCGCGGCCGTAGACCCGCAGCCGGGCCACGGGTCCCGCGCTGCCGCAGCCGGTGCAGGTGGCGACCGCCGCGGTCAGGTCGACGGCGAACACCTCCGAGAGGGGACCGGCCAGGACGTTGCCGTCCTCGTGGGCGTCGTCGTCGTAGGCGTCGTACGGTGCGTCGATGGGGAGCGTGGTCATGTCAGCCTCCGCTGGGACCGAAGCGTTCGGTGCGGACGAGTCCGGGGGCGTGGCCGAGCCCGACCAGCTGGTCGGCCGTGTACTCGACGAAGCCGGTGGGACCGCAGACGTAGACGGTCGGCTCGAAGTCGGGCGGCCACCCGGCCGCCACGAGGTCCTCGGCGCGCAGCCGGCCGGGCGGGCGCCGCGAACCCTCGGGGGCGGTGCGGGTGTAGACGTAGGCCACGTCCAACCCGGGGTCGGTGTGCCGCAGTTCGTCCTGGTAGAGCCGGTCCTGCGGGGTGCGCACCGAGTAGATGAGCCGGAACGGCGACCGGCCGCCGACGGCACGGCGTGCGCGGATCATCGCCATCAGCGGGACGAGTCCGGAGCCGCCGGCGACCAGGAGCACGGGCTCGGTCTGCTCCGGGCGCCACACGAACCAGCCGCCGACCGGCCCGCGCAGCTCCACGGCGTCACCGGCACCGAACACGTCGACGAGGTACGGCGACACCTCCCCGTCCGTGACGCGCTCGACCGTCAGCTCGACCCGCTCCTCGCCCGGTGCGGAGGCGATCGAGTAGCTGCGCTGGGTGCTGTAGCCGTCGGCGGCCGTCAGCCGCACGTCCACGTGCTGCCCGGCGAGGTGCCCGGGCCAGCCGGGGACGTCCAGGAGCAGGGTGCTCGCGGCCGGTGTCTCCGGCCGCCGCTCCGTGAGCGTGGCCGCCCGCCAGCGCAGCCTGTCGCCTAGTCGCCTTGGTACCGCTGTTCGCGCCATGGGTCTCCGTAGTCGTGGTAGCCGGCGCTCTCCCAGAACCCCGGTTCGTCGTCCAGGAGGAGCTGGATCCCGCGCACCCACTTGGCCGACTTCCACAGGTAGAGGTGCGGCACCAGCAGCCGCGCCGGGCCGCCGTGCTCGGGCGGCACGTCCTCGCCGTCGTAGCCGTAGGCGATCCATGCCTGTCCGTCGAGCAGGTCCTCCAGGGGGAGGTTGGTGGTGTAGCCCCCGTAGGCGTGGACCAGGGCGAACTCCGCGGCCGTCTCGACGTTCGCGAGCAGCAGGTCCAGCGAGACGCCCTGCCAGTGGGTGTCGAACTTGGACCACTTGGTGACGCAGTGGAGATCCACGGTCGGCCGCTCGGAGGCGAGCCCCATCAGGTCCGTCCAGGACCAGGTGTGCTCGGTGCCGGTCTCGGTGGTCACGGTGAACTGCCAGGTGTCGCGGCTGACCCGGGGTGTGGGTCCGGCGGACAGCACCGGGAAGTCGTAGGCCTCGTACTGTCCGGGTGGCAGCCGCCCGTCGGAGGATCTCGGCCGTCCCCGGAAGCCGGGTGAAAAGGTCACCACAGTGCCACGCCCTTCCTGTCCGGGATGCGCACTCGTCGATTCTCCCGCGCCCGGCCGACGTCCGCACGGTCGGCGGGTCCGCGGAGACGCGAGGACCGCTTGCCGGGTGGCGGCGTGTGGACGGATCCGGTCTGGGGCGAGAATCAGTGGGTGACCATGCCATCCGAGTCGTCGTCCCTGTCGGGCCAGAGTCTGTGCGGAAAGGAGCCGCGCAGTCCGCTGCGCGCGTTTCTGCGGACGGAGACGGGCAGCGCCGCCGTGCTGCTCGCCGCCACCCTGGCGGCGCTGGCCTGGGCCAACATGGGCCCCGGCTCGTACGAGTCCCTGTGGGGCACCGAGCTGTCCGTGCGCATCGGGTCGGGCGGGGTGTCGCTCGACCTGCGGGAGTGGATCAACAGCGGGCTGATGACGCTGTTCTTCTTCGTCGTGGGTCTGGAGGCGCGCCGCGAGTTCGACCTCGGCGAGCTGCGGGAACGCCGCCGGGTCACGCTGCCGCTGCTCGCGGGAGTGAGCGGCATGATCGTCCCGGTGGCCGTCTATCTCGCCGTCACGGCGGGCCACGGCTCCGACGCGCACGGCTGGGGCGCGGCCATGTCCACGGACACCGCCTTCGCGCTGGGCATGCTCGCGATCTTCGGGTCACGGCTGCCCAACAACCTCCGCGTCTTCATGCTCACCGTCGCCGTGGTGGACGACTTCCTGGCCCTGGCCGTCATCGTCGTCGCGTACAGCGACGCCATCGCGCTGCCCGCGCTGCTGACGGCACTCGGCCTCTTCGTGGTCGTCCTGCTGGTGCGCCAGACCATCGGCAGGCGGGTGCCCGCGCTGTACGGGGTGCTGGGGGTGGCGATCTGGGTGGCGCTGCTGAAGTCGGGGATCGATCCGGTGGTGACGGGTCTCGCGATGGGTCTGCTGACCTACGCGTACGCGGCGGACCGCGTCGATCTGGAGCACGCGAGCCGTCTCTTCCGGCGGTTCCGGGAGCAGCCCACGCCGGAACTCGAACGGACCGTGCGCCGCGGGCTCGCCTCGACGCTCTCGCCGAACGAGCGGCTCCAGCAGATGTTCCATCCCTGGACGAGCTACGTCATCGTGCCGCTCTTCGCGCTCGCCAACGCCGGCATCACCCTCGGCGCCGGGCAGCTCACCGACGCCTTCACCTCACCGGTCACTCTCGGCATCCTGTTCGGCTACGTGCTCGGCAAGCCGGTCGGCATCATCGGCGCCACCTGGCTCACGACGAGGGCGAGCCGGGGGCGTCTGCGGCCGCCCGTGGGCTGGGGTGCCATCACGGCGGGCGGCACGCTGGCCGGTGTGGGCTTCACCGTGGCCCTGCTGATCGCGTCCCTGGCCTTCGAGGGCGACCGTCTGGAGCAGGCGAAGATCGGCATCCTGGCCGCTGTCGCGTGTTCGTTCCTGCTCACCTGGATCGTCACCCTGCTGATCGGTGCCCTGAACGCTCGTTCCCGTGCGCGGGCCCTGCTCGGCACCGGTGAGGCCATCGTCGACCTCAGCGAGCCCGTCGACGTGGAGCGCGATCACGTGCGGGGCCGGCTCGACGCGCCGGTGACGCTCGTCGAGTACGGCGACTTCGAGTGCCCCTACTGCGGTCTCGCCGAGTCCGTGGTGCGCGAACTCCTGGCCGACTTCGGTGACGTCCGCTACGTGTGGCGGCACCTTCCGCTGACCGACGTGCACCCCAACGCGCAGCTCGCCGCCGAGGCCGCCGAGGCCGCGGCCCGCCAGGACCGCTACTGGGAGATGCACGACCTCCTCATGGCCCACCAGGGCGACCTGCGCCCCAAGGACCTGCTGCGCTACGCCGCCGAGGCCGGCCTGGACGCCGACCGCTTCCGCGACGACCTGCGCGCCCGCGCGGGTGCGCCCCGGGTCGCCATGGACGTCGAGTCGGCCGACCTCAGTGGCGTCTCCGGCACGCCCACGTTCTTCGTGAACGGCCGCCGCCACTACGGCGCCTACGACATCGCCTCGCTGACGGCGGCGGTCCGTGCGGCGCGCCAGCGGGCGTCGCTGATGGGGGCGGGCCGGGAGACCTGACGGGGGGCGGCGACGTCTCAGGCGGTGCGGGCCCGCAGGCGGCGCAGCATGCGGGCGTCCTCGAAGCCGACCGCGTGTGCGGCGGCGTCGACGGTGAGGCCGTGGCTGATGAGGTGCTCGGCTCGTTCCAGGCGCAGGGCCTGCTGGTAGCGCAGCGGGGTGAGGCCGCCGGTGGCGCGGGTGAAGAGGCGGGTGAGGGTGCGCTCGCTCACCCCGACGGCGGTGGCCAGGTCGGGCAGGGGCAGCGTCTGGTCGAACCGGGTGTCCAGCAGGTCCTGGGCGCGGTGCACGGTGTCGTCGAGGTGGGACCGGTAGCGGAGCATGGCGCTGGCCTGCGGTTCGTGGCCGTTGCGCCGCGCGTAGACCACCATGTCCCGCGCCACCTGCGCGGCGACGGCGGGGCCGTGCCGGGTGGCGACGAGGTGCAGGGCGAGGTCGATCCCGCTGGCGATGCCGGCCGAGGTGACCACCCGGTCGTCGGCGGTGTAGAGCACGTCGCGGACGACGACCGCCCGGGGGTAGCGGCGGGCGAGGTCGTCCTGGACGTCGTGGTGGGTGGTGCAGCGGCGGCCGTCGAGCAGGCCGGCCCGGCCGAGCGCGTCGGCTCCGGCGCAGACGCTGGCGACGGTGCCGCCCCTGGCGTGGTGGTCGCGCAGGACGCCGAGGGCCGGCTCGCCGATGGCGGGGCCGTCGGTGAGGTCGAGCGCGCGCCAGCCGGGGACCACGATCAGGTCCTCGGGGCCCAGCTCGGGCCAGTCGAGCCGGGCCACCAGGGGCAGGCCCTGGGCTGTCGGGACCTGCGGCTGCTCGGCGACGTAGTGGAGTGTGTAGGGGTGCCCGAAGTCGGCGGCCGTGGAGAAGGCCTGCGCGGGTCCCGCGAGGTCCAGCAGATGGACTCCGGGCACCAGGAAGAAGACGATGTGGCTCACGATCCGGTCATCATGCCTGAGTGCCGGCCACTGCTTCCAGCTCATCGACGGTGGCGATGGTGGCGAAGCGTCCGGCCAGGGCGTACTCGGTGCGCCGGATGACCGCGTCGGCGCTGAGGGTGCGCGGGTCGGACAGCAGGTCGGCGACGGACTGTCCGGCGGGGGCGTCGCGGTGCGCGATGGGGTTCGTCGCGGTGGCGTCGGTGACGAAGGTGACCTGGTAGCCGAGGTCGCTCGCGACGCGGGTGGTCGTCTCGACGCACTGCTCGGTGCGGATGCCGCAGACGACGAGTTCGCGGATGCCGCGTTCGGTGAGGAGTTGCTGCAGGTTGGTGGTGGTGAAGGCGTTGTGCGAGGTCTTGTGGATGAGAGGTTCGCCCTCCTCGCGGCTGAGTTCCTCCAGCAGCCGCACGTGGCCGAGCGCGGGGTCGAACACGTCGCCGCTGCCGGGCTCGGAGTGCAGCACCCACACCACGGTGTCGCCGGCCTGCCGGGCGAGCCGGACGAGTCGGTCCACCTGGTGGGCGATCTTCGGGTTGGAGATGGTCTCCCACAGCGGGCGTGCACGGAAGGATTCCTGGACGTCGATGACGACGAGTGCTCGGGTCATGGGTCCACTCTGACGGGTGCGAACAGGGTCGCGACAGGCCTCATCGGGTCCGGCAGCGGACCGATCCGGTCACGCCGTCATGCTGTCCGCGCGCTGCGCTCCGGCTCCTGCGGCCCGGGCGACGAGGCGAGCAGCGCGCGCACCGGCCCGTAGGGCGTGCGCGGCCGTACTGGGACGGCAGCGCGCCGCGGCGAGATCATATTCGGCCATGATCACACCGGCGTGATCACTGTCGGCCTCGACGAGCGTCACGCGCCCGCCGAGCCGTTCGAGGGCCGCGCGCAGGGCCCGCGACTGCCGGACGTCGACGACGGTGTCGGCGGTGCCGTGCAGCAGCCAGACCGGGGTGGAAGGCGGCGGGGCACCCGCGCCGAGAAGGTCGTCCAACGGGACGGCGCCCGTGGTCGGTGCCGCGGTCCCGTAGCCACCGGCGATCCCCACGACGGCCGTCGGCCGCCAGCCGTCGAGTCCGTCCGGGTTCAGGGCGACACCGATCGCCGCTTTGGCGCCCAGCGACCAGCCCGCGAGCACGAACCGTTCGGGGTCCCCGCCGAACCGGGCCGCGTTGCGGCGCGCGAACGCGACGGACTCGGCGAGGTGGGAGCGCCCGGCGTCCGGAGCGTCGGGGCGCCAGTCCGGGACGAGGACGAGCGCACCCGCCGCGGCGACGGCGGACGCGAGCGGCGCGAGTACGTCCCGCTCGTCGGCACCTCTTCCGTGCCACAACAGCACGACGGGCAATGTCTCTTGGAGACCTCCGCCCCGATAGACGTCCAGCGTCTGCCCGCCCGCCCCGTACACGAGCCCCTCCGCGACCGGAAGTTCCGCACCCACACGCCTCACCCACCCAGCACCTCGAAGAACAACCACTCACAGCGACGGACCACTGTCGCACGCACGCCGTCGAACCGCCCTGACGGGCCGACACTTCCGGACAGCTCGGCGCCCACGCGGACTTCACGGGCGATGGCCGCCTGCCCTACGCCCCGGCCGATCACGCCCCGCGGCCAGGACAATGAGCCCATGAACCCACTGCTCCACCTCGGCCGCACGCTCGACGAGGTAGACCCTCCCCGCTGGCCGGCGCCCGACGCGGACGCCACACGGTTGGTGCGGACCGTGCACGAGTTGCGGCGCGGCAAGCTGGGCGACCTGCGCCCGGGCGACCTGCGCGTGCTGGTGGCGCAGCGGGTGGCTCTGCACTGCACGCTCCCGCTGGCGGCGCTTCTGCTGCTCGAAGAACCGCTGCTGGACGCGACGTTCCACCCGGGGGACCTGCTGCTCACGGCCGCGGGAGCACCGGACTCGGCCTGGGCCCTGCTGCCCGACCTGCGCACGCGGTTGAGCGCCGTGATCGCGGCCCTGCGGGACGCCGATCTCGCCGAACTGCCCCGGGGCTCGACCGGGGAACTCGCCCGCTTCACCGGACGGTGCGCCCCTCAAGACTGAGCACGTCGTGGGCAGTTCAGGTCGCGCCGACTCGAAAACTACTTGAATTCATTGATTGTTGAGCGACGACAGCTAGGCAGGGAGGATCACTCCCCCGATCATCTTGTCATGAACCTGCTGCCCGACCGGGCGGCACCTTCGTGGAGGTGTGGGATGCACCGTAGATTCGCCACCGGCCTTGCCGCCTCGACCATGGCTCTGGCCGCCATCACCGCGACCGCCGGCACGGCCACCGCCGCTCCTGCCGACAAGCCCCAGATCCTGTCCAGCTGGACGCAGACGAGCGCGTCGAGCTACAGCCTCTGGACCGCGGCGCGATCGAATCAGGCCGCCTGGTCGGCGTACTCGTTCGACTGGTCCACCGACTACTGCTCCTCCTCGCCGGACAACCCCTTCGGCTTCCCCTTCTCCACCTCCTGCGCCCGCCACGACTTCGGCTACCGCAACTACAAGGCCGCCGGATCCTTCGACGCCAACAAGTCCCGTCTCGACAGCGCCCTCTACGAGGACCTCAAGCGGGTCTGCAACGCCTACAGCGGTGCGACGAAGACCGCCTGCACCAGCACCGCATGGACCTACTACCAGGCGGTCAAGGCCCTCGGCTGATCACCTGACCCAAGTCGCCCTCACTGAGTCATTCATGACGTCCCGTCAGGTCACGTCGACGCACTGCCGAACAGGGCAGGTCGACCCCTGACGGAGACCGCTCTTCGTCAGACGCTACGGCCCGACCGCAGCCAGCCGCATCACCCGGCCGCCCCTCGCCGGCTGTGCGGCGGTCGGGCCTCAGCTCCGCCCCCTCGCGCGCCCCCTCTCCCCTCCCTCCACCCGGTGTCGTCCGTCAGGCGCATTCGGCCCGACGGGCCGAGAATGATGGAGGCGGCTGATCGGCGAGCGAAAGCGCGGGCGGTTGAGCGATGACGGCGGACGACTCGGCACCCCTGCCAAGCAGAGCACCCGCAGTTCCCATGGCACCCATGGTTCCCGAGAAGACCGGGGCATCCCCGTCCTCCGCGGCTGGGGAGAGCGGGCCCCCGCGCCCGCCGGCCGGGGTGACCGACGATCGAGGCACGTCGAGCGCTCCGGACGCATCGACCGACGCCCGTTCGGCGGCAGGGCACGAGGACGGGGCCGGGCCTCGCGACGGCCGGCAGGACGAGAAGGCCGCGCTGCTCCACCTGGCCACACGGCTGAAGGCCGCCCACCCCTCGATCGAGGCGTCCATCGTCGACGACACGGTCACCGCGGCCCACGACGCGTTCCGGCAGGCGAAAATCAGGACCTACGTTCCGATCCTGGTCGAGCGCCGGGCTCGGACCCTGCTCGAAGCTCTTGAGCGGGACCGCGCCACCGCCCCGACACCGACGTCGATGTCCGCTTCCGCTCCCGACATCGTGCCCGCTGCCGCGACCGCGTTCCGTGTCGTCGGTGACCAGGGGCCGGCCGCCCCGGCCAACGGCTTCGAGCACTAGACGTACTCACGGGATCTCCTGCTCCGCCCAGATGACCTTCCCGTCGGGTGTGTGGCGGGCTCCCCAGCGCAGCGAGAGCTGGGCCACCAGGAAAAGACCGCGGCCGCCCTCGTCGGTGCTCCGGGCGTGCCGCATTCGTGGGGCGGTACTGCTGGCGTCGACGACCTCGCAGGTCAGCCGGGAGTCGAGAAGCAGTCGCAGACGGATGGGCGGTTCGGCGTAGCGGATCGCGTTGGTGACCAGTTCGCTCACGATGAGTTCCGTCGTCATGGCCAGGTCGCCGAGGCCCCACTCCTCGACGCGGCGGGTGGCCCGGGCCCGTACGTCGGAGACGGCGGCGGGGTCCACGGGGACGTCCCACGAGACGACCCGGTCGGCTCCGAGGGTGTGGGTGCGCGCGAGGAGCAGGACGATGTCGTCGGGCTGCGGCACGGGTACGAGTTGGCGCACCGCCGCCGAGCAGAGGGTTTCGAGGTCCGGATCCGGTCCCGCGAGCAGTTCACCGAGGCGGGCCATGCCCTGTTCCATGTCGTGGCCGCCCTCGACCAGGCCGTCGGTGTAGAGGCCGACCAGGCTGTTCTCCTCCAGCTCGATCTCGTGCGCCTCGAAGGCCATCCCCCCGAGCCCGAGCGGCGGGCCGGCGGGAAGGTCCGGGAAGGAGACCTGTCCGTCGGGCCCGACGACCACGGGCGGCGGATGGCCGGCGCGCGCCATGGTGCAGCGTCGGGTGACGGGGTCGTAGACGGCGTACAGGCAGGTCGCTCCGAGGAAGGACGACGAGGACGCGTTCTGTCCGGCCGCCTCGTCGTGGGTCTTCTCCTCGCTCAGCCGCAGGACGAGGTCGTCGAGGTGGGCCAGGAGTTCGTCGGGGGGCAGTTCCATGTCGGCGAGGGTCTGTACGGCGGTGCGCAGCCGGCCCATGGTGGCGGCGGCGGTGATGCCGTGGCCGACCACGTCGCCCACGACCAGGCCCACGCGGGCCCCGGAGAGCGGGATCACGTCGAACCAGTCGCCGCCGACCCCGCCGGTCGGGTCCGCGGGCAGGTAGGAGGAGGCGATCTCCAGCGCCGTTCCGCCGGTCGGGGGGTGGGGCAGCAGGCTGTGCTGGAGGGTGACGGCCGCCGTGTGTTCCCGGGTGTAGCGGCGGGCGTTGTCGACGCACAGGGCCGCTCGTGCCACCACCTCACGGGCCAGCAGGACGTCGTCGGGCAGGAACGAGACCGGGTTGAGGGAACGGACGAACGTGGCGAGGCCGAGAGCGGTGTGGCGGGCCCTCATCGGCACGGAGATCAGGGAGTGCAGACCGAAGCGGCGGATGCTCTTCGCCCGCTCGGGTTCCTCGGCGAGCCACAGTTCGTCGGACGGGTCGAGAACGGAGAGGAGCACCGGTTCGCCCTCGGTGAGCAGGTGCACGTCGTGCGGCGGCGGAAGGAAGTCGGCGCGGTCCCCGATCCGGGCGACGGCCTCCGGGCAGCCCTCGCGCACCGAACTCATCCCGGCGCGCCGCATCTCCGGCGTGACGGAGGCCGGCCCCGCGTCGGACAGCCAGGCGCCGTGCCCCTCCGTGCTGAGCACCGACTCCAGGAGGTCGACGACGACGAAATCCGCGAACCGGGGAACGGCGAAGTCGGCGAGTTCCTGCGCGGTCCGCATGACGTCGAGGGTGCCGCCGATGCAGGTCCCCGCTTCGTTGACCAGGGACAGGAGTTCCCGGGCGTTCCACCGCTCGGTGATGTCGAGGACCGTGTAGCACACGCCGGTGAAGGAGTTGTCGGCTCCGAGCAGGGGGAAGAACGAGGTGGAGTAGGCGTGTTGGCGGTACGGATCGGCCCAGTTCCATCCCAGGTACTCGTAGTCGATGACGGGGTCGCCGGTGGCCAGGACCTTGTGCATCAGCCCTTCGATGGTCTCCGACATGAGGCCGGGCAGCAGTTCGGTGAGGCGGCGGCCGAGGCGCTGGTCGCGGGGGACGCCGCCCAGGTGTTCCAGGGTGTCGTTCATCCACGCGTAGCGCAGGTCCAGGTCGAGCACGGCCATGCCGACAGGCGAGCGGGTCAGGAACCGGTCGAGGAAGGCCGGGTCAGCCGTCCACCGCTGCCGCTGGTCCCGCGCCGACACCAGGAAGCACTCACGGCCGTCGATGCCGAAGGCGGCGGACACCCTCAGGTCCACCTCGACGGGCCGACCGTCACGGCGGCGTACGGGGACGGAACCGCTCCACCCCATTCCCGCGCGGCATCTGTCGGCGATGCCGGCCACGCGGATCGGGTCCCGGGGCATCGCGAGCAGGCGTCCGGCGGAGGTCCCGACCATCTCGGGCGCCGGGTATCCGAGAAGTGCTTCGGCGGCCCGGGTCCAGCCGATCAGCACACCGTCGCCGGACACCACGACCGCGGCGTCGGTCGACGCGTCGAGGGATGCGCCCGGTCCCTCGGACGTGGACGCATCGGAACGTTCTTTCGCGGAGTCCATGCAGCTCATCCTCTACAGCCATGTTCCTGCTAGTCCGCGTGTTGTGCACGGCCCGGCGGACGGCACGGTGCGGGGCGCCAGGTGTGTGCGGACGGTCGGCCGCCCCGCGCCGGGCTGCCGCCCCGGGAAACGCGCGCCGACGGCCCCGGACGCGGCCCGCTCCCCTCGCCCGGAACACACCCGGCCGTCGACCCCGTACATGCCAAGAAACGCTCTGGAGTGGGCATGACCGGGGTCAGGGCGCAGCATGGAAGGGCCGGGGTACGCGCCGACGTGCGCGACGACGGCGACAGAGCCGGCACGCCGCGCCGGCCCGGTGGAGGAGGGCCAGGGATGGCAGCCGATTCCTTGCAGTCCGAGAGCGGGGGCTACGACCCCGACGCGAGCCGGCCGACCGGGCTGCTGGACGTCCTCAGCGTCGCCGCGATGGTTCTCGACGCCGAGGGCCGGATCGTGTTCTGGACCCCGCAGGCCGAGGACCTGATCGGCTACACGGCGGAGGAGGTCCTCGGCAAGTACGCGGCGCGCATGATCATCCACCCCGAGCACCTCCAGTCCGTCTCGAAGCTGTTCGCCGAGGTGCTGGCGACCGGCCGGAGCTGGGCCGGCGCCTTTCCCATCCGGCACAAGGACGGCAGCACCCGCCTGATGGAGTTCCGCAACATGCGGCTCCTGGACGACCTCGGTGATGTGTACGCCCTCGGTATCGCCGCCGATCACACGCTGCTGCAACGGGTGGAGACCGACCTCGCGCTGTGCGAGCAGCTGATCAACCAGTCCCCCATCGGGCTCGCCCTGATGGACCCCGACCTGCGCTATCTCATGGTCAACCCGGCGCTGGAGCGGATCGACGGCATCCCGGCGGAGGACCACGTCGGACGGCATCTGCGGGAGACCCTGCCGTTCCCCGACGTCGACACCGTCGAGTCCGCGCTGCGTCAGGTGCTCACCACCGGCACTCCGCTGCTCGACCAGTACCACGTGGGCCGGCCGCCCGCGGATCCCGAGCACGAGCACGCCTGGTCGCTGTCGTTCTACCGGCTGGAGGACCCGGGCGGGCGGGTGCTGGGCGCCGCGGCCTCGGTCGTCGACGTCACCGAGCGGCACCGCGCGGCCGCCGAGGCCGACCGGGCGCGCCGCCGTCTGGCGCTCATCGCCGACGCCTCGACGCGGGTCGGCACCACGCTGGAGGTGGACCAGACCGCTCGCGAACTGGCGGACATCGCGGTCCCGGAGCTGGCGGACGTCGTCGCCGTCGACATCCTCGACTCGGCGCTGGCGTGCCGTCGTATGCGGCGGCCGGACAACGGCCCGGAGTTCTTCCGCGCGCTGGCGCTCAAGGCGTCCCATCCCACGGTGGCGCTGCGCGCCGCCGACCCTCCAGGTGACCTGGCCACCTACGAGGGCGACCGCCTGGTGACCCTGTGCGTGCACACCGGCAGGCCGGTGCTGGTGCGGCACGTGGGTGAGCAGGACCTGCCGCGGATCGCCCGGGACGCCCAGGCCAGTGCCCTGCTGGCCCGCGCCGGCGTCCACTCGTACCTCGCGGTCCCGCTGATCGCCCACGGCGAGGTGCTCGGTGCCCTCGATCTCAAACGCACCCGCAACCCGGTCCCGTTCGACGACGACGACGTCGTGCTGGCGACGGAGCTGGCGAGCCGCGCCGCGGTCGCCATCGACAACGCCCGCTGGTTCCAGAGTGTCCGCAACACCGCGGTGACCCTCCAGCGCAGCCTGCTGCCGGAGCACCCGCCGAGCCTGAACGGTCTGGAGGTCGCGTCCCGCTACCAGCCGGCCCAGTCCACCAGCGAGGTCGGCGGCGACTGGTACGACGTCATCCCGCTGTCGGACGACAGGACCGCCCTGGTCGTCGGTGACGTCATGGGCAACGGGATCGACGCCGCCGCCACGATGGGCCGGCTGCGCACCGCCACGTGCGCCTACGCCGACCTCGACCTCGATCCCGGCGACGTGCTCCAGCACCTGGACAAGATCACCTGCGATCTGGAGCACTACATCGTCACCTGCCTGTACGCCGTCTACGACCCGCACACCCGGCAGTGCCGTGTGGCCAACGCCGGGCACATGCCGCCCGCGCTGGCCCGCCCCGGCGCTGCTCCCGTGCTGCTCGACCTGCCGCCGGGCGCCCCGCTCGGCGTCGGCGGCATCCCCTTCGAGACCACCACGGTCGACCTGGCCGCCGACGACGTCCTCGTCCTCTACACGGACGGTCTCGTCGAGACCCGCCTCCACCCCATCGACGACCGGCTGAACGTCCTGCTGAGCTTCCTCGACGAACCCGGCCGGCCGCTGGAAGAACTCTGCGACCTCCTGCTGTACGGCCTGCGCAATTCCGACGACCACGACGACGTCGCGCTCCTCATCGCACGGGCGACGTAGCCGGGCGAGCGACCTCACCGTCCGACGGCGGGGTTCTCGAGCACCGACGGCATGCGCGGGCCCTACGACTGCTTCTTCTCGTCCTTGGAGCGGCGGTGGGAGACCTGTTCGCGGGTGGTGCGCCAGCGGGAGCGGGCCTGTTCGACCACGGTGTCCCACTGCCTGCGGATCTCGTCGTCGGACGGACGGTCGCCCGCCCGGATCCGGACCAGTTCGTCCCGCATCTCCCGCCCCAGCGCGGCGGACGCGACGATGACGAACATCGCGGCGAACAGCGCCGAGATCATCGCGAAGACGGCGCCGACCGCTCCGTAGCGTTCGGCGTAGGAGTTGAACATGCGCGGCAGATAGACGGAGGCACCCACCGAGTAGACGGCGGTGAGCGCGGCGGCCGTGACCCCGAAGGGCAGGAGGTCGCGCCACGGGATGCGCTTGGCCGACAGGGCGGTGCCGCTCCACACGAGGAAGACGATGCTCACCGGGACTTCGAGGACCGAGGCCACCACGCCCAGGGGCTTACCGCCGAATGCCGCGTGCAGCCAGCCGGTGACCGCCGTGTAGCAGGCGAGTCCCAGGATCCACGCGAGGCCGTTCCTGGTGTTGCGGACGCTGAGCGGGGGCAGTTGCCAGGTCTGTTCGAACAGGCGCTGTGTGGCCCGCGCGAAGCTCAGCACGGAGATGATCAGGAAGATGCCCCCGAAGACGCCGACACCGGCGCTGGTGCCGTCGGCGGGGGCGAGGAGCGACCTGACCGCCTCGGCGCCCTGCCCGGTGAGGCCGTAGCGCTTGATGATCCGTTCGGCGGCGTCGTAGTCCGAGAAGCTGCTGAGGACGGCGCCGCACAGGATGCTCAGAGGGATCACGGCGGTCAGCGCACTGGAGGCCAGGGCCATCGAGCGGTCGAAGCCGACGATCTTCTGGAACCGGTTGACGACTCTCAGCGCGAACGCGGGACGCAGCCAGAACGTCAGCGTCCTGACGAGGCGTTCGCGATTGATCCCCGCCGTGCTGTCCTCCGTGATCTCGGGCCCGGTGTGGCGCTGCGAGCGTAACGGACGGGCGTCCGGGCGGCGCGGGACGACACGGGTGCGGCGCACCACGGGCGCCTGGAGGTGCGTGGGCGGGCTGACGGTGGCCTACGTGAGGACGAGGAACCTCAGTGCCGTGACGGCCCCGACCTCCCGTACGCCGATCCTCTTCAGGGCGATGCCCTCCACCTCGGGGTCGTCGAACAGCCGGAGTCCGGAGCCCAGGAGCACGGGCACCACGTCGAGGTGGAGTTCGTCGGCGAGTCCGGCCCGCAGGGTCTGCCCGATCACGTCGGCGCCGAGGACCTGGACGACCTGGTGTCCGGCGGCTGCCCTCGCCTGCCTGATCGCCGACTCGATCCCGTCGGTCACGAAGGTGAAGGTGAGGTTCTCGTCCTGCTTCGGCATGCTCCGCGGCGGCCTGTGGGTCAGGACGAAGAGGGGCACCTGGAACTCGTATGCGCCGACATAGGAGTCCGGGTCCTCGGCCATCTCGTACGAGCGCCTGCCCATGACGACCGCGCCGGTCTGCTCGATCAACTCGTCCATGTACGCGCTGCCGCGGAGCGTTTCCGGGTCGCAGAGGCGTGCGGCGCTGCCCTTGCTGTCGGCGACGAAGCCGTCCAGTGAGATGGCCATGCCGGCGTGCACGGTTGCCATGGGTCGTCCTTTCTTTCACGTTGCCGAGGGGACGGGCGCAGGAGCGCCCGTCCCAGGGGCAGACTCCGGGAGCGAGGACAACTCATCGGTCGTTGCGGACCGGTCCGGGCGGGTGCGATGTCGGAGTCCCAGCTGTCGGGGTCGGGGACCTCCGCTGTCGATGTCAGTGGTCTCTTCTACGCTCCGGATCATGAGCGGATGGTTGCAGAACACTCAGGTCCTGGCCGAACAGGCCGCCCGGTACGCGGACCTCGCCGAGCGCGGAGAGCTGCGGG
The DNA here is from genome assembly GCF_044766365.1 of Streptomyces sp. NPDC102279. Taxonomy (NCBI): domain Bacteria; kingdom Bacillati; phylum Actinomycetota; class Actinomycetes; order Kitasatosporales; family Streptomycetaceae; genus Streptomyces; species Streptomyces sp. NPDC102279. The sequence continues at coordinate 83,766 of NZ_JBIWLU010000004.1, read as the reverse complement.
AACTGTCCCGCGCCGTGATGCGGGCCGCCTGTACCAACGGCTCGACGACGGGCGTCGGCGTCGAGAACATGGACCTTCTGCGAGCGCTGCCCGACGGCGACCGTACGGAGCTGGCCGCGCTGTGGGCCGAGTGGCACGCGCGCGTGGAGGACGACTGGACGGCCGGGGAGTTCCAGCGGGACCTGGACTACCTCCGCACCGAACTGCTCATGGCCGCCTCCGGCGTGGCCCGCGGCCTCGACGACGACCCGATGGCGGCCGAACGCGGCGCGCAGCTCGCCCTGTTGGGCGACCAGTACGTGGTCTGGTCGTCGCACCGGATCTGGGAGCTGGCCGACGCGGAACTGACCGCCGGGCGCATCCCCGGTCCGGCGGTCCTGGCCGCCTTCCGCCGCACGACCGCGGCCGCGGCGCTGCCCGGATTCCGGCGCACCCACGCGGCGGCGAACGCCGCCGAACCCGCCCTGCGCGCTCTCATGGACCGCTGGCCCGGACCGGTGCTCAACTCCGGGGAGCCGTGGGCCGAGCAGGCACTCAACGAGGCTGCCGTGCGGGGTGAACCGTGGCTCCGGCTGCTGGCCCACTCCGCTCCTGCGACCGCGAGCGCGCCGTCGGCGACATGGAGACGGACCGCCATGACCCTGATCGGGGAGGTCGGCCCCGACGCGGTCCGGGCGGCTGTGCCGCGGTGGTTCGAGTCGGCCGCCCTCGCTCGCACGGTCCCCCTGGTCGGCCATCCGCATCTTCCGTTCGACGTGAACACCTGCTTCGACGCCTACAACTCCCATGTGCTGCGCGGGCTCGCCTGGACGCTCGCCCTGCTGCCCACCGGGCCGGACATCGTCGACGCCCTCGTCGGTCTCGTCGAGACGTCGCTGGAGCGGCGGTCGGGCGATGTGCCCCGCGCCCCGCACGTGGCGGAGGCGGGGATCGTCGCCCTGGCGCTGACCGGGGACCGTACGGCGCGGACCGCACTGGAGACGCTGCGCGGCTGGGTCCCGCACCAAAGCACCCTGCTGCGCATCGACAAAGCCCTGGGAGGGACCTGGACACTCGCCGGTCGCTGACGCGCCGCGGCCGACGGCCCCGCACCGGGAGGCACCGACGCGGGGCTCCCGGCCGCCGTCGTCGGCGGCACCCACCCGCTCAGTCGTCGTCGGACAGGGCGAGTTCGGCCCAGATCGTCTTTCCGCGCGGCTCCGGGCGGGTCCCCCAGCGCCGGCTGACCTGCCAGGTGAGGTAAAGGCCCCGGCCGCCCTCGTCGACGTCCTCCGCGTACCGGAGGTGCGGTGCGGTGCTGCTGTCGTCGGTCACCTCGCAGACGAGGACGGGCCCGTCGAGGATGAGGCGCAGTCCGATGTCACCGTCCGCGTAGCGGATGGCGTTGGTGACCAGTTCGCTGACGACCAGGCTGGCGGTGAACGCGTGCTGTTCCAGACCCCACTCGGCCAGTGCCCCCTCGACCGCGTCACGGGCCTCGCCCGCGCTCGCGGGGCGGTTGGCGAGGGTCCACGAGCGGACCTGGTCGGGTCCGAGGACGCGGGTACGGGCCAGGAGCAGGACGGCGTCGTCGCTCTCCGCCTTGTGCGGCGCCAGGCGGTAGAGCACCTCGTCGCACATCTCCTGCAGGGGTTGGTTGGTGGGCAGCAGGGCGTCGGTGACGGAGTCCAACTGCTCCTGCGCGTCGCCCGACACGGACCGCAGCATCGCGGTGTTGGACAGCAGCAGGACCGAGCCCTCCGTGAGCTCGAACTCGGCCGTTCCGTACTTCGGCAGGCCCCGGCCGAGCGACGGCCCCACAGGCACCGTGGCGTGTTCGACCCGGCCGTCGGGGGACGCGACCACGGGCGGCGGATGCCCGGCACTGGCGACGGCGCAGCGGCGGGTGACGGGGCTGTAGACGAGGTACAGGCAGGTGGTGTTCTCGTCGGACGGATCGTCGTCCGCCGGGTCCATGTGCTCGGGCCGTTCTCCGCGCAGCCGGGTCACCAGGGCGTGCAGGCGGTGCAGGACCTCGTCGGGTGTCAGGTCGAGGACGGCCAGCGCTCCGATCGCGGCCCGGACCTCGCCCATGGTCGCGGCGGCCCGCAGACCGCGGCCCGCCGTGTCGCCGGTGACCAGGGCGACCCGGGCCCCCGACAGCGGGATCACGTCGAACCAGTCGCCGCCCGCGCCGAGCGGGAAGTAGCTGTACGCCGTCTCCACCGCGCTGTGTCCCATCACCTGGGCGGGACGCAGACTGAGTTGCAGGATGCGGGCGGCCGAGCGCTCCCGTGTGTAGAGACGGGCGTTGTCGAGGCACAGGGCGACGCGGTCGGCGAGGTCGGACGCGAGGGCGAGGTCGTCGCCGTCGAAGGCTCCGGGGGTCCGGTTCCGGTAGCAGTGCGCCACCCCCAGTACGGCGCCACGGGCGGCCAACGGCAGTACGAGGAGGGAGTGGGCCCCCGCTTCGAGCATGCGCCGTCCCCGCACCGCCTCACGGTTCGGCCAGCCGGTGTCCGCCGTCAGCTCGGTGACGATGCGGGGCCGCAGGTCGGACAGGCTCTGGGCGAAAGGGGTACCGAACATCAGACCGATCGCCTCGCCGATGGCGGGAAGCCTCCCGACGGGTTCCGGGAGGGAGGAGCTCACGCCCGTGCAGCGCAGGGCACCGTGTTCGAACACGGCACCCGGCGCCGGAACCTCACCGCGCAGCACCGAGTCCAGAACCTCCACGGCCACCACGTCGGCCAGGGCGGGCACCATCACCTCGGCGAACTCCTGCGCCGTACGGAAGATGTCCAGCGTCGTGCCGATGTGCCCGTTCGCCCGTTCCAGCAGTTCAAGTCGCGCCGCCGCCCGATGCTGCCCGGTGACGTCGACGATCGCCGCCATCACCCCCAGCACACCGCCGGCCGGGTCCTCCAGCCTGAAGGTGGAGATGGACAGAACGGTCTCGGGTGCCCCCGGGGTGAGATGGCCCCGCGCCTCGATGTCGAGCACCGCCACACCGGTGCTCAGCACGTCCCGCAGTGTCGTCTCGAAGATGCCGGAGTAGAAGTCTCCCGCCCACTCCCTCGGGTGACGGCCCATCGCGTCGTCCAGGGGGAAGGCCCGGATGTGCCGGGCCGCCCTGTTGAACCGCACCAGGTTCAGGCGCGGGTCCAGGACGTGCAGGCCGATGGGGGACTCGGTGAAGAGCGCCCCCAGGACGGCCAGCTCGAGTTCCGTCTTCGGTCCGTCGTGCCCGCCCATCGATGGATCCATGGGTGTTCCGTAGACCGTGGCCCCGGGACGCAATCCGACTGGACCGAGTTCCATCACATCCGCTCAACGGCGGCGCCCGACCGGAGTACTGCTGCGGACCGAGGAGCCTGCGCCGAACGGCCTACGTGTCCGGCGACGGCCCCTCGGCGTCCGCGAGGACTCCGCGGGGTGTCGCAGGGGGCACGAAATGGTTGCGGCCCGGACTTCCCGCCCTGGGTACGGCCGTGCGGCGGGCAGCATGACCACACATGAGCAGAGACGGGGAACGGGACCGCTACGTCGACTTCCTGCGTGCCTGGGCGATCGTCCTGGTGGTGCTCGGGCACTGGGTCATCACCGCGCTCGTCCGGTCGCCCGACGGCGGGATCACCGCACCGGAGCTGCTCGCCACCCTGCACTGGACCCAGTGGCTGACCCTGGGGTTCCAGATCATGCCGTTGTTCTTCCTGGCCGGGGGCCACGCGGCGGGCGGCTCATGGACGCGGGCGCGCCTGAGCGGCGGGACGGCAGCGGGATGGGTGGGCGGCCGGGCGCAGCGACTGCTGCTTCCGGCCGGGGCGTACAGCGCGCTGGTGCTCTGCGCGGTCGGTATCTGCTCGGTGGTGGGCGTGGACCCCGGCACCCTGGCGCTCGTCGGCTGGGCGATGGCCATGCAGTTCTGGTTCCTGCCCGTGTACCTCGTCCTCAGCGGGCTCACCCCCGCCCTGCACTCCCTGCACCGGCGTTGGGGGCTGCGCGTCCCGGCCGTCATGGCGGCGGTCGCACTGGTCGCGGACACGTTCGTGGTGACGGCCCACACACCGTATGTGGGACTGCTGAACTACGTGCTGGTGTGGGGTGTCGCCTACCAACTCGGATTCTGCTGGCACGACGGTCGGTTGACGGGACATCGGCTGCTTCCGCCGGTCATGGCGGGATGCGGCGCGGTGGCCTTCGCCGCGTTGATCTCGTTCGGGCCGTTCCCCGTGAGCCTCATCCTGGTGACGGGCCAGGACCCCAGCAACACCAATCCACCGTCGGCGGCGATGCTGGCCTGGGTGGTGGCGCAGACCGGCCTGTGCCTGACCGCCGCACCGGCGGTACGGAGGCTGCTGGCCCGCGAGCGGGTGTGGCGCGTCGTGCGTCCCGTCGGCGGCGCCAGCATGACGCTGTACTTGTGGCACATGCTGCCGGTGCTGGTGGTGGCCGCCGCCTTCTATCTCACCGGTCTCGCACCCGAGCCCGCTCTCGGCTCGGCGTCCTGGTGGATGCTGCGGGTGCCGTGGCTGCTGGTGCTCGGCGCGGTCCTGGCCGGTGTGGTGCTCGCGCTGCGCCCCCTGGAGCGCGGTCTGGCACTGCTCCACGAGCGGACCCGTCCGGCCACCGCGCCCGGCCGCTCCTGGCTCCTGTGGTTCGGCCTGGCGACGACCGTGCTCGCGCTGACCCGCTTCGCCGTGGGGGGCTTCGCCCCCGACGGCCGCTTCCCGGTCCTGCCCGCGCTGGGCCTTCTCGTGGGGACCGCGCTGGTGACGGTACCCGGACGGTCGCGGGTGACCCCGCACCCCAGGGACCGCCTGGAGGAGGCCGCCTGATGCCCGAGCGGGCGGACTCCCCGGCCAAGTCGTCGTCATGACAGGGCACTCGACGTCCTGACCGGGCCGAGAGGAAAGGGAGCCACCGCCGCCGACCGCGGTGACTCCCGATGTGCCGTCCCTCAAGCGGAGTTCCGCTCTAGAACGCGGACAGCGTCAGGCGGATCGCCGTGGGGGCGGTGTCCTGGATGTAGGAGGCGAAGTCGGCCACGTCGTCGAAGGCGAAGCCGTAGGCCTTGCCGTCCTCGGTCGCCGCGTGGACGGCCTTGGCGTAGTGGTTGGTGAGGTCGGTCCGGTAGAAGTCACCCGCCGAGGTGGTCGGTTGGGCCGGGTTGCTGAGCAGGGTCGAGCGGTTGAAGCCCGCGCCGAGCACCGCGGCCACCGGGCCCGTCGTGCCGTCGTTGGGCGCCGCGAGGTTGCCGTCGCAGAACAGGACGTCACGGGTGGAAGGCTTGGCGAAGGAGACGGCGGCGGGTCCGTCGAAGGTGAACTTGTCGGCGCGCACCCGCCCGGTGAACGTGCCCGCGTTGGTGGTGACGGTCAGGTCCTTGCCGGTGTAGGTGCTCCACACCTCGTCGACGTACGGGGCGAAGTAGTCCTTCGCGAACAGGCCGGCGTCGAGACCGTGACCGGGGGCGATGACGCGGACGTCGTCGACCACCAGTGGGGCGAAGTCCTCGATCCCCTTGACCGCGGCGAAGGCGGCCGCGCGTCCGCCGTCCCGGACGGTGCCGGTGGTCTGCTCCTTGTCCCCGTTCAGGCGGATGTTCATGGGCACGCTGAACATGTCGACCATGGTCGTGTTGCAGAACATGCCCGCGGAGTTGTACGTGAACTCGGCGCAGTCGTGCAGCACCGCGTAGTTGGGGTCCGAGGTGACCCAGCCGGCGGGGTACTGGAGCGCCGCGTTGCCGTTGCCGTCCGCGACGGCCTTGAACTTCAGCTTCTCGCCGAGCGACACGTAGATGCGGCCGGACATGTGGGGGAGGCTGAGCTGTGTCTCCCCGCTGCCGGACAGCGTGAGCGCGTAGTCGGTGAACCCGTCGGCGCCGTTGTCCGCGAGGGCTATCGGCGCGAGGGTGCCGTCCTGGGTGACGCGGACCTGCTGGCCGTCCTGGTTGCCGACGACGTAGACGTGCACGGACGCGTTGTCGAAGGAGCCGCTGTTGTTGACGATCGTCAGCGGCAGCGCGCCCGCGGCGGCCTTGGTGGAGGCGTCGGCCGGGCCGGCCAGGGCGTACGGCGCGGCGGCCGCGATCGCGGGGACGGCCACGGCGGCACCACCGAGGGCGAAGAGCATCTTGCGGCGGGTGAGGTCGCGCTGGTGACGAGGCGTCATGTCTGCGGTGCTCCTTGGTGCTTGTGCCTGCGGTGAGGCTGTGGGGGGGACCTTGTGGCGGGGTGCGGCGACTCGACGCACCCCCGAGGAGGGGCTCTTCCGTTGTCCGGCACGGCCGACGTCCGCGCCGCGGATGATCGGAGCAAACTCTGAGAGCGCTCTCACAACGGCACGGCCGCCGCCGATGGGCCCCGATGCTACGCATGACCCACGAAGAGGCCAACCGACTGCCGGGATCACCAAATCCCTCTGAACTGCGCTTACTTGATGGCCCGCCCGTCGCTCCCGAATTCTTAAGGCGCGTTTAAGCCGTACTTAAGAAGGAACGCTCCGCTTTCGGACTGCAATCGCGACGCCTGGTGGGGACGGGCCCGATCGGAACGGAGTTCACCACCGCTCCCGGGCGCCGCCCTCTCACGCAGTCGTCACCCCGTCCTCGATCCGGCCGGTCCCCCGGTCCCGCCCCCAGCGGTACACGAACGTCGGGTAGCCCTCCCCCATCGCCTCGTTCCAGGCCGGCAGCACGGCGTCGCCGTATTCCGCCCTCGCATCGGCGAAGGCGGCGACGCAGCGGGCGTGGACGTCGGGCCGGTCCGTTCGGCGGGTGAGGTCGAGCAGGGAACGCAGCGCGGTGACCGCTTCGGCAGGACGGTGACGGACGAGGTGGGCGCGGGCCGCCGCGCCGAGCGAGACCGCGAGGCCGGCCCGGGTGACGGCCAGCTCCGCGGCACGGCCATCGGACGCCTCCCCCCGACCGGACTCCCCCTCATGCTCGCCCTCCTCCAACAGGGACTCTGCCTCTTCGTGGGCGGCGACGGCAGCCGTGTGGTCCCCGGTCCGCCGGAGAGCTGTTCCCAGGTCACGGAGGCAGCGGGCCGTCGGGGCGCGGTGGGCGGACCAGTCGGACTCGGCGAGGTGGCGGGCGATCGCGACGGCTTCCCGGGCCGGGCCGATCGCGCCGTGGAGGTCTCCGGTGGCCGAGCGGCACAGGCTCAGGTTCGCCAGCACACGGGCGAGTTCCTTTTCGTGGAGGGCGGGTTCACGCTCGGCGGCACGCCGGTACGCGGCCATCTCGAGCTCCGTGACCCGCAGTTCCGCGTCCTTGTCACCGGCCGCCGCGTGACAGCCGGCCAGCCGGCCGAGGCAGGCGGCGAGGAGTGGGTCGTGGGCATCCGGCTGCTCGGCGGCAAGGGCGGTGCAGAGGTCCGCCGCTTCCTGACATACGCCTACCTCCTCGTCGTATGCTGCCAGCGCCCTGAGTTGGTCCGCGAGACAGTCGAGGGCGACCGTCAACCATGTCTCCCCCGCCGCCCTGTCCCGACCCGTCAGGGAGCGCGCCTCGGCGACGGCCTCCTCGGCCGCTGTTCGCGCGGAGGGCAGGTCGTCCGTGGCTTCCCCGCAACGGGCCAGGTCGGTGAAGAGCCGGACGCGCAGCGGCCTGACGTGGTCGGGCACGGACAGCAGGAGGACCTCGGCCGCTTCCCGCGCCTCACGGCCGACGGCCAGCGCCTCCTGATAGCGGCCCAACGCCCTTAGTCCTGAGGTCAGTTCCGCGAATACGCGCGCACGCACCAGGGCCACCCGCATCAACTGCCACGACGACATGGCTCGCAGGAGCCGGGCACACTCGTCGTAGACGGCGACGGACTCCTCCGTGCGACCGAGGGCGCCCAGGACGAGCGCGTACGTACGCAGCGCGCCCGGCAGGCCACCGGGTTCCCGTTCTGCGGGAACGCGACTCAGAAGGCGGTAGGCGGTCACGCACTCCGCCGCCGAGCCCAGCGCCTCGTCCAGCAGACCCAGACCGGACTGCGCCTGGGCCCGCAGGTGCAGGAGGACGGCCTGCTCGCTCGGCGACCACCGCGCACCCGGGACGGCCTTGGCGGCGTCCATCACCGTGCACGCCTCTTCGTAGCGGCCTACGAGCAGCAGTGCGTGAGCCTGTTGGGTGAGGGCGCGGGCGAGGCGATCCCGATACCGGGAACGAGCCACGTCGGTCCCGGACAGCGCCCCGTACACCGTCACCGCTTCCTCGGCCCAGGCAAGCCGGCGCTTCGGTGCCGGCGGCCGCACCAGTACCCAGTCCGGAGTGAGGCAGCGCATGAGCGCGGCAGCGAGGAGCGGCTGTCCCGGGCGAGGACTCAGCCGTGCGGCTGTCCGCAGCGGCGGCAGAAGTGCGCGTACCAACCCCACGGGGCCTCCCCGGATCGTCAACCAGAGGACGACCAGGCAGGCGTGGCGGTTGCCCGGGCGGCCGATCCGCGTCCGGAGTTCGCGGCGATCGGTGAGGCGGCCGGCGCCGACACGCGCCGGCGACGGCGAAGAGGCCGCTCGAAGGTTTCCGTGAGTGGGCCTGCTTCGGAGTGATCCACTTTCCCAGCGAGGATGTACTGATCCTCAGGGCACCGGACAGCGGCGCGGAGTTCGACGTCGGCCTCGTCACCGACTCCGCGCGCACTCCCGAGGAACTCAAGCTCTTGAAGATCAACGACATGCCCACCCTGCTGAAGGCGCTCGCCACGGCCGACGGGGACCGGAGTCGCTGAACTGCCTCTCGCTCGGGGACTGGCGCTAGGGGGTACCCCAGACGTCCGCGCCGCCCCCGCGCCACTCGATCAGGTCCGAGCCGACCACGTCGAGGTCGTCCCAGTTCTGCAGACCCGCCTCCTGCAGGAACGCCGTCAGGTCGTGGAGCGAGTAGGCGGTGCCGAGGACCGCGGTGTCGACCTGTACACGCCGACCGCCTCCCTCGGCGGGCGGGAACACGATCACGGGCGTCGCGGATGCCATGGCCCCAGCATGGTCGACACCCCGTCCGCACGCATCCGGGCCGTCCGGGTCCCTGACCGGGCCACGAGCGGGGCGTGGCGGAGTCGGTCACCCGGTCCGCACGTCTCACGAGTGAGACCTCGTGACGACCGCCGGCTCAGACCTGCCTCGCGGCCTTCGCGGACACGGCTGACACCGCCCGCGGCCGAACCCCCGTCGGTGTCGGCAGTCGACTCACCGCGTCACCGGCCCTCCGCGACAGCAACGCGGCCCGTCCGCAAGGACGTCCGCCCTCGGGTCGGGATGCCGCGGGCGTGGGCGAGATCGAGGAGGCTGTCGTCCGACGCCACTCGCAGTCCGTACTCCGCGAGCAGTGCGGCCAGTTGCCGCGGTCGCCACAACGAGCGCCACGGTTCGCCGGAGGTGATGGAACTGCCGAGGAAGCGGGTCAGGAGCCGGCCGGCGGCCGCTCTCGCCGACGGGGCCTGGTAGTTGACGACGAGTGCACTGTCCGGAGCCGACCGGGCGGCGAGGGCGGCCACCGTGGCGCGTACCTCGTCGCGCGTGAGGTACGGGACCACGCCCTCCCACAACCATGTCGTCGGCATGGACGGGTCGTGCCCCACGGCGTCCAGCGCCGTTCCCAGGTCATCGACCGCGAAGTCGACCGGCGTGAAGCGCACGGAACGGGCGACGGCCGCCCGCCCGGCGGGGAGGCGGGCCTGCTTGTCCTGCTGGGAGGCCGGATGGTCGACCTCCCAGACATCGGTCCGCGCGAGCTCGGGCAGGCGCCAGCCCCGTGTGTCCAGACCCGCGCCGAGGATCACGAGCTGGCCCCCCACGCGTGCGCGCAGTGCCTCGTCGATCGCCACGGTGCGCGGCACGACCACCTCCGCGCACGCCCGCACACTCTCGTACACGGAGCGCTCCCGCCAGCCCGGCGGCGGAGTGTTCGCGCGCACCTGGTCCACGGGGGTACGTTCCTCGGGCCGCAGCAGTTCCAGCGCGACCGGATCCGCGAACCGGCCCGTTCCCGCTCTCCCGTTCGCGGCCGCCCTCCCCTGACAGACCAGGACCGCCGTCCGGCTCGCCGCGCGCTCGCTCATCGAGTCACCTTCACTGTCGTACCTTGGCCCTGCACCGTGGGAAATCCCTTGTCCCACCAGTGTCCGTACCGTCGGTAGACCGCCGGATCGCGGTCGGCGAGAAAGGCCGACAGTCTCTCGGCCTCCTCCGTCAGACTGCGCCACGCGGCTTTGCCGATGGTTCGGAAGGCGGTCAGTTCCAGCCCGCCGTCCGTCGCCCGCCATACTCCGGCGACTTCCCCGTCGACGAGCAGGCAGGGCAGCACGTCACCGTTGCGCCGCACGACCACGGGGCGGTACTCCAGGGGCATGAGCCGCCCGGGCACGGCGTGGGACAGGAGGGTGCTGTCCCACATCGGCAGCAGTCTGGGAGGGGCGGGAGTGTCCTCGGCCGGCAGAGTGGCGCCGGCCAGGTCGAAGAGGGCCGCGCGGCCGGGGCCCGGCAGCCGCACCACCTGCTCGGAGAGCTGCTGCAGGGCCTGGGAGATCGCGGGGCGGGTCAGGAGAGTGAACCGGGCGAAGTCCTGCGCGGAGGCGGGTCCGAAGGCCCGCAGGTAGGCGAGGAGCAGCTGCTGGACTCCCTCGTCCGCCTCCCGCGGAGCGGCTCCGGAAGGAGTCGGGGCGGCACGGTAGGTGTTGGGCTGTCCGAACGACCACGGGCCGGCGGTCGGTACGTGGTGGACGGGGGCGAACGTGCGCAGGGCCCACCACATGCGGTGCGCGTGTTCGCCGAACCTCGCCTTCAGATGGTTCTCCACCTCGGCCCCTGTGCGGGGCGACCGCAGGAGTTCGGCGAGTTCCGTGAGCACCGCGTCGGCGTCGGCCGGTGTCAGCCCTGTCGCGGTGAATCGACGGTCGTACAGCCGGGAGGCGCGCAGGGTGCTCAGCATGGCGGCCCGATACGCGTCATAGTCCTCGGCGTGCACGGCGTGCAGGGTGATCCGCATGAGGGTCGCCTTCACGATCCGGCGTTCCGCGAACGCCGCGTCAAGGTCCTCGGGGACGAAGCCGTCCACGCGGTTCCACAGCGCCACATAAGGCGAAGCCGGACTCTGCGCCTGCAGCGCGCAGATCCGGCGCACCACGTCCGCGACGTCGAGGCGCTCCCGTCGGAGCAGGAGCTGACGGTCCAAGGTGGCCAGGGCGAGCTGCCGCGCGGTCGGAGTCACCCCCGGATTATGGCCCGCCCGCCTCGCGTCACCACCGCCGGGATCGCGACCGCGAAGCGCACCGGCGCCCTGCCGACCTGGAACGGGACGAGGGCCGGCACGTGCCGCCTCGTACCCTGTGACCATGCCGAACCATGATCACATTCACCTGCGCCCCGTCACCGAGAAGGATCTCGACCAGCTCGAACGCCTTCATGAAGACCCCGCCGAAGCCGGCGACCACGGCTTCTTCGGATTCCGCAACCCGGGGCAACTGCGACGACAGTGGGTCGACGGATTCCTGACCGCCCACGGCGGCAGGCTGGTGATCGCCGGAGACGACGACCGGTTCGTCGGCGAGGTGCAGTGGCACGAGGTCATGCAGGGGCCGGCGTCTCCCTGCTGGAACATCGGCGTGTCCCTGCTCACCGCCGAACGCGGCAGGGGCTACGGCAAGGAGGCTCAACGGCAGCTCGCCGCCTACCTGTTCGCCCACACCAAGGCCAACAGGGTCGAGGCAAGCACCGAACTGGCGAACATCGCCGAGCAGCGTGCTCTGGAGGGCGCGGGCTTCACCCGCGAGGGAGTCCTCCGCGGAGCCTGCTTCCGAGCCGGCGCATGGCGCGACATGGTCCTGTACTCGGTGCTGCGATCGGACGTCTCGCCCCAGGGGTGACCTGCTCCCGGCGGGGACCGGCCGGTGACGCTTCCGGGCCGGCCCGGATCTCGGGGGTTCCCGTCGCTCTCGTCGCCCTCCGAGGACACGGAACGGCAACTCTCCTCCGCCGGGACGTTGTTCGTCCCGGCCGGGGGTACCCGAGCGCCGAGCCCCACTGGAGAGCAGCGTCAGGAGTGTCATGCGCATCAAGGTCGGATACTTCAAGACCAGGTCGCTCAGGAAACGCCTGCGCCGCTGCGCCCGTGAGGTCTTCGGCTGGGAGCGTCTGCGTCCGTCCCAACTGGACGCCATGACAGCGGTGATGGAGGGGCGCGACACGATCGTCGTGATGCCGACGGGTGCGGGGAAGTCAGCCGTGTACCAGGTACCGGGTGTGCTGCTGGAGGGGCCGACCGTCGTGGTCTCGCCGTTGATCGCGCTCCAGCGGGACCAGGTCGCCGCTCTCGCCCGGATCGAGGGGTCCGGCGCCTCGGCGGTCAACTCCGCACAGCGCGCTCGGGACAACGAGGCCGTGTGGGAGCGCGTGCGCGAAGGCAGTCTGGACTTCCTGTTCGTCTCGCCCGAGCAACTCGCGAAGGACGAGGTGGTGGAACAGATCGCCGCTGCCTCGCCCGCGCTGATGGTGGTCGACGAGGCGCACTGCGTGTCGTCGTGGGGATACGACTTCCGGCCCGACTATCTGTCCCTGGGCCACGTGCGCGAACGCATCGGCCGGCCACCGCTTCTCGCCCTCACCGCCAGCGCGGCCGCCCCCGTGCGGGCCGACATCGTGGAGCGGCTCGGCATGCGCGACGCGGCCGAGGTGGTCGCGGGGTTCGACCGCCGCAACATCACGCTGGAGGTCGTACGGCACCGGGAGAACGCGGGGAAGCGCCGGTGGGTGGTGGAGCGGGCCGCGGCCGAGGCGAAACCGGGCATCGTCTACGCGGGAACGCGGCGGGAGGCCGAGCAGTACGCCGAGGAACTGTCGGCACTCGGATTCGACAGCGCCGCCTACCATGCGGGGTTGTCGGGGGCCGAGCGCTCCCGGACGCACGACCGCTTCCAGGAGGGTGAACTCGACGTGGTCGTCGCCACCTCCGCGTTCGGGATGGGGATCGACAAGCCGAACATCCGCTTCGTGCTGCACGCGTCGGTGCCGGGTTCCCTCGACTCGTACTACCAGGAGATCGGCAGGGCGGGCCGTGACGGGCAGCCGTCGACGGCGATCCTCGCCTACCGGCCCGAGGATCTCGGCGTGCAGCGGTTCCGGACCGGCGCCCACCCCGACCCGGAGGCGCTGGGCGGACTGATCGACGCGGTACGCGAACAGCAGGGACCGGTCACGGCGACGGCCCTGCGCGAACGCACCGGGCTGTCGCAGACACCGCTCACGTCCATGCTGCACCTCCTGGAGGAGGCCGGAGCCGTGACGACGGAGAAGCGCGGCGGCGTTCGGGCCGTTCCCGGGGCGAAGCGGGACGTCTGCGTCCGCGAGGCGGTACGGATCGCCTCCGCCCGCGTCGACCTGGAGCGTTCCCGGGTGGAGATGATGCGGGCGTACGCGGAGACGAGCGGCTGCCGCCGGCGCCACATGCTCGGGTACTTCGGGGAGAGTCTGGCGGAGGGCGACTGCGCGGGCTGCGACACATGCGCCCGTACACGGGAGTTGAAGGAAACCCCCGTCCGGACGGGCGACATACTCTCCGGCACGGGACCCGGCCCGCTGGAACCCGAGGCGGCCGAGGCGGCCGACAGCGCCTTCCCGCCCGGAATGAGGGTGGGACACAGCACGTGGGGCGAGGGCCAGGTGATGAGCGAGGAGGGCAACAGGATCACGGTCCTGTTCGAGACCGTCGGCTACCGGACCCTGTCCCTCCCGGCCGTCCAGGCACGGGGCCTCCTGACACCGGTGTCGACCACCGCGACGAAGGGCTGAGGCCGACTCGGGTTGTCCGGCGCATGGTGTTATCGGGCCTCGGGCGTCTCAGCAGGCCCTATGGTGCGGGCGCGTAGGTGCGCGCGTTCTCCTTGGTGGCCCAGAAGGCTGAGGATCTCGACGGGGTCGCTGTCGGCGTTGCCGAACCAGTGAGGGGTGCGGGTGTCGAATTCGGCGGCTTCACCGGGGCCCATGGTCAGGTCGTTGTCGCCCAGGACCAGGCGCAGGCGCCCGTCGAGGACGTAAATCCATTCGTAGCCCTCGTGGCTGGCCTGCTCGGGCTCCAGCGGGCGCATTTTGGGCGAAATGATCAGTTTGTAGGCTTGGAGTGCCCCGGCTCGTCGTGTGAGGGGGAGCATCGTCATGCCGTGCCGGGTGACGGGTTTGAGGTGCACACGAGGATCGCCGGTCTGGGGTGCGCCGATGAGTTCGCCGATGTCCACGCGGAGCTCACGGGCCAGCGGCAGGAGCAGTTCCAGGGTGGGACGGCGCTGACCCGACTCGAGGCGCGAGAGGGTGCTCAGCGAAATGCCGGTGGACTCGGCCAGCGATGTCAGCGACAGACTGCGCTGCGCTCGCAGTCCCTTGAGGCGCGGGCCGACCGCCGCCATCGTCGATGCGGTCTGTTCGTCCATTCCCCTACCTTGCCACCGCAGCAAGGATCTTTGCATGTTCGTGCGCGCCGACTGACCCTGGTGACGCGCACCGGGCAAAGTCGCGAACGCTCCGCCCCCGCCAGCGCGTGATCACCCTCCACCGAGCACATGATCAGGAGTTTCCTCGATGCACGAGACCGATCCGCGTTTCAGCGCCGCCTTCTGGGACCAGCGATACAGCGGCACAAGCGCCCTGTGGAGCGGTGAGCCCAACCCTGCGCTTGTCGAAGAGGTGACCGCTCTCGCGCCCGGGACAGCACTGGAGGCGGGCTGCGGCGAGGGTGCCGACGCCATCTGGCTGGCCGGACAGGGCTGGCAGGTCACCGGCGCCGACTTCTCGACTCAAGCCCTGCACCGCGCGGCCGATCACACCCCGGCACCGCTGACCGGCCGGCTCACCTGGCAGCGAGCCGACATCCGCGAATGGAAGCCCGGCGAATCGCCCCGCTACGACCTGGTGACGGCGTCCTTCATCCACTTTCCCGGGCCGGTACGGCGGGCGGTCTTCGCCGCGCTCGCCGCCCGGGTCAGCATCGAGGGACACCTGGTGATCATCGGTCACCATCCGAGTGACCTGGACACCGCCATGCCTCGTCCGCCCGAGCCGGACCTCTTCTACACCGCAGACGATCTCATCGCGGACCTGTCCGCCCACGCGTGGAAAGTCGTCACCCGGGCCGCTCGCCCCCGCAGCACTACCACTCCCGACGGCACACCGGTCACCCTCCACGACACCGTCCTCACCGCACAGCGCACCCTGTGAACCCTGCGCCAGCTACCCAGTGCCGTGACCAGGAAGGTTCACCGAGGCGCTCGATGTGGTGGTTGGAAACGCTTTCCCGGCCCAATGGGGAGGCGGGATGGCGCAACCGGTCCGGGTTCGCCGGCTGACAGAGCAAGAGGGGCAGAACCCGCAGCACATCGTGCTGCGGGGCAGTACCGGCTCGGGAGCGGTTCCGACGGGCGATGATGCTGTCGGCCTCGGTCGGCGGCATCACAGCCCCAGCCATAGCGCGGCTGGTCCGAGCGGACGAGGAGGGCGCCCCACCACGATGGCGGCCTGAAACGACTACACCTGCTCCTGATACACCCTGATCTCGATCGGCTTGAGCTTATGGATCGTTGTCCAGGCTGCCCGCCCGGTCAGTCCTTGAGTCCACGCTTCAAGATCATCTCCGGCGCCGTGGAAGAACCATGAGTCGAAGCTTCCGAGTGCCTCCAGGGCGGGTGCGACTCCGTATCCGAGCTCGCAGTGGACCTGCAGGTAATGGTCGTGATCACCGTCGCTGTCGGAGATCTCGAACTGGCGGGTGAGGTCAAGCGTGAACGCCGGAGGACCGTCGAACGCGTATGTCCCGTACTGGAAGAGAAGCCCGTCGGCGTCGGGTGCGTCCGGGACGTCGAACAGCCGTCGGCCGAATCGCAGGAAGGCAAGCCAGAGATCTTCCGTGACCAGATCGTCAAGCGACTGCTGCCCCGAGGTCAGTTCGCCCTCAAGCATTCCCAGGGCCTCGCCCATCGACAGTCTCCGCGTCATGCCCTACCTCCTTGTCGACCGCAGCCGGGCTCAAGGCACGGACCCCGGTGAACCTTCCGGGTCAGAGCACAGGCCTACGACGTCCCTCACCTGCGAAAGTGGCTCCGGGGCAAGCACGTCGGTGTCCGTATCGCACGCAAGGGAGTCGAGTCCAACGGACGATTAGGCGACGACGACGGGTCATCGAGCGAACCATGTCCTGGCCGACCGGCTGCCGCAGACCCAACCACCGCTACGAACGCCGCCCCCGCAACTGCCTGGCCTCCCTCGGCCTCGCCGCCGCCCTCTGTTGTTGCAAGAGGCTCCTCCGCCTCACCACATAGGACACCGCCCTACTCAAGGCCGACATTCTGTGAGGTGCACGCCAAGGGAAGTTGCCAGTCGAGCAGCGTAGTTCCGAGGCACGCCACCCGACCACGATGCGGCCGGGTGGCGTGCAACCCGGCCACATCGCGTTGCCATCAGATGCCTTGGCCGCTAGGCGAACGACACGCTGTCCCCGGTGGACGTGACCTGCATGGTCGTCGTCGTGCCGGCGAAGTACCAGCGCCACGAGCCCGCCGCTGTCGCGGTGACCGTGGTGCTGAGCCCTCCGGTGCTGTTCGTCTTCACCGTTTTGACCGTGCTGTACGAGGACGACCCGGCCTTCTTGAACTGGAGTTCGGCCTCCTGACCCGAGAAGCCGTGGTACTTACGGTCCTCCCAGTTCGCGCGGCTCAACTGGCCCTTTACCGTGAGCCTTGCACCCTTCACGACCGGCTCCGGCGAAGCGTTCGTCGTCAGTGTGGCGGCACGCTTCACCTTGTACTGGGCGATGTTGTCGGAGATCCAGTAATCACCGTCGTTCGCCTTCACCGTGGCATTGACCTGCCAGACTCCGGCGACCCGGTTGCTGTCGATGTCGTCGCTGTCCGCGATCCACCGCGGGTCGATCGTCATCGTCGCCGTGCACACCGAGGTCGTGGTGCTCTGTTCGACGCACTTCGAGGCGGTCCAGTCGGCGAAGTCGTAGCCGATGGAACGGTTGAAGGTACTCACATGAGTGAGCCCCTCGACTCCCGAGTTGTCCTTGACGGTGATCGCGATCGGGAACTTGATCACCTTCGAGGTGCCCACGATCACGTTCGTGCCGCCGTCGACCACAGTTTTGACGACCCGAATGTCGCCCCTCCCCTCAGCATGAGCGGTGGGCGCCAGCATCGTGGTCAGGGCCACTGCTCCCGCAGCAGCCGACCACAGCGCTTGTTTGCGCATGTCCCTCCCCTGGAACTGTGTGCCGACAGCATGGCCGTGGGCACAACATCAGCGCGCAAAGGCTACAAGATCCTCTTTACCCTGCCTCGGCGGACCTGGGCAGGAACGGACCACAGGCCAACCGTGCGCCTGGCACCCAATTTGCGATACTGGTGCAGTGCCGCACGACGAGCAGCAGACGGACCGGCGCCTGGAGCAGGTCATCCTGGAGCTGCTGGACCACCGTGCCCCGGGTGCGACGATCTGTCCCTCCGACGCCGCGCGGGCGGCGTACGACGGGGATGACGACGGCTGGCGCGCGCTCATGGAGCCGGTTCGCCAGGCGGCCCGGCGGCTGGTCGCCGCCGGCGAGGTGGAGATCACCCAGGCAGGCCGTCCCGTCGAACTCGCAGAGGCCCGCGGCCCCATCCGTATCCGCCGCTTCCGCTGACCTACGGACACGACGCCCTCCGGCCGCGGGCCGGGGCCTGCAGTGGGCCCCTCGTGCCCGGGTGCCGTGAATCAGTCCAGCGCCGCCAGTCCCTCGCGCCAGCGGGCCCGGCGCTCCGGCTCGCTCTGCTCCCACCACGGCGTGCCGCGCTCTCCCAGGGCCACCTTGGACAGGTGCACGCGCGTGCGTGCGGCCCGTTCGGCTTCGGGGTCCTCCGTACGCCGGGCGGCCGCGACCGCGCGGCGGGCCGCCATGAGATGGGAGCGCAGGCGCGCCGCGGCGTCCTCGGGGATCTGCGGGTCCGTCGCCCGCCAGCGCCGTCCGCCCACGATGACGTACCGCCCGTCAGGGGTGCGATCCGGTCCCTCGTCGGCTGTCACCGAACGAACCCTGCCAGAGAGCCCCGAGCGCCTCCA
This sequence comes from Streptomyces sp. NPDC102279, assembly GCF_044766365.1. NCBI lineage: Bacteria > Bacillati > Actinomycetota > Actinomycetes > Kitasatosporales > Streptomycetaceae > Streptomyces > Streptomyces sp. NPDC102279. Next base: position 65,718 of record NZ_JBIWLU010000004.1, on the reverse strand, counting down.
CTCGACGGCATCCATTCGACCGCCTTGGCTGTCGGCAGCGAATGCTGCATGCCCCTATAGCCCCGTAGGGACTATTCAAACCGGAGACTTCCGTGGGTTCCGCAGGAATGGAGATCGATCTGCCGGGCACACGAGGGTCCGGAGGTTGATAACCATGGTTCCTGTTCTTCTTGTTCTTCTGCTCGCTCTGATCCTCTTCGGTGCCGGTTTCGCACTGAAGGCGCTCTGGTGGATCGCCGTGATCGTCCTGATCGTGTGGGTCCTCGGCTTTGTCATCCGTCCGACGGCAAGCGGCGGCAAGCGTGGCCGCTGGTACCGCTGGTAGACGGCCTGAACAGCACAGCACATTGTCATGGGTGGGGCCCGGCGTCACGGCGTCGGGCCCCACGCATGTTCCCGTCCCGGCGGCCCTGGGCCGAACGTGGTGACGCATGTGTGAGACCAAGGCACCTGGGCACTCGATTTCCTGAACGAACGTCACCGAATTCGATGACGCCTCAAGAGCCACCACAGTTCGGCTGTGGGCAGGCAACGAATTTCGATGAGGGAGCCGTACTTTATGAGTGACAACATCTGGGGCTACCAGCCGACCACCGGCTACACCGCGGGCACCGACCTGACCGGATTCAAGGTCGAGGCAACCGACGGCAGCATCGGCAAGGTCGACAAGCACTCGGACGACGTCGACTCCTCCTACCTCGTCGTCGACACCGGCGTATGGATCTTCGGCAAGCACGTCCTCCTGCCTGCCGGAACCGTGCAATCCGTCGACCTGGACGAGCAGAAGATCTACGTGGCGCTCGCCAAGGCCCAGATCAAGGACTCTCCGGAGTTCGACAAGGACAAGCACGTCGGCGACGCCGGCTACCACGAGCAGGTCGGCGGCTACTACCAGACGCAGCGCGGTATCTGACCGCAGACCAGCCCGGGACGGGGCCCGCCGGAGACATTCCGGCGGGCCCCGTTCTGTTGTGCCGGGGGGGGACAGGTTCGGCTTCTCCCGCCTGGCTTCGTACGGCCGGACCGGCCGGAGTGCCACAGTTCGCGGGGATTGTGACGCCGATCCGGGGCAGACGATCAGTGATGAATGATCAGCCGACCCCAACCAGAGCGATGGCGTTCTTCGCGATATCCAGGTCCGACCCGCTGCGCCTGCTGTCCACCACGGACCTGGTGCGGGAGAACGACAAACTGAACGACGAGCGCACCCACCTGCACCGTGCCGTGTCCTCGCACGCCACGGTGGACCAGGCCATCGGCGCACTGCTGGTCCTCGGTCAGACAGGCCCGGAGGACAGCTGGGACGTGCTGCGCGAGACCTCGCAGCACACCAACCGCAAACTGCACCTCGTCGCGGAGGACATCCTCGCCTTCGCCCGGGGCGGCACGCTCCCGGACGACATACGCGTCGCCCTGGAAGCCGCCCTGTCGAAGCGGCAGCCGGGGAAGGCGGACGCCCCGTCGGCCGAGTCCGAGATGGGCCCGGGCCAGGCCGAGACGGACCCGGGCGTGGCCGACAGGGGCGGAGCGGACCCCGGCGGGGCGACCCGGGGCGCGCACCGCCATGAACCGTCCTCCACCTGAACGGACCGGGCCCGGACCGCTACGGCGCCGCGACCGTGGGAGACGAACCGACCGTGCTGTCCGAGCCGGGCCGAGGCGTCTCCGCGGAGCTGCTGTCGGGTGAGAACCAGGCCACGCCCACGAGCACCGCGAGGAGAAAGACCACCGCTCCCGCGGCGGCTCCCACCGCTCGCGGGCGCTGGGTGAGGAGTTCACCGACGCCGGAACGTCTGCGTCTGCGCGAGCGACGGGCACCCGCCGCGTCCCGGGTGACGGTCGCCCCGTGGGACGGCGCCGCCGACGGCAGGGCGTACGTGGTCGCGGGGCCGACGACGCCGAGGTCCGGCTTGTTCCGGCGTTGCACCGCCGGCCGTACGGCCGGAAGGGGTTCGGGACGCCCTTGCCAGGCACCGGTGCTGTACCAGGACGCCGCCTGCTGCGCGGTCGGCCGGTCGTCGGGCTGCTTGGCGAGGAGACCGAGCAGGTAGTTCTCGAACGCGGGCGGCAGCTCGGCGCCGAGTTCGCGGGGCGGGGTCGGCGCGGTGTCGAGGTGGTGGTGGAGGATCGCGACGGCGCTGGCGGCCTGGAAGGGCGGCCGTCCGGTGAGGAGTTGATAGAGGACGCAGCCCAGCGAGTACATGTCCGACGGCGGTCCCGCGGTCTTCCCGAGGGCCCGCTCCGGAGCCAGGTACAGGCTCGTGCCGACGATCTGTCCGGTCGCGGTGAGCCCGCCGGCCACGTCGTCCATGAACCGCGCGATCCCGAAGTCGCCGATCTTGACGTTCCCGTCGGCGTCCAGCATCAGATTGCCCGGCTTGATGTCCCGGTGCACGATGCCCTGTTGGTGCGCGGCGGCGAGCCCGGCGGCAGCCTGCGCGGCGATCCGCGCCACCCGCTCAGCGGGAAGGGTGCCCGTGGTGGCGAGGACGTGGGAGAGGCTGTCGCCCTCGATCAGCTCCATCACCAGGAAGAGCCGGTCCTCGAACGACCCGAAATCCAGGACTCCCACCACATGAGGATGGTTCAACCGTCCCGCGGTCTGCGCCTCCAGGCGGAACCGGGCCGCGGCGGTCGGGTCGGCGTCCTGGGAGAGCAGCAGCTTGACGGCGACGGGCCGTCCGATCATCTCGTCCTGCGCCCGCCACACCTCCCCCATCGCGCCCCGCCCAAGAGTGGTGTGCAGCCGATACCGCCCCGCTATCAGCACGTGTACTTCATCCTCACGCCGTAGAGATCCGTCCGTCGCCGCGAGCCGTTGAAGAGCCGGTCGGCACAGGTGACCGGAGCGCCGCAGCAGGGTGAGCCTACTGCCAACACGGCCGTGGTCAGGCGGCGTTCGGCCGCGACCCCGTACCGCCGCCCAAGATCGCGGAGAACCGGTCCCCGAGGCGTCCGAATCCGATCAGGTGTGACGCGGTACGTCCGGCCTCGGCGCCCGGGCGAAAGATCGTTCTCCTGCCGCCGAAGCCTGATCCCAAAGAGTGGTCATGCATTGGCATGGACCTGTCTAACCTCATTGACTATTCTCGACCACGCAACTCTGAGAGCGCTCTCTCCTGCCCTTCGCCCCACTCACCGACCATCGGATCGACGAAAGGCAACTCCCTTGAGACGCACAACAGTTCTGCGCACAGCCGTGTCCGCGGGCCTGCTCGTCAGCGCCGCCACCGTCGGACTCACCCAGGCCGCCGCCGACGACGCCCCCGTCACCACCCCCACCGCATCCCGGGCCCCCGCCTCCTCGGCGCTGATCTCGGCGATGCAGCGCGACCTGGGACTCACCGAGAAGCAGGCGACCACCCGGCTCTCCCAGGAGACGGCAGCACGCAGCGTCCAGCGCACCGCCCGGACCAAGGCCGGCACCTCGTACGGAGGCTCGTGGTTCGACGTGACGAGCGGCCGGCTGGTCGTCGCGCTGACCACGACGGCCTCGCGCGAAGCCGTCGAGTCGACCGGCGCACGGGTCACGCTCGTCAAGCACAGCGAGCGGCAGCTCGACGCCACGATGAAACGGCTCGACACGCTCGACGCACCGGGCGGCGTGAGCAGTTGGCACGTCGACCCGAAGTCCAGTGCGGTCGTCGTGAACGTGGTCTCCCCTCACAAGGATGACAACGATGTCCGCGCCTTCGTGGCCCAGGCCCGCAAAGCCGGTCCCGTGACCGTCCGGCAGACCGGCTCGGCGCCGAGCACCTTCGCCGCGGGCACGGTGGGCGGCGACCCGTACTACACGGGCAACGTCCGCTGCTCCATAGGCTTCTCCGTGTACGGCGGCTTCGTCACCGCCGGGCACTGCGGCCAGGCGGGCGCGGGTGTCAGCGGCTGGGACCACAGCTACATCGGCAACTTCCAGGGCTCCTCGTTCCCGGACAACGACTACGCCTGGGTGAACGTGGGCAGCGGCTGGTGGACGGTTCCCGTCGTCCTCGGCTGGGGCACCGTCTCCGACCAGCTCGTCCGCGGCTCCGGCGAGGCGCCCATCGGCGCGTCGATCTGCCGCTCCGGCTCCACCTCGCACTGGCACTGCGGCAACGTCCTCGCCAAGAACGAGACGGTCAACTACAGCCAGGGCGCCGTCCACCAGATGACCAAGACGAGCGTCTGTGCCGAGCCCGGCGACTCGGGCGGCTCGTTCATCAGCGGCGACCAGGCCCAGGGCGTCACCTCCGGCGGCTGGGGCAACTGCAGCAGCGGCGGCGAGACCTGGTACCAGCCCATCAACGAGATCCTGAACCGCTACGGACTCACGCTCCACACGGCCTGACCTCTCCACGCCGGGCCTGCCCGCGCCGGTCCGCCTTCGACAGGCGGGCCGGTGCGGGTACCCGGTCGACGGAGTCGGCGCACGAGCCCGGGAGGCTGAAGGGGACCGACGCACCGGGAGCCCGCGTCGCCTCGGCGGCGGCACCCGTGCACGATGGGTACGCCCCCGTCATCGATTCGAAAGGCTCCCCGTGACCAGCATCCCGGTCCTCACCGCCCATGACGGAACGACGATCCCGGCCGTCGGCCTGGGTACCTGGCCGATGGACGACGCACAGGCCGAGCAGGCCGTGAGCAGCGCCCTCGGTATCGGCTACCGCCTCATCGACACGGCCACCAACTATCGCAACGAGACCGGCACCGGCCGGGGCATCGCCCGCGGTGGCGTCCCGCGTGAAGAGGTCCTCGTCACCACGAAGCTCCCGGGCCGGCATCACGGCTACGACGAGACGCTCGCCTCCTTCGAGGAGTCCCGGAGCCGCCTCGGACTCGACTACGTCGACCTGTACCTCATCCACTGGCCGCTGCCGCGCGTGGACAAGTACGTGGACTCCTGGAAGGCGATGATCAAGCTGCGCGAGCAGGGGCTCGTGCGGTCCATCGGCGTCTCGAACTTCACGGCGGACCATCTTGACCGGCTGGAGGCGGAGACAGGAGTCCTCCCGTCGGTGAACCAGATCGAACTTCACCCCTACCTCCCCCAGGACGAGTTGCGCGCGTTCCATGCCGACAAGGGCATCATCACCGAGAGTTGGAGCCCCTTGGGCCGCGGCTCCAGCCTGCTGGAGGAGCCGGCCCTCGGGAAGATCGCCGAGACGCACGGAGTGACACCCGGGCAGGTCGTGCTGCGCTGGCACACCCAGCTCGGCGCGGTTCCCATCCCGAAGTCCGCCGACCCCGGCCGCCAGCGAGCGAACCTGGACATCTTCGGCTTCGAGCTGACCCCGGACGAACTGGCGACCGTCTCCGACCATCCGCGCCGCCGCCTCGGCGGGGACCCGGACACGCACGAGGAGTTCTGACACCGGGACGTCCACGACGGCCGGAAAACCCCTCCGCACGACAGGAGTTGTCCGGCAACGCACCACGTTGGCGGGATGACCGAGGGAGAGAGCAGGACCGAACCCATCAGGCCGCGGCGCTTCCACCTCACGGGCAGTACTACGGGCTGCCCGAGCGGCACATCGTCCTGGCCGGGCAGATCTCGGCGGCGGCACGCCCGCTGGACATTGCCGCCGACCCGTCCGCCGTCCAGTCCGAGCAGGTCACCGTGGACGCCCTCTCCGGTGCCGAGGTGGTGCCGTTCTGGCGTGCCCTGCTCGGATACCGGGGCCGCGCGAACAGCGCCGAGGATCTGGTCGACCCGGGCGGCCGCGGGGCACCTTTCTTCGTCCAGCGGATGGAAGCCCCGCGCCCCTGGCGCAACCGCGTCCACGTCGATGTGTGGGTGCCGTACGACCAGACCGAGGCGCGGATCGCAGCGGCCCTGGCGGCGAGTGGCCGTCTGGTGAGCGATGCCGATGCCCCGTCGAACCGGGTCCCGGCCGATCCTGAGGGCCACGAGGCCTGCGTCGGCGTGACGGGCCCGCCCGAGCCGGCCACCGGACGCCCCTGAGTCTCCGGTCGCTCCGCAGGCGTACCCCCTGTCGGCCCGATGCGCCGGCGCCGTCCGCTCATTGCATGACTTCGGTACCGGTCGACGTCCCGGGCGGTGGCAGGAAGGGCTCAACGCATCATGGTGGAGCAGGCGTTGAGACCGATGGGGGAACTGCCATGCCGATGCTGCTGATCAAGGGCGCGTACCGGATCGTCGGAGCCAGTCCCGACGGGGACTCCGTGCGGTTCGTGCCGGACGACCCCGGCCAATGGGATCTGGTGCCGGGACGGAAGGTGCGCCGCAACCGGATCGGCGGCGCTCAGCTCAGGCTGGACGGGATCGACACCCTGGAGACCCATTACCGTCCGCCGCACGGGCCCGAGCTGCACCAGCCCGCCCCGTTCGCGGGCCGGGCAGCGGAGGCACTGCTCGGCTGGCTGGGGTTCGAGGAGGTGGAACGCGCCGCGAGCGGGATCGTGAAGCGCAGCGTTCCCGAGTCCGTGCCCGGGTACGTGCTGACGCGCAGCGCGGATGTGCACGGCCGCTGTGTGGCGTTCGCGGGCCGTGGGGCGGATGCTCCGGGGGCCAGTGGTCAACTCCTCACCGTCGGCGTCGAGCATCTGCGGCAGACGGCCAACCACCACCAGCTCGACGAGGGGCTCGCCTACCCGACCTTCTACCGGAACCTCTTCGTCGACCTGCGACAGGAGATGACCCTGGCGGCGGAGCGGGCCCGGCAGGACGCGCGGGGTCTCTGGCCGGCGGACCAGACGCAGAGTGGGGCGAAGGTGGAGGGCCGGTCGACGCTGACCGACGCGGCGGTGCTGCTGCCCAAGCTGTTCCGGCGGCTGGCCGACTATCTGCAACTGAACGACGGTGACCCGTCGTTGGACGGCTTCCGTCCCTACCTGGAGCAGCGTGAGGACCGGCTGTTCATCCTCTCCGCCGGGCAGTGGACCGGGTTCGACACCGTCGTGGAGGTCACGAACGGCAATACCGTCCGGCTCAACCGCGCCGCGGAGGATCTCGTCTTCGACGAGAAGTAGCGGCCGGCTGTCGTGCGGAGGCCCCGGGCCGGCGGTGAGGCACCGGTCCCCGGTCGGCTGGACTGCGACGGGCAGGGTCGGCCGACTGTTCCGGTTGCGGTGTTCAGTTGTCCTCCGGGCAGAGGAAGGTGTCGGAGGGGCCCCAGCGGGTGATCACGGCGGCCTTCGCGGTGACCGCTCCGCATGTCAGGTCGGTGATCCTGGTGCCGTCCGCGGTGATCTCGCGGATGTCGATCTCTTTGTCCGCCGGGTACTTGTGGCCCTTGCCGATCGTCATGATCCCCGACTCCCCCACGTAGTCGGCGACTCCGGTCGACTGGAGGAAGGTGACGACGGCGCTGGGTGTGAACTCAGGGTCGGTGGCCGAGATCTCGTTCATCACCTTGAAGAAGACCTTCACGGCGTCGTATCCGGCTGCCGCGTCGCTGTCCGAGGAGACGTCGAAGGACTGCCGGAAGCTCCTGACGAACGGGCCGTGGGGGTCGGGCACGCTGAACTGGCTGTAGAACAGGCTGAGGGAGCCGTAGTTCTGGGGCATCAGTTCGGGGTTCAGGACGAGGTCCGGAGCGGGGCTCTCCGCGAGGACGGCGACCCGGCCCTTATGGGTGCGGCATTGCTTGTCGCCCTGCAGGTAGTAGAACAGATCGTGCATGACGCCGGAGCGTCCGGCGTAGAGGACGAATCCGTTCGTCTTGCGGATGAGGGTGCAGATGTTCGCCGCCACGGCCGGTGTCTGGCTGTCGTTGCCCGACTCGCTGTAAGGCACGGGATACACCGCCCCGTCGTGGCCGTACGCGTCGGTGAACCTCTTCTTGAAGTCCGCGCTGAAGTAGTGGTCGCGGGGGTCGAAGACCACGACGGCGGCCGGTGCGGTGTGCCCGGGGTCGATCTTCGTCAGGGCGGCCAGACGGGGCGAGTGCCGGGCGAAGGCGGCCATGACGCGCGCGATCCGTGCGTCGGGGGGCGAGAGCTGGAAGTACGACACCGGGGAGTCGCCCTCGACCATGGGCTGGCCGGAGACGCCGGTACCAATGACGGTGACGCCCTTGGCGTCGAGTTCGGCTGCCGCCTGGAGGGACTCCGGGCGGCTCTGGGTGAGGCCGATGACCCCGGCGATGTGGTCGCGGTGGATCCGGTCGACGATCATGTCGGCCACGTCGACACCGCTGTGGTTCGTCGTGTTGAGGCCGCCGTGCGAGCCGAAGGCGAAGTACTCCCCCGCGTTGGCCACGAGCAGCCGGATCGGCATCTGCGACTTGAGGATCAGATCGTTGACCTGTTTCTGCGCGAGCAGCGCCCCGCGCAGCATCTGGAAGCCCGTGGGGACGGTGCGTCGCGACGCGGAGCCGACGCTCAGCGGGGCGAAGAAGACCAAGGTGCGGTAGGGCTTGTCCCGGTCGACCTGTGCGTTCTGTTCTCCCAACCTGGTTTCGAGGGAGCGCAGTTCGGGGGCGTAGAGGCCGTGGGCGAGGTCGCAGTGGTCTGTCCCGTCGGTGATGCCGACGCGTTCGCCGGTGCTGACGTGCCGGCACCAGGTGTCGGCCGGGCGGGACGCGGCGCGGGGGTGGCTCTCGTCGGGCCGCAGCACCTGGAACAGTCCGGCAGCGAGGAGCGCCGTCACGGCCACGGCGGCCACGACCGGGCGCAGCCAGTCGGCGGCCCGCCGGTCGCGGGAGCGCACGGTCCGCTGGACCGCGAGCCGTTCGGCCGTCGTTCCGTTGTCGGGAACGCGGGACAGCGGTACCAGTCGTACGGCGTCGACGGGCCGGCCGGCGGCGCCCGCCGCGAGCAGGGACGCCACCGCCTGTGCCGTCGAACCGGTGTCGAGGTGCCGGGTGCCCTGGACGGGGATGGTGTGCCGGGGCAGGGGGACGGCGTAGGGCGGGAGGTCCGCGGTGGCGGCGCCGAGGACGAGGAGGGGGCATGTCCCGACGTCCTCGGCCACCGCGGCGAAGGAGTTGAGGAGTTTGCGGCTCGGGGAGTCGTTGCCGCCGACTGTCGGCAGCAGCAGGACGAAGGGCCAGCGTCGCCGGGGCCTGCGGGCGCTCCACACCGGCGGGCGGGCGGCGCGGGCGAGGTCGTGGACGAGTGCGGTCAGCAGTACCTGTCGGACCACGGCCTCGTCTCGGGCCGACACGGCGGACGCCGCGGACAGCGCGGAGGCCGCGGCCGGGGCGGCGTCGCCCGGTGTCTCCCGGCCGGCCCGTTCCTGTGCCCTGGACCGCAGATGGGCGTCGCGCAGGGACATCGCGGAGTTGAGGAAGCTGCGCCCCGGTTCGTCGAGCATCGCTCCCACCCAGCGGAAGCGGGCTCCACGGTCGACGCGCAGGCCGTACGACCACCGCCACAGCCAGGCCAGCGGTGTCGTCACCAGCTTGGTGATCGCGGACCACTGCCGTGGTCCGATTTCCTCGCCGAGGCGTGTGACCTCGGCGGCGAACCCGAACTTCCACGCGTACTTGTCGTAGATCCGGTCCCGCAGTGCCCGTCGTTCGTCCGTCACGTCGCCGGGGGCGATGTCGGCGCGCAGGACCGACAGACAGGCGTCGAACTCGGGGAGCCGAAGGGTGCCGGAGCCGTCGGGCATGGTGGCGCGGAACTGTCGCGTCACCCGGTCCAGCAGGCGTACGTGGGGGCCGTCGCTGCCCGCGTCGTCCTCTCCGGGACGTTCGCAGGCGAGCAGTTCCTCGTCGACCAGAGCGTGCGGGGCGAGGCTCGCGAGGTGGCCCGTCTCGCCCGTGCCGAGGCGTACCAGGCGGTGGTGGTAGACGTGGACCAGGGCCGACAGCGCCGGGTCGGGGGCGCCGCGGCCGGTGTCGTCGGCCGTGGCGGAGGCCGCGGTCGTCCCCGCGGTGCCCGGGTCGGCCGCCGCTTCGCGTACGAGAAGCAGGGCGGGGAAGCGGTGTTTCGCCGTGCGCCGCCCGGTCGGTGTCCCGGCCCGCCGGTCGGCGACATGGCGGTCGATCACACGGACGATGTCGTCGAAACCGCTGGGAAGGACGAGATCATGCTCGTCCGTCCGGTGGGATTGCGGCACGTGGGGCCTCCCCGTTCCTGAGAAACAGGAGGCGAGCCTAGAAATAGCCGGCCGAATTAAAGGCGCTTTTCCCTAAATGGCCACGCATTGAGCGAATACGTCCGCTTGCCTTTCGGATCAGGCGCACCGGGCGGAGGGGCAGAGCGCGGTCGGCGGGGCTTTCGAGGCACCTGCAAGCGGTCGCCGTACACCCGAGGGCGGTCATTTCCATCCGTACGCGTAGGCGGCGACCCAGGTCACGTCGAGTTCCGCGCTGCTGCCGGGGGCGGCGCCGGGGCCTTCGAGGGCGCTCTCGTTCTGCAGCACCCAGGAGAGGGGGGCGGAGGGCACTCCTCGGGTGTCCTCGCCGGTCAGGCGGCCGTCGACGAAGAAGCGCACGTGTCCGGGAGTCCACTCCGTCGACACGGTGTGCCACTCGGTCCAGTCGGCGTCGCTCGGGAAGTAGCCCTGCTCTCCCCCGCCGCAGGGATGGTGGAATGCGGTGATGCCGCCCGTCCACTCCCCCTCGGGGTGGTCCATTTCGCAGCCGTCGCCGTAATGCAGCCAGGCCGACTTGAATCCGGGAGCCACCTTCGTCACCTTGATGCGGGCGCTGTACTTGCCGTACGCCATCTGCATCACGGCGCGCGGCACGAGCGCCGCAGCGTGTACGGGGCCGCCGTCCTCGGGGCGCCACATGCGGATGTGCATCATCCCGTCACCGTGTTCGCCGGGACCCACGCTCACCGTGTCCTCCGGGTGGTAGGTGCCGACGACCTTCCTGTCCCGGTCGTTCGCCGTGTCCTGCCAACCGGTGGGGTAGGCCCACCAGTTGTCGCGGTACGCGCCCTTGAGTCCAGCGCAGTACGCGGCGGAGGTGTCGGCGTGGTGGTCGCAGTCGCTGAAGGATCCCAGCGGCACGCGGTCACCGTTGAAGTCCTCCGCGAGGACCTGCCAGAACGGGCCGCAGTCGCCGCGCGGCAGGGCGTTGCCGGTGCTGCGGCAGGCGTCCGCCGGTCGGGGCGCGCCGTCGGCGCTCGGGACCCAGAAGAGCGCGCCGGCCAGGAGGACCAGACCGAGGGGCATCAGCAGGGCGCGCCTGCGCCGGCCGGGCGCCGCGTGTGAACCCATCACTGTTCCCCTTCACTCCTCGGCGTGCGGGCGCCATCGTCCCGGGCCGTCGTCCACGAGGGCGACTTCGGGCACGGACCGCTGCGAGCGCCACGCGAAGGAGCATCCTCGCCTCAGGGCGGGGGCGGCACCACCCCGTGGACCGCCCGCGATGCGGATGTCCACGCTCCGCCACGGCGGTCGCAGGTGGCGGGTGCGGACAGCCCGAGGGCCCCGGCGGCCGGGACGCTCGCCGGGGTCCAGGGCCGTACCGGTCAGGGTTGCAGGGGCATCGACCAGCAGTTGGAGGTGGCGCGCTTTCCGGACAGGCGGTCGGTGAGCCAGGAGATGGCGCCGCCCTGGTCGGTGAGGAGCGGGACGAGGTGGTTGGTGAGGAGTCCGTCGCCGAGGTTGGGCAGGTTCACGGCGTCGTACGTGATGGTGGCGCCCTTGCGGCACCAGTCGACGGCGAGTTGGCGGGCCTGGGCGTGGGGCACGATGTCGTCCTGGATGCCGGTGGCCAGGCGCACCGGGCTGGTCGGCTTCAGGGTGCCGATGCGCTGGTCGTCGAGGACCTTCTGGAGCGTCGGGGTCTCGGCGACGATGTCGCTGATGGACTTCCCGTCGGTCGTCCACGACGTGCTCTTCTTGAACGCGTACCCGAAGATCGAGTCGGCGACGCACATGGTGGACAGGTCGGAGAGCGCCGCCTTGCCCGCGGTGTTGAGGTGGGCGTCGGCGATGGCCCGCAGTTCGGGGTCGGACTGCAGGAAGCCGTTGAGGGACCAGCCCAGGGCGCCGGCGAGGGCGCTGCCGTCGATGCCTTTGATCACCTCGGTGAGGTTGGCGGGCGGCGCCCCCGAGTAGGTGCCGGCGAGGGTGATGTCCGGGGCGTAGGAGGGTTGGAGTTCGGCGGCCGAGGCGCTGGCGCCGCCGCCCTGGCTGTAGCCGAAGAGGCCGACGGGTGAGGCGGGGGTGACGGACGCCCCGGTCAGGTTGCGTGCGGCGCGGACGGCGTCGAGCAGCGCGTGACCGCCGTCGAGGCGGTTGACGTACGTGTGGAGCCGGTCGGTCGCGCCGAGTCCGACGTAGTCGGTGACGACCACCGCCGTGCCGGAGGCGAGGAGCCGGTAGATCGCCAGGTCCTCGTAACCGACCGACACTGTCTCGCCGTTGAGGGTGATCGGGTGCTGGAGGCCCAGGGAGGCGGCGCACTGGTCGCCCTGTCCCATGGTGCCGGGTGCGACGGCGACCACCGGTCGTGGGCCGCCGCCCTTCCAGGCTGCCGAGGGTTCGATGTAGGCGCCGGTCACCGCGACGGGCTCGCCGTTCGAGTCGGTGGACCTGTACATCAGGCGGGTCGCCGTGCCGGGCAGCGGGCCGTTGAGGCCGGGCAGGCTGAGGGCGAGCGGGAGGGGTTCGCTGCGGATGATCGCGCCGTCGGCGGACGGGAGGGTCGTGGGCGGGTCGTAGAACGCGGGGATCGTCACTCCGCGGGACACCGTGCCGTCCGCGCCGGTGGCGGCCGTGGCGGGCAGTGCCTGGACGGCGAGGCAGGCGCAGACCGCGAGGGCCGTCGCGAGGAGCCGGCCGCCCCGGGGTGCGGTGGATCCGGGACGGTCCTCGGGCAACGGCCGCTCTGCGGCGGGCCGTCGGGCGGTCGGGGGGTGCGGTGCGTTCTCGGGGCCGTGGGGTCGGTGGGGTCGTTCCATGCGGCTCACTCCCTGCATCCTCGAAGGGGGTCGGTGGTGCGGGCGCCCGGCGTCAACGGCTCGACGCACGGGCCCGGTTGGGGGAGTCGGCCGGGCCGCCGCCGCGGGGATACGGCGTGCGGCTCCGGTCGGGGTGTCACAAGGCAGCCCCCATCACGGGGACGGCGTCGGGTGGTGAAGGAGGACCGCGTACGCCCTGGACCCGGGCGTGGGGCGGCCTGAGACGGGACGCGCGCCACCGCGCACGCGTCGTCGGCCGGGCGACGCCTACGGGAGCGCCCGCCCGCACATGGTGCGGCGCCGGGCGAGACAGGTGACGGGGGTGCTGTGCACGGCGGAGCCCCGGTGCTCGTGGCTGCGGCTGCGCCGTCCGTGCTGTGCCTCGTGGTCCGGTCGTGCGCTGTTCGGATGCCTGTGAGCGGGGGTGACGGACGTCGAAGTCCCGTGCGAAGCCCGTTAGTTACTCCCGAGTCACATCAGGAGAGTAGGAGTGGATGTCACTCAGTGACAAGATGTCTGCGTACGGCATTTCCGAGCGGCGCACGCGACCTCGGGTCGGCGCCGACGCGAGCGCGCCCCACTCGCCATCCCTCACGGGGCACCCTCCCGCCTGACGCCCCCAGCGGCGCCCACCTCGCGAGTCGAACGCCCTCAACTCGACCCACCTGTAACCGCATCGACCCACGCGCGCAGCAAAGGGCACAGCCCGAGCGGGCTTTGAGTAAAGAGATTGCATGGTCTAGTCCAAAGACCTATCTGGTCTAGTCCAACTCATTGACGTGATCGCGACACTGGCCGGAAGCTATGGCCACTCCCCCACCCCTCTGGAGGCACCGTGAGACGTCTTCGCGCATGTCTGGGCGCGGCAGCAGCCGTCAGCCTGGCCGCAGTCGGCACGACCGCGCTGGTCGCGGGCAACGCCTCGGGCGCGACCAGCGCGCTCAGCAACCGCTGGTACGCCGCCGCGCCCTACCTGATGCCGACGGACAACGAGCCGCCGGACGCGGGCGCCATCATGGACGCCACAGGCCTCAAGGCGTTCCAGCTCGCCTTCATCCTCGCCCCCAACGGCGGCGGCTGCTCGCCCACTTGGGGCGGCACGTCGGCGGTCTCCTCGGACACCGCCGTCCAGTCGGTCATCAACGGCATCCGCGCCAAGGGTGGTGACGTCTCCGTCTCCATCGGCGGATACGGCGGCACCAAGCTCGGCCAGGCATGCTCGGACGCGGCCTCCACCGCGGCGGCCTACCAGCAGGTCATCACCAAGTACGGCCTGCACGCGATCGACTTCGACCTGGAGGAGCCGGAGTACGAGAACACGGCGGCCATCAAGAACGAGATCGGCGCCGCCAAGATCCTCCAGCAGAACAACCCCGGCCTGTACGTCTCCGTCACCACGGCCGGCACGGCGGACGGCACCGGCTGGTTCGGCAAGCAGATGCTGCTGGAGGCGAAGTCGCAGGGCTTCACCCCGAACAACTTCTCCATCATGCCCTTCGACGGCGGCTTCAACGGCGCCGCGTCGCAGACCAGCGCGCTCGCCAACTTCAACACCATCCTCCAGTCCACCTTCGGCTGGGACCAGGCGACCGCGTACGCCCACGAGGGCTTCTCGGGCATGAACGGCCGCAGCGACACCGGCGAGTACTTCTCGCAGGCCGACTTCCAGACCGTGCTGGACTTCGCCACCAGCCACAACATGGACCGCTTCACCTTCTGGTCCCTCAACCGCGACCGCCAGTGCACGCCCGCCGACAACGGCGGCCGCACGTCGGGCACCTGCTCCAGCGTGGCCCAGAACTCCTGGGACTTCGCCAAGTACTCGGTGAAGTTCGCGGGAGCGACGCCGCCCACCGGCACGCCCACCCCGACACCCACCCCGACCCCGACTCCGACGCCGCCGAACGGCGCATGCAAGACGGCGTGGAGTTCGTCCGCGGTGTACACCGCCGGCAACGAGGCCTCGTACAACCATCACAACTGGAAAGCCAAGTGGTGGACCCAGAACGAGACACCGAGTGCCTCCGACTGGGGTCCGTGGCAGGACGAGGGCGCCTGCTGACCCGTCACGTCCGGTCCGGCTCCGGACAGGGTGCCCGTCTCCATCGGGCCGCCCCGCGTCCGGAGCCGCCCGGCCCAGGCCTCCCCGCCTGAGCGCACCGACGCGGCACAGCGGAAGGGACGACGTCACCCGTGGTTCGGGGGGCGCCGTCCCTTCCGCCGTACCGGCTCCGGCGAGACCTCGGCCTCGCCCGGCGGAACGCGAATGGAGTTGCCGCGACCCGCCGCATTGCCCCAGACGACAGGCCTAGTCGGCGGGGAGGGCCTCCCGCATCGCCTTCGCCGTGACCACCGGGTCGTAACCCTCGGGGACGCCGGGGACCAGAATGATGTCCCCGGCGATGTGCCGCGAGCGCAGCGGAGCGATCTCCCGGTAGGCCGGGGACTCCCACCAGGCGCGCGCCTCGGCGATGCCGGGGAAGCCGATCACCACGACGTGGCCCGGCCAGCCGCCCTCCAGGACCTCGTGCTGCGCGCCGTGCACGAGGAAGCGGCCTCCGAAGGGCTCGAAGGTGGCGCCGATCCGCTCGATGTACGAGGCGATCTCGGGGTGCGGAGTGGCTTCGCGCAGGTGGGCTATGGCGTAGGCGGTCATGATGTCCTTCCGGCCGATCGGGCTCCGTCGGGAACGACGTTGCCAGCCGCACGGCACAGGGTCGATTACCCGCGAGGTAATCGGCGGCGGAACAGTGCCGGACCGATCGCCTCGCCCACCCGCCCGCGCGGCTGGGCCTGGCCTGGCCGAAAAATGCACCAGCCCCGCCGCACTCCACCCTCACCACCCCACGCCCCCACCTGCAAGTCCATCCGCAGCGGGGGCAGTCGGCGTCACGGCTCTTGACAGAAACCTCCGCGCGTCACAGTCTTTGGCAACGTTGTCATTCGCCCTGACAACGTTGCCATACCTTCCAGGCCGCCCCTCCCTGTGCTCCTCAAGCACCACCCGTGTGATTGGACGTCCCGCTGATGGCTCAGCCGAATCCGCCGCACTCCCCCTCCCGACGATCGATCGTCCTCACCGGCTCGACGCTTCTGGCCGGATTCGGTCTGGGCACCGCGTTGCCCGGTTCCGCCGTGGCTGCCGAGCGTCGGAGCCCTGTCGTCGCCCAGGGGTCCGAGGACGAACTCGCCGTCTACCGGCCGGTGACCGTCTCCTCCACCGACTACGCCCCCACGCCGGCGGAGTTCGTGGTCGACCGGGTCGCCTCCCCCGGTGTGCGGGGCACCGGATGGCGCGCGGGGGGCGGCGATCCGCAGTGGATCTCGGTCGATCTCCAGGCGGACTGCCGCGTCACCTGGATCCGGCTCACCTTCGAAGCGGACGCGAGCGACCCGGTGTTCACGCCTCCGGCGACCGGGAACTGGGCCGACGGCACCACGGGCAAGGAGATCCTCTCCAGCTACGCGGTCGACTTCGTGGTCGAGACGTCCCGCGATCACACGTCATGGACGAGCGTGTACCGCACGACGGCCGGCACCGGCGGCGTCGTCGACATCCAGTTGCCGAAGCCGACCACGGCGCGCTGGGTGCGGCTGACCTCGCGCAAGCGGTCCAGCCCCAACCCCCTGGGCGTCAACGGCTTCGAGGTGTTCGGCTCCGCACAGGGACGCCGCCCCTCGGCCACCGGGTGGACCGACTGGGGCACGCACGACGGGCACACCCCGGCACTGAAGGTGGCCGGCGACGGCACGGTGCCGCTGGAGTCCGGCTGGACGCTGACCATGGACGACTGGGCCGAGGGCGACGGAGCGGCGCTCTCGAGCACCGGCGTGGACACCCGGACCTGGCTGCCCGCCACGGTGCCCGGCACCGTCCTCGCCTCCCTCGTCGACCAGGGCAAGCTGCCGGACCCGGTCTCCGGTCTGAACAACCTGCACATCCCTGAGGCGCTCTCCCGCCACTCCTGGTGGTACAAGCGGGACTTCGAGCTGCCGCGCGGTCTGCGGACGGGTGCCGGACGCCGGGTCTGGCTGGAGTTCGACGGCATCAACCACCGGGCCGACATCTGGCTCAACGGCAAGCAGGTGGGCGACCTGTTGTATCCGTTCGCCCGGTCGGCGCACGACGTGACGAAGCTCCTCGACGCCCGGGGCGAGAACGCGCTGGCGGTGAAGATCACGCCGATGCCCGTGCCCGGCAGCCCCGGCGACAAGGGCCCCGCCGGTGAGTCCTGGGTCGACGCCGGCGCCAATCAGATGAACCTCAACTCCCCCACGTACCTGGCCTCTTCGGGCTGGGACTGGATGCCGGCCGTGCGTGACCGGGTTGCCGGCATCTGGAACCACGTGCGCCTGAGATCCACCGGGCAGGTCGTCATCGGCGATCCCCGGGTGGACACCGTCCTGCCCGATCTCCCCGACACCTCGACGGCCGAACTGACCATCGTCGTCCCGGTCCGCAACGCCGACTCCGCGGACCACAAGGCGACCGTCACGGCGGCGTTCGGCGATGTGCGCGTCTCCCGCAAGGTCACGGTTCCGGCCGGCCGGAGTGTCGACGTCGTGTTCGCCCCCGGCACCTTCAGCAAGCTGCGGCTGCGCGACCCCGAGCTGTGGTGGCCCAACGGGCTCGGCAGCGCGCGTCTGCACGACCTGACGCTGGACGCCCAGGTCGACGGTACCGAGAGCGACCGGCGCGAAACCCGCTTCGGGATACGCCAGTTCGGCTACGAGTACGACGTGCCGCTCCCCTTCGTCGCCTCCGGTGACGCGTACACCCAGTCCGTGGACCTGGATGCGCAGCAGGCCCGGCACGTCCGCGTCCGCTGCCTGACCCGGGCCACCGACTGGGGCAGTTCGCTGTGGGCCCTGTCCGTGTTCGACGGCGCCCGTCCGGGCAACGACCTCGCCCTGCACGGCGACGCCACCGCGTCGACGACCGACGAGGACGGCCACGCGGCCGGCAACGTCACGGACGGCGACCCGGCCACCCGATGGTCCTCGGCGTACCAGGACGACCAGTGGATCCGGGTCGACCTGGGCTCCACCCAGTCCTTCGACCGGATCGACCTGGTGTGGGAGCAGGCGTACGCCCGCACCTATGTGGTGCAGGTGTCCGCAGACGGCGACGACTGGCGGGACGTGAAGTCCGTCGACAACACCGCCGTGCCACTGCCCTTCAACAGCGGCGACGCCAGCCTCCAGGTGGAGGACTTCAGCGCGCGCACGGCACGCTATGTCCGCATCAACTGCGGTCTGCGTAACACGAGTTGGGGCAACTCGCTGTGGTCCCTCTCGGTCATCGACAGCGCCGAGCCGGGAACCGACCTCGCGTTGCGCAGGACGGCCACCGCCTCGACCCAGGAGTCCGATCACCCCGCCTCCGCCGCCACGGACGGCGACGCCGGAACCCGCTGGTCCTCGGAGTACGCGGACCACCAGTGGCTCCGGGTCGACCTCGGCAGCGCACGGCGTTTCGACCGGGTGGCCATCGTGTGGGAGGCGGCCTACCCGAAGACGTACACGATCCAGGCGTCGGACGACGGTGAGGCGTGGACCGATGTCACGGCGGTGACCAACACCCCCGAACCGCTGAAGATCAGCGTGAACGGCGTACGGGTTCTGGTGCGCGGCGGCAACTGGGGCTGGGACGAACTGCTGCGCAGGATGCCCGCCGAGCGGATGGACGCGGCGGTGCGGATGCACCGCGACATGAACTTCACCATGATCCGCAACTGGGTGGGGAGCAGCAACCGCGAGGAGTTCTTCGCCAGCTGTGACGAGCACGGGATCCTGGTGTGGAACGACTTCCCCAACGCCTGGGGCATGGACCCGCCGGACCACGACGCCTTCAACTCGACGGCGCGGGACACCGTGCTGCGCTACCGCGTCCACCCCAGTGTGGTGGTCTGGTGCGGGGCCAACGAGGGCAATCCCCCGGCCGCCATCGACAAGGGCATGCGTGAGGCCGTCGAGCAGCAGGCGCCCGGCATCCTGTACCAGAACAACTCGGCCGGCGGCATCATCACGGGCGGTGGCCCCTACGGCTGGGTGGAGCCGGAGAAGTACTACGAGCCGTCGACGTACGGCAGCAACAGTTTCGGCTTCCACACCGAGATCGGCATGCCGGTCGTCTCCACCGCGGCGAGCCTGCGCGACATGACGGGCGACGAGCCGGAGTGGCCGATCCGCGGCGCGTGGTACTACCACGACTGGAGCGAGCGCGGTAACCAGGCGCCGCAGAACTACAAGGCGGCCATCGAGGCCCGGCTCGGGGCGGTGACCGGCCTCGACGACTTCGCGCGCAAGGCCCAGTTCGTCAACTACGAGAACACGCGCGCCATGTTCGAGGCGTGGAACGCCCACCTGTGGGACGACGCCAGTGGTCTCATGCTGTGGATGTCCCACCCGGCGTGGCACAGCACCGTGTGGCAGACGTACGACTACGACTTCGACGTCAACGGGACCTACTACGGTGCCCGTTCGGCCTGCGAACCCCTGCACGTGCAGGCGGATCCGAGGACCGGGCAGGTGATCGCGGTCAATCACACCAGTCGGGCGCTCAAGGGGGCGAAGGTCACCGCCCGCCTGTACGACCTGTCGGGCCGGCAGCACGGCGCCACCCGCACCGCGGGCGTCGAGGTGGCCGCCGCCACCACCACCCGGGCCCTGACGCTCGGCTGGAGCGACGACCTGCCGGACCTGCATCTGCTGCGTCTGACCCTGGAGGACTCCGCGGGCCGTCCGCTGTCCCGCAACACCTACTGGCGCCAGCGGACCCCGGCAGCTCTGAAGGCACTCAACTCGGCACGGCAGGTCAAGCTGTCCGCTTCGGTCTCCCGTCTGTCACAGGCCGGGGCGCGCCACGAGCTGACCGCCACCGTCCGCAACCGGGGCACGGCCGTCGCCGCGATGGTCCGGCTCTCGCTGCTGGACCGGACCGGCCGGGAGCGCGTCCTGCCCACGTTGTACAGCGACAACTACCTGTGGCTCCTGCCGGGAGAGTCCCGGGAGGTGACCCTGTCCTGGCCGGCGTCAGCGCTGGCGTCCGGCCGCCCGTCCCTGCAGGTGGAGGCGTACAACAGCGATCCGATCCTGGCCCGCTCCTGATCCGTATGTCCGCTTTGCCCGCCCCACGGCTGCCTCGACGTGCGTCGTCGCCGCTCAGGGGGTTGTCGTCACGGCGGTTGGCTGGTCTTCTGTACGCCCGGTGATCGGCAACGTGTCGCCTTCCTCTCGGCTGTTCCCGGCCGGGAGGGGGCGACGGCGACAGGAAGGGCGGCGACATGGACTCGGCGGCGGGGCAGGGCGTGCGGAGGCCGCTGCCCGACGGGCTCGGCTCGGCGATACGCGGGACCGCCCAGGAGATCGCCGCACTGCTGGGTCCTGGCGCGGACATGGGGCGGCGGATACCCGGGGCGGAGTGGAACGTCGGCGAGGCCGCCGCACACTTGGCGCTGGCCAACGCGTTGATGGCGGACCTCGCGGCAGGGCATCAGCGCCCCTACGGGGACGGCACGCCGCAGAGCCTCGCGGAGGCCAACGAGCGCTCCCTCACGGACTTCGGGGAGCGGGAGCCCGGACCGCTGGCCGCCATGATCGTCGAGCAGGCGGACGCCTGCCTGCGGGCGTTGGAGGAAGGGGCCGTCGAAGGACCTCTGCTCACCCCCCTCGGTCCGATGAGTCCGCGGGAGCTGGGGTCGTACCTGCTCACGCACATGCTCGGGCACGGCTACGACCTCGCCCGCGCCCTCGGCCGGCCGCACATGGTCGACCGCGTCCGGGCCGGCCTGACCATGCCGTTCATGCTCCGGGTGATGCCGCGGGTTGCCAACACCTCCCGCACCGCCGGGATGAACGCCCGCTACGACGTACGCCTCTGGGGCGGCGGACGGTTCGGCGTGGCCGTCGCCGACGGCGAGCTGTCCGTCGAGGAAAGGCCCTCGGCCCGGCCGGACTGCACGATCCACATCGAGCCGGTCACCTTCCTCCTGATGGCGCTGGGCCGCCAGGGGCAGGCCGGCTCCCTCGCGCGAGGCCGCATCCTCGTCCGGGGCCGCAGGCCATGGCTCGCTCCCCGCTTCCCCGGTCTGTTCACCGCGCCCTGAGCGCCCGCCCGGCCGTGGCTCCCGCGATCAGCCCAGCTTGCGGTCCAGGTTGAAGGCGGCGCTGATCAGGGCGAGGTGTGTGAAGGCCTGGGGGAAGTTCCCGCTCTGCTCCCCGGTGTGGCCGATCTCCTCCGCGTACAGGCCGAGGTGGTTGGCGTACGTGAGCATCTTCTCGAAAGCGAGCCGAGCCTCGTCGACGCGGCCGGCACGGGTGAGTGCCTCGACGTACCAGAAGGAGCAGATCGAGAAGGTGCCCTCCTCGCCCTGGAGGCCGTCGGGGCTCGCCTGCGGGTCGTAACGGTAGACGAGCGAGTCGGAGACCAGGTCCTCGCCCAGCGCGTCGAGGGTGGCCAGCCACTTCGGGTCGGTCGGCGAGACGAACTTGGCGAGCGGCATCATCAACAGGGACGCGTCGAGGATGTCGCTGTCCTCGTACTGGGTGAAGGCCCGGCGTGCTCCGGACCAGCCGCGGCTCATGATGCGCCGGTAGATGTCGTCGCGGGCGGTGCCCCAGCGGAGGGTGTCGGCGGGCAGACCGCGGTGCTGGGCCAGCCGCATGGCCCGTTCGATGGCCACCCAGCACATCAGCCGGGAGTAGAGGAACGCCTTGCGGCCGCCACGGGTCTCCCACACCCCCTCGTCCGGCTGGTCCCAGTTGTCGCACACCCAGTCGACGAGCGCGCTGATGCCGTCCCAGTGGGCGCTGGAGAGCGGCTGGCCCCACTTGTCGTAGAGGTAGAGGGAGTCGACCAGGGCCCCGTAGATGTCGAGTTGGAGCTGGCCGACGGCGTCGTTGCCGACGCGCACCGGGGCGGACCCCCGATAGCCCTCCAGGTGCGGTAGTTCACGCTCGGGCAGGTCACGGCGCCCGTCGATGCCGTACATGATCTGCAGCGGGCCGCCCGGCGCCGTGGTGTCGGGATCGTCGAGCCGTACATGCTCGGTGAGGAAGGTCATGAACGCCTCGGCCTCCTCGGTGAAGCCGAGGCGCAGCATGGCGTACACGCAGAAGGCGGCGTCGCGGATCCACACGTAGCGGTAGTCCCAGTTGCGCTCGCCGCCGATCTGTTCGGGCAGGCTGGTGGTGGGGGCGGCGATGATGGCGCCGGTGGGTGCGTACGTGAGCAGTTTCAGGGTGAGGGCCGACCGGTGCACCATCTCCCGCCAGCGTCCCTTGTACCGCGACCGGGACAGCCAGTGCCGCCAGTAGGCCACGGTCGCGTTGAACTCCCGCTCGGCCTCGGCCACGGCACAGAAGCGCGGCGGCACGTCGTCGCCGATCCGGTCGATCGCGAAGACCGCGGAGTCCCCCTCGCCCAGTTTGAACAGCGACCACACGTCCTGCCCGTCGGCCTCCAGGGGCACGGTGGCGGTGAGCGCGAGCTTGAGCGCGGCCGAGTCGAAGACCGCCTGGCCGTCGTCCAGGTGCAGGGTGTGCGGGACCGTCCCGTACTCGAAGCGGGGGGCGATCCGGGCGCGGAAGGGCAGGGTGCCGCGGACGCACACCACGCGGCGGATCAGCCGGTGCCGGTCGGCCTCGCGCGAGCCGTCCACGACCGGCATGAAGTCCTGGATCTCGCCGACCCCGCCGTCCGCGAAGAACCGGGTGATCAGGACGTTGGTGTCGGGAAAGTAGAACTGCTTCGTCCGCGCCGGGACGTCCGCGGCGAGCTCGAAGCTTCCGCCCCGGTCCGCGTCCAGGATCGACGCGAAGACACTGGGCGCGTCGAAGCGCCCGCAGCAGTACCAGTCGATGGTGCCGTCCGTGCCGACCAGGGCGGCGCTGCGCAGGTCGCCGATGAGTCCGTGTTCCGCGATGGGCAGGTATCGGGGCGCGTCATCGTGACGGCCGCCGGGCCCGTTCCGCGCGCGGCCTCCCGCCCGGGCTCCAGGAGTCTCGTCCGCCATGCCGGCCTCCCTAGAGGTTGCGGACCGTGTGGTGCCGGTGGTCCTTCGCCACAGCCTCGCGGTCAGTCCTTGAGGACGACCTTGGCGGCGACGATGATCAGGCCGAGCGCCAGATTGACGAAGCCCTCGGCGAAGACCTGTCCCCGGGAGGCCCCGGCGCGGACGGCGCCCAGACACGCCCACACGACCTGCTGGACGACCGCCACTCCCAGGGCGATCCACAGCCCCGTGTTGACGCTCATCCCCAACCAGCTGACGGCGACGGCCGCGGCGGGAAGGGCGGCGGCCTCGACGATGGCCCACTCGTGCAGGCCGCTCCGGCGGATCTCCCGCCAGGACCAGGGCTGGCCGACGATCCTCTCCCCGGCCAGATGGGCGTAGACGTGCGTGGCCCAGAAGACGAGGCCGGTCACGACGAGCAGGAGAATGATCTCCAGACGTGGGTGCGCCCCACCCGTTCCCGCCGTGGCCACCACGGAGGCGGCCAGGATCGAACCGTAGATGGCGCCCGCGTAGTCGGTTCGTCCACTTGTCGACGTCGCCGGCGGCGTCGACGACTCGGTACGGTCCCCACCCTCGGGCGGGACACTGGAGTGGCTCACTCTCTCAAGATATGGCCGGGGCTCCGGCGCTGCCCGACGAGCGCGACGGCCTACGAGCGCGCCGAGGGCGGGCGTGCGGATCTCGACCCGCAGCGGGCCTCGGGGCCGGTCTCCCCGGCCGGCCTCAGGAACTCACCGGCTGCTCGTTCGTAGCGGCGGGTTCGTCGGTCCCGGTGAGGGAGGCGGCGCGGGCGCAGCGGCGGGCCAGCCGGGCGAAGGCGTCGGCGAGCTCGGGCGGCCCCACGACCCGGATCTCGGTGTCGAACCTGGCGACGGTCGCGGCCAGACCGGCCCACGACCACGAACCGAGGACGAGGCGGCAACGGTGGGGGCCCACTTCTTCGACGACGCCGTCACTCGCGTACCCGGAGACGACGGCGGCGGGCAGATCGAGGATCACCTCGCCGCGACAGGGCCAGTCGACGGACCGGACCTGGGCGCCGGAACCGTTCGAGCCATAGGGGTCCGGGAAGCTGCAGGACCCGTTCGAACCGCCCGTGCCCGTATCCGCCCGGGGTTCCGAGCCCCGGAACCTGCCGGCGACGAACGCGGGGACGTCTCCTCCGGGCACCTCGCGTGGCGTGAAGCGGGGGCCTGTCGGCGTGCGCGGGTCGATCCGGTCGACCCGGAAGGTGCGCCAGTCGTCGCGGTCGAGGTCCCAGGCGACGAGGTACCAGAGTCCGCCCCAGGTGACGAGGTGGTGCGGTTGCACGCGGCGCGGAGGGTCCGGGTCGGGGCCGCCGTCCGGCCGCGGCGACGCGGTATCCGCGACCGGGGCGGGGGGCCAGGCCGGGGTGTAGGCGAAGCGCAGGACCTCGCGGGCGCGGACGGCCGCACTGAGTGTCAGGAGGACACCTGGGTCGGCCTGCGGCCTCTGCGCCGTCCCCGCTCGTTCCACGGGGGTGACCTGGAGGGCGTCGACGCGATGGCGGAGCCGTGCGGGCATCACCTGCCGGACGGTGGTGAGGGCACGGACCGCCCCTTCCTCGATGCCCGCACCCGTGACGGACGCGGTCCGCAGGGCCACGGCGAGGGCCACGGCCTGCTCATCGTCGAACAGGAGCGGCGGAAGCTCGGAACCGGCGCCGAGACGGTAGCCCCCGTCGGGGCCCTTCGCGGTCCGGATCGGATAGCCGAGGTCCCGCAGGCGGTCGATGTCCCGCCGCACGGTGCGCGGGCTGACCTCCAGACGCTCGGCCAGCAGCTGCCCCGGCCAGTCCCGGCGGGCCTGCAGGAGCGAGAGCAGGGACAGCAGTCGCGCGGATGTCTTCGGCATGACACCGATGGTCCCCCGAGTAGCGGACACATCCTGTCCGCTACTCCTGAGACGGTGGTCTCGTTCGCCACCACCGGACCGACCCGAAGGATCTGATCACCGTGAACACGACCCCTGCCTCCTCCTCGTCCTCCTCGGCCCCTTCGTCGCTCGACGGCGAGCGGGCCGACCTCCTCGCGGAGCTGGCGACCGCCCGGTCCGCCCTCACCGGCACGGTGCGCGGACTCGGCGACGAGCAGGCCGGCGAGAACCCGACGGTCAGCACCCTGTGCCTGGGCGGTCTGATCAAACACGTCGCCTCCATCGAGGAGGGCTGGCTGCGCTTCGCCCTGGAGGGCCCGTCCGCGCTGCGATACGACCTGCCCGGCGGAGTCACCTGGGCGGACATGGCGGCCGGCACGGCAAGCGAGTTCCCGCAGTGGGCGATCGACCACCGGAACAACTTCCGGATGCTGCCCGGCGAGACGCTCGCGGACATCGTCAAGCGCTACGAGGAGGTGGCGGCCCGCACCGAGGAGGTCGTCGCGACCGTCCCCGACCTCTCGGCGACGCACCCGCTCCCCGAGGCGCCCTGGCACGAGCCCGGCGCCGTGCAGAGCGTACGCAGGGTTCTGATGCACGTCATCGCCGAGACGGCACAGCACGCCGGGCACGCGGACATCCTGCGCGAGAGCCTCGACGGACAGACATCGAGCTGACCGACGACCGACTGCCACCTGCTGACTGCTGACCACTGACTGCTGACTGCTGACTGCTGACTGCTGACTGCTGACTGCTGACTGCTGACTGCTGACTGCTGACTGCTGACTGCTGACGAGCCTGAGCGGCACTGAAAGGGAGGAGCGTGCCCATGAAACGCACCGAACACGCGACGGCATCAGACCGTGCGGCGGCGGAGAACCGCAGCCGGGTGGCGCGACGATGACGACCGTCCTCGACAACCGGTCGCTCAACCGTGCGACGCTCGCCCGCCAGTTGCTGCTCGACCGCGCCGACATGCCGGTGCACGAGGCGGTCGCGCACCTCTGCGGCCTCCAGGCGCAGGAACCCCAGGAGCCGTACACCGGACTCTGGTCCCGGTTGCGGGCGTTCCAACCGGCAGCGCTGTCGGTCCTGTTGACCGGGCGGAGTGTGGTGCGGGCGCATCTCATGCGGCGCACCGTGCACCTGCTGACAGCGGAGGACGTCCTCGTCTGGCGGTCCCGGCACGACGCCATGCTGCGCCAACGGGTGCTCGGGGTCTACCGCCGTGAACTCGACGGAGTCGACCTCGACGAACTCGCAACGGCGGCACAGGCGTTGATGGCGGACGGCGAGCCCCGCCCGACGTCCGAAGTGGTGCGCGTATTGGCCGCCCGCTGGCCGGATCCCGGGAGGCGGGCCCTGGGGGAAATGGTGATGGCCGCGCTCGTGCCGGTGGCACAGGCCCCGCCGCGGGGACTGTGGCGCACGAAGGCGGGCGTGCGGAACGTTCCGCTGGCCTCATGGCTGGGCAGGGAAGTGGATCCTCCGGCACTCGCCGGCACGGATCCCGTCGGCCGGGCACTGGTGCGGCGCTACCTGGCCGCGTTCGGCCCTGCCTCGTCGGCGGATCTACGCGCCTGGTGCGGGCTCGCCGGACTGCCGGCCGCCGTGGCCGCCGTACGGGAGGAGCTGGTCTCGTTCCGAGACGTCCGGGGCCGGGAACTCCTGGACCTTCCCGACGCGCCGCGCCCCGATCCCGACACCCCCGCTCCGGTGCGGTTCCTGCCGGCGTTCGACAACGCGATCCTCGGCTACCAGGATCGCGGCCGGATCATCGACGACACCCACCGCGGCCTCTCGGTGGCCGGCGAACGCGTGGTCCTGGTCGACGGCCGCGTGGCCGCGACCTGGCACGCCACCGACGCCACGGTCACCGTCACACCCCTGCGCACACTGTCCCGGTGGGCACGCGACGCCGTGGCGGAGGAGGGGCGAGAACTGACGGTCTTCCTTTCCGACGGGGAGAGTGATCGGGTGCGGTGGGAGGAGCCGTCTTCCGCCTTGCCCACGGGGCGGTGAGCACCGCACTGCGGACGAGGATCGAGGGAAGGTCAACTCACCCTCCTGGCAGGCAGGTTGAGTCGACCTTCCACACCGGGGGCCAAGGACCCGTCAGGCGTAGACGAGCAAGTAGTCACACGTGCTGGTGCCGCCGTGCAGGGACGTGTCGCTGTTGAGGACGTAGAAGACCAATCCGGCGGCTGTCGTGCTCGGCACCACGATCAGCGTCTGATCCGCCATGCTGAGCCCGTTCGGCCTGACCACATGCTGGTTCAGCAGCATGAAGAGGTTCTGCCTGAGGTCGGTCAGCTTGAGAATGCGATAGGTGCGATCTCCCGAACCCGGGGTGCCCGTGATGGGTGCCTGGCTGGCCGTGGCAGCCCACTGCGCGGGATGGGTGGCCATGCGGCCCATCGTGTCGAGGTCCTGAAGACGCCGCACTGTACTGGGCCGGACTCCGGCCAGGTGAATGTGCATCTGGTCGAAGCGCCGGGCACCCTTGGAGTTGATCCCCAGTCCGATGTCGGCGTAGTGAACGGGAAGGCTCCTCGCGTTCTCCCAGGCGTCCATCCAGTAGTTCGCCACCGAGGACGTGACGAGAAACGGACACTCGATACCCGTGACCCGGCAGCTGGGGAGCAGGAGGTAGTTGTGCTGGTTCTCGGGCTTTCCGTGCAGCACGACGTAGTTCGGTGTCGTCTTCAGACAGTTGGGCTTGGGCTGCGGCGCGGGCGGGACGATGCCGCGAGTGCAGTACTGGACGTCATGCCAGAGCGGATCGTTGTCGGTGAGCCTGCCGCAGAGAGCCTGCATCTGAGACGGGGGGCAGGGACTCTGGCCCGCCCCGGGCGGGGAGGTGGGAGGAGTGGGGCACGTACAGGGGTCTTCCCCATACCCTGGGTCGTCGGCCGCGACCGCCTTGCCCGTCGCACCCGCGCCCGTCACGATTGTGGCGGCACCGACCGCGCCCGAGAGCGCGATGAATTGACGCCGGGGCAGAGTGTGCGCGTTCTTTTCCTCATTCATGCTTGATCTCCGATGGTGACGACCGCGACGGATGTGCCGACCCTGAACGAGGGTGGGCGGTTTCACCCGTTTTCGACCCTCGCCGATCCGGTCACAGGGTAGGCAGCGGCGGGCCGGATACCCGGCAACCGAACGGGTGAGCGTCATGCGTTCCGCCATTGGGAGCTCACCCCCGTCCGGCTTGGAGGAAGGTGGGCACAGCGGCGAGGGCGTGACAGTCGGGCGACCGATCAGCCGACCCCGGGGCACGCCGGTACCGATCATCTCCCCACCGGCCCCGGCGCGTTGGCGCTAGCCTCTGGGCCATGCCGAGCTTCGAGATCACGCCCATTGGCACGATCCGGAACGACCGGACGGACGTCCGACACACGGACAACTGGGGTGCCGTCCGCAGCACCATCACCCTCGACGAACGCTTCGGCGAGGCATGCCTGCAGGGCCTGGAGGGCTTCTCCCACGTGGAGGTCCTCTTCGTCTTCGACCAGCTCCCGGAACTCGACGACTACCGCGAACCCCGCCCCTACCGCGGCCGCTCCGACCTCCCGCCCGTCGGCGTCTTCGCCGGCCGCGGCCCCCGCAGACCGAACCGCATCGGGGTGACCTGCTGCGTCATCGAGTCCGTCCGGGCCCGCGAACTCACGGTGGTGGGCCTCGACGCGGTGTCGGGCACCCCGGTCATCGACCTGAAGCCGACGATGACGGAGTTCCGCCCACCGCGCACCCATCAGCCGGAATGGGTCAGCAGCCTGATGTCGGAGTACTTCAAGCCGTAGGCGGGATCCGGGAGTGCGGCCCAAAGACCCGACTACGTCCCGGCGGTGCGCACCGACTCGGCCCACCCCTCGGGCCTCACTCCACCCACAGCCCGCGAACATCCCCCTTGCACAACACCTGTACGCCGCCCACCTCCTGGGATAACGTCGCCTCGCCCGCCACGATTGAATCGTTTCAGTCAATGAGGAATGAGGCGCTATGTCGTCGAACAGCACTCCAGACAGCACCCCGGGGACCGGTCCCTCCCGGCGGGCGGTCGTCGTTGCCGGGGCCGGCGCCCTGGCCGTGACGACCGCCGGGGTCCCGTTCGCGGGGGCCGCGTCCGCCGCCGGGAGAACGGGCGGTCCCGGTACGCCGTCAGGGTCCGTACCCCGCGCGGGAAAGGGCTGGCAGCACTACGTGCAGGCCCCGGCCTCCCGGACCGTGCAGCCCGTACGGGTCCTCGCCTCCACCGGTGACGTGACCGGCACCGAGGGCCTGTTGAAGCCGGGCGGTGCGAGGACCGTCCTGCGGCGGCCCCAGCCCTCCCCCGCCCCGCGCTGGCCCGAGGGCACCGTGGCCGAGGCCTCGTCGGCACATGCGGGGAACAACGGCAACGACGGGCAGCCGCGCACCTACGACGCCAAGAACGCGATCGACGGCGATCCGGGGACCTTCTGGAACGACGACACGCTCGGCGCGTTCCCGGACACCCTCACCATCACGGTGGCCGCGGCACGGGAGATGTCCGGCATCACGCTGATCTCCAACAGTGACGGCGTTCCGACCGGCTTCACGGTCGACGCCTGGAAGGACGACGTCTGGCAGACCGTCGCCACGGTGAAAGACAACGATGTCATCCAGCGGGCGGTGCCGTTCGCGTCCAACGTGACGACCACCCGGATCCGCATCACCGTCACGGGCGTCCAGGACACCTCGAAAGGCGCCTTCACCCGGGTCAACGAGGTGTGGCCGGAGCCCGTCGCCCCGGTGGCGGCGCCCAGCGTCACGGTGGACTTCGGAAAGGTCGTCGTGGGGTTCCCGCGGGTCAGGTTCACCTCCGCGTCGGACAACTCACCCGGTGTGCGGCTCGCGTTCTCCGAGACGAAGCAGTTCCTGACCGACCGTTCCGACTTCACCCGCTCCGACCAGTCCGGCGGGGCCGGCCAGGGGACGGACCAGTTCGCCGTGCCGGCCAAGGGCGCCGACTGGACAGACCACAAGGGGTTCCAGTCCGACGGCAAGGTCTACGCCGACGGTCTGCACGGCTTCCGATACCTCAAGATCACCCTCGACGCGCTGCCCGGTGACGCACCCGTCGCACAGTCGTGGGGAACCGTCGAGATCGACTCCGTCAGCCTCGACTTCACCGCGTACCTCGGCACCCCGAGCACGTACCGCGGCTGGTTCCTCTGCTCCGACGACGACCTCAACCGGTACTGGTACGGCGCGTCGTACACCAACGAGCTGGTCACGGACACCTTTCGCCAGGACGACGTCGATCCGCGCAACGCCTGGAGCCCTTCGCTCGAAGGCAAGCTCGTGCTGCACGACGGGCCGAAGCGTGACCGGGACCCGTACGTCGGTGACCTGGCCGTGTCGGCTCGGACCCTGTATCTGACCCACGACGACGCGGCCGCCGCAGCACGCAACGTCCTGGCCGACCTCGCCGAGCATCAGCGGGCCGACGGATGGATCCCGCCGGCCTCCATCTCGAACTACGCCCTGCCCCTGTTCGACTATCCGTTGTGGTGGGTGACGTGCAGCTGGGACTACGTCCTCTACACGGGAGACCGCTCCTACGCGAGCCGCTACTACTCGAACCTGCTCAAGGTGCTCGACACCTGGTACCCGAGTGTCACCGACAGTGCGGGACTTCTCAGCAAGGGGCTCAACAACACCGGCGGGTACGGGGACTACGCCTTCCTGGACCGCACCGGTCGCATCACCTACTACAACGCCAACTACGTCCAGGCTCTCAACGACGCGTCACAGATGGCACGTTGGCTCGGTCATGACGCGGACGCGCAGCGCTGGGAACGGCGCGCAGGTGAGGTGAAGGACGCCGTCAACGCGCACCTGTGGGACGAGGACGCCGGCGCCTACCTCGACTCCGCGACCGGTGCGGTGCGGCACGCGCAGGACGGCAACTCGATCGCGATCACGGCGGGCGTCGCCGACGCCGAGCGCGCCGCCTCGGCCCTCGCCCACCTGGACGCCACCACACAACGGCCGTACGGCAACGCGTTCATGGACAACGACACCATCTTCGGCGACGCCTCGCAGCGCGTGTACGCGTTCACCTCGTACCCCGAGATCGTGGCGCGCTTCGAGAGCGGCCGGGCGGAGTCGGCGGTCGACCAGATCCGGCGTACGTACGGCTGGATGGACAGCCACGACCCCGGCATCACCAACTGGGAGGGGATCGGTCCGGGCGGATCGCTGTACGAGGGCGCCTACACGAGCATGGCGCACGGCTGGTCCACCGGCGTCCTGCCCGCCCTGACCCACCAACTGCTCGGCGCCCGCCCGACCTCCCCCGGTTACGCCACCTGGGAGGTACGCCCCCAGCCCGCCGGCATCAGCTGGGCACAGGGCCAACTACCCACACCACACGGGCCGTTGCAGGTCAGCTGGGAGGCGACACACACGGCGTTCGAGCTGACCGTCCATGTGCCCGGCGGCACCCACGGAGCGCTCACCTTCCCGATGGACGCTCACGACGTGACGGTACGAGCGGGCCGGCGCACCCTCTGGGACGGCCACAGGCAGTCGGACCGTACGGTCCAGGTCGCCGACAACCGGGTCACCGTCTCCGGCCTCGGAGCGGGCACCCACAGCTTCACGGTCGCACGGCGCACGTGAGAGCGGGCCGGTGGGGGACCGACGACGAGTCGGTCCCCCACCGGGCGGATCCATGTGTTCGCGTCGCTCCGGCCGGCCTGTTCACACCGACGCTTCGAGCGGGCTCCCCTCCAGGCAGGGGGGGTGAGCACTCATCCGTTGTCGCCCTGATGGTGCGCGCTCTTGGGGCGGAAGCAGGCCGTCACCGTCTTCCCGTGGCGTTGGCACTTCATGCCCCAGTCGTCCGCGAGCATCTGCACGATGCCCACCCCCCGGCCGGAGACCGCGCCGGGTTCCGGATCGCGCTGGCGGGGCAGGGTCGGGTCCTCGTCGTGGACGCTCACATGCAGGCACTCCCCGTCCCAGGTCAGGACGAGAGCCGCGTCGCTGCGCGCGTGGATGTGTGCGTTGGTGAGGAGTTCGGACACCGTCAGGACGACGGAGTCGACCGTGTCGGGTTCCTGGGCCGTCCAGGGCAGGGACTCCAGGTGCCTGCGGGTCCACTGCCGTCCGGCCCTCACGCCGCCGGAGACCGGGAACGAGTGCGCCCAGCCCATCGCCTTGACCGCCATTGACTGTCCTCGCTTCCGGTTTCTTCATCCGTACCGTGCCGTGGAGGTTCGGGTACCCGAAAGACGCCCACACACTCGGGCAGGGGCGGCGGTGGCCTCCGGATCAGCTGCGAGGAAGTCAATCCCGCGCCACAAGTCACCCTCTCTTGGGGGCCAACCATCGCGCGACGGGAACAACAGGTGTCCCCTGTCCGTACTATCGGTAGGCCGGGACACGACGCAGCAAGTGCGGCTGCACGCCCCGGCCCTCCAGCGCGGTCGACAGGACGCGCCTCGCCCTCCGGTCGTTTCATGGTGTGTTCATGTGGCGGCCGTGCACCGACGAAAGGTCCTCACCATGCCCGAGACCACATCCTCCACCGAACTGACATCGCAGTACACCGCCCAGGTCATCGGTGACCTGGACCGCAACACCAAGGAGCAGGAGCGCATCGACGCGGAGATCGACGCTCTCCAGGAGCAGTTGAACGCGCTGCGCCACGACCACGCCGTCCTGACGAGCCTCCACCAGGCCCTCGGTGTCACGGACAAGGCTGTCGCCACCAAGCCGGTTCAGCCCGTGGCGCCGTCCGTGCCCCAGCAGAAGTCCGCGGGCAAGGCGACCAAGGCGGCGAGCCCGGCCAAGGCGGCCAAGGCCACGAAGGCCGCTGACGCCAAGGGCACGCGGTCGCGGGCCAAGACGGCCGGCGGGGCGAAGGATGTCGTGTCCAAGGCGGTCGCCACCAAGGCGTCCGACGCGAAGACCGGGGATGCCAAGGCCTCCGGCAGCAAGGCCCCTGCGGCCAAGAAGCCCGCGGTCAAGGCCGTCTCGGGTCAGCCCACCCTCGTCGAGCTGATCCGCGGCTACCTCACCGCTCAGGGTGAGCCCCGTTCGGCCGCGGAGGTTTCCACGGCACTGGGCAAGACCCATCCCGACCGCCGCATCCAGACGAACGTCGTGCGCACCACCCTGGAGAACCTCGTGGCGAAGAGCCACGCCCACCGTGCCAAGCAGGGTGCGTCCGTCTTCTACACGGCGACCGACGGCCACAAGTCGGCGGCGACCGCGCCGAGCACCGAGCAGCCGGTGGAGGCCAGCGCCGGCTGACCGTCCGACACCAGGTGCCCGGTCCGCGAGGAACGGGGAACCGTTCCGCCTCGCCGCGCCCGGACGGGTGCGGAGTCGCGCCTCAGCTCTCCGTCTCCCCGCCTCCGGCGCCCTCCTGATCGGCGGTCCGAGGGCAGCAGGGCCTCGCTCATGCCGTCACCTTGGCGATGAACGCCGCGAGGTTCGCCACGGTGCGCTGGATCTTCTCTTCCAGGGTCAGCGACTCGTGCATGCGTCCGCCGACTCCCGCGTCCCGCTTGCCGCGCACATACAGCGAGCAGGCGAGGTCGCTGCAGATGTAGGCGCCGACCGAGTTGCCCTGCTGCCCCGGCCTGCCCGCCTTGGGCGCGACCATCAGTGACACCCCTCCCGTGTGGGTGGTGACACACATCGAGCACATGCTGCGGCGCATGTGCCCTGAGGCCTGGGCGGGGCAGCGCAGGACCAGTGCTCGGAGGCGGCCGTCGAACTCGGCCACGATGTAGGCGCGTTCAGGTGACTGGGGGTCGCGCCAGCCGAGGTAGTCGAGGTCTTCCCAGGGCCGGTCGGCCAGGTCGCGGGGGACGGAGAGGCGCTTCGCCTCGCCCTTCGTGCAGTTCACGAACGCGGCACGGATCTCTTGCTCGGTCAACGACTTCATGACACCTACGCTAATTTGCCTAAACCTATTAGGCAAATGCATAATCAGTTCTGCCAGAAGAGAGGATCGCTATGGTTCGCGCAGGACTGACCACGGAACGTCTGACGAGGGCGGGAGCCGAGCTGGCCGACGAGGTCGGCTTCGACCAGGTGACGGTCTCGGCGCTGGCCAGGCAGTTCGACGTCAAGGTCGCGAGTCTCTACTCGCATGTGAAGAGCTCACACGACCTCAAGACGCGGATCGCCCTGCTCGCCCTCGACGAACTCGCCGACCGGGGTGCGACAGCACTCGCCGGACGGGCCGGCAAGGACGCGCTGACCGCCTTCGCGAACGTCTACCGCGACTACGCGCGGGAGCACCCCGGCCGCTATGCCGCGGCGCAGCTCCGGCTCGACCCGGAGACGGCCGCCGCCAGCGCGGGCGTCCGGCACGCCCAGATGACTCGGGCGATCCTGCGGGGCTACGACCTGGTGGAACCCGACCAGACCCATGCGGTCCGCATGCTGGGCAGCGTGTTCCACGGCTATGTGAGTCTGGAGATGGCCGGCGGGTTCAGTCACAGTGCCCCGGACTCGCAGGAGAGCTGGTCACGCGTCCTGGACGCCCTGGACTCCCTGCTGCGGAACTGGCCCGCGACCTGACCGACGCGGTCGTACCGGCGAGGCCCACAGCCGTCGACGCCCCGCAGCCTGCGCACCGTACGCCTTCCCCGAACGACAGGCCGAGATCATCATGCAGAGCGAGCACGCCCGGATCACCACACCCATCACCGCCGACCTGGTGCGGGGCGCCATCGAGCTGCAGCGCACCGCCCTCGGTGTACTGCCCCACCGGCTCCCCGCACGGGCGCGTGCCCAGTGCGCCGACGGTCAGCTGGCCATGGCGGAGGCCCAGCCCTCGGGCGTACGGCTGGTCTTCAGCACGCGCGCCACGACCGTCGAGCTGGACACCCTGCCGACCAAGCGGGTCTACGTGGGCGCCCCGCCGCGGCCCGACGGGCTGTACGACCTCGTGGTCGACGGGCACCTTCTGGGCCGGTCGGCCGCTCCCGGCGGCAACACCCTCACCCTCGACATGACCACGGGATCGGCGACGACCACGCCCGGCCCGGTCGGCACCGTCCGTTTCACGGATCTGCCCACCGGGACGAAGGACGTCGAGATCTGGCTGCCGCACAACGAGAGCGCGGAACTCGTGGCCCTGCGCACCGACGCCCCCGTGGAGCCCGCACCGGACCGGGGCCGCAAGGTGTGGCTGCACCACGGCAGTTCGATCAGTCAGGGCTCCGACGCGGCGAGTCCCAGCACCACCTGGCCCGCGCTGGCCGCCTCGCTGGCCGGGGTGGAGCTGATCAACCTGGGACTGGCCGGCAGCGCTCTGCTGGACCCGTTCACCGCCCGCACCCTGCGCGACACCCCCGCCGACCTCATCAGCGTCAAGCTGGGCATCAACGTCGTCAACACCGACCTGATGCGGCTGCGGGCCTTCACTCCCGCCGTGCACGGCTTCCTGGACACCGTCCGCGAAGGTCATCCCACCGCACCGCTGCTCGTCGTCTCCCCGATCCTGTGCCCCATCCACGAGGACACTCCCGGCCCGAGCCTCCCGGACCTCGCGGCGCTCAGCAGCGGACGCCTGCGGTTCCGCGCCGCCGGCGACCCGGCCGAGCGCGCGAGCGGGAAACTGACGCTCACGATCATCCGTGCCGAACTCGCCGGGATCGTGGAACAGCGGGCCGCCGAGGACCCGAACCTGTACTACCTCGACGGGCGGGAGCTGTACGGGCAGACGGACGCCGCCGAGCTGCCGCTGCCCGACGCGCTCCACCCGGACGCCGCGACCCACCGGCGTATCGGCGAACGGTTCGCGAAGCTCGCCTTCGGCGGCACCCGGGGCTTCCCCGGCCCCTCCGCCTGAAGCCGGCGCCCGACGAGGGAATCCGGCCGCGTGTCACCCGGGCCGTCGGCCGCCCTCCGTGTGCCGGGTGACGTGCGCCGATACACGCCCGGACCTCTCGAACGACGGTCCGGGATGTGGGCGTTGTCCCCAGCACGGTGCTCGTCCGCATAGGCTGACGTCCGCAGCTGGTTCGCCCCGTCCGCCAGACGGGATGCGTCGTAAGAGGGAACCCGGTGAGAATCCGGGACTGCCCCGCAGCGGTGAGCGGGAACGACCGCCGTCATACGCACTGGGCCCGGCCGGGTCTGGGAAGCGACGGCCAGTAGGTGACCTCCGTCCGGAGGGCGTGCCCGCGAGTCCGAAGACCTGCCCGCTGCCCGTGCGCGACCCATCGCGCGCGGACATCCCGGTGACCTCGTGGGCGGGTCGGCGTACATACCTGGCAGGACCTCCGCGCTCCGGCGCGCCACCTCCTCCCGCCCGGTGCGTCACCCTTCGCGCTCACGTGTCCCATCGGGATCCAAGGAGACATCTCGCGAAGGAGATTTCCGTGACAGCCAAGACCGCAGCCGCGGCAGCACGGGCCACCGTGTACGGCTACCCCCGCCAGGGTCCGAACCGGGAACTGAAGAAGGCGATCGAGGGCTACTGGAAGGGCCGCGTCAGCGCCGACGCCCTCCGCGCCACCGCCGCCGAACTGCGCAGGTCCACCTGGCGGCAGCTGGCCGAGGCCGGCATCGACGACGTGCCGACCGGCGATTTCTCGTACTACGACCACGTCCTTGACACCAGCGTCATGGTCGGCGCCGTCCCCGAGCGCCACCGGGACGCCGTCGCCGCCGACGCCCTCGACGGCTTCTTCGCCATGGCCCGCGGTACCCAGGACGTGGCGCCGCTGGAGATGACCAAGTGGTTCGACACGAACTACCACTATCTCGTCCCCGAGTTGGGCCCGGACACCGTCTTCACCGCCGACTCCTCCAAGCAGGTCGCCGAACTCAAGGAGGCCCTGGCGCTCGGCCTGTCGGCCCGTCCGGTCCTGGTCGGCCCCGTCACCTATCTCCTCCTGGCCAAGCCCGCCCCCGGTGTGTCCGCGGACTTCGACCCGCTGACCCTCCTCGACCGGCTGCTGCCGGTCTACACCGAGGTGCTCGCCGACCTGCGCGCCGCGGGTGCCCAGTGGGTCCAGCTCGACGAACCGGCTCTCGTCCAGGACCGCACGAACGCCGAACTGAACGCCGCCGAGCGCGCCTACCGCGTCCTCGGCACTCCCACCGACCGTCCCAAGCTGCTCGTCGCGTCGTACTTCGACCGGCTCGGGGAGGCTCTGCCCGTTCTCGCCAAGGCCCCGG
Organism: Streptomyces sp. NPDC102279; assembly: GCF_044766365.1. Lineage (NCBI taxonomy): Bacteria > Bacillati > Actinomycetota > Actinomycetes > Kitasatosporales > Streptomycetaceae > Streptomyces > Streptomyces sp. NPDC102279. The sequence goes on along the minus strand of NZ_JBIWLU010000004.1, from coordinate 28,819 downwards.
TGGACGGACTCGCCCTCGACTTCACCGACGCGGCCGCCGCCAACCTGGACGCGCTCGCGGCCGTCGGCGGTCTGCAGGGCAAACGGCTCGTCGCCGGTGTCGTCGACGGCCGCAACATCTGGGCCAACGACCTGGAGAAGTCCCTCGCCACACTGGGCACCCTGCTGGGTCTGGCCGGTCAGGTCGACGTGTCCGCGTCCTGCTCGCTGCTGCACGTGCCGCTGGACGCCGCCGTCGAGCGCGACATCGAACCGCAGGTCCTGCGCTGGCTCGCCTTCGCCCGCCAGAAGACCGCCGAGATCGTGACGCTCGCCAAGGGGCTGTCGCACGGCACGGACACCATCACCGGCGAACTCGCCGCCAACCGGGCCGATCTCGCCGCCCGGTCGGGCTCGGCGCTCACCCATGACCCGGCCGTGCGCGCCCGCGCCACCGCCGTGACCGACAGCGACGCCCGCCGCTCGCGGCCCTACGCCGAGCGGGCCGCCGCCCAGCGCGCCCACCTCGGCCTCCCGCTGCTGCCGACCACCACGATCGGCTCCTTCCCGCAGACCGCCGAACTGCGTGCCGCACGGGCCGACCTGCGTGCCGGACGCACCGACGTCGCCGGGTACGAGCAGCGCATCAGGACAGAGATCGGGGAGGTAATCGCCTTCCAGGAGAAGGCCGGTCTCGACGTCCTCGTGCACGGCGAGCCCGAACGCAACGACATGGTCCAGTACTTCGCCGAGCAGCTCACCGGCTACCTCGCCACGCGGCACGGCTGGGTCCAGTCGTACGGCACCCGGTACGTGCGTCCGCCGGTCCTGGCCGGCGACATCTCCCGGCCGGAGCCGATGACGGTGCGCTGGACGACGTACGCCCAGTCCCTCACCGACCGGCCCGTCAAGGGCATGCTGACCGGGCCGGTCACCATGCTCGCCTGGTCCTTCGTCCGCGACGACCAGCCGCTCGGCGACACCGCCCGGCAGGTCGCTCTCGCCCTGCGCGACGAGGTGAACGACCTGGAGGCGGCCGGTACTTCGGTGATCCAGGTCGACGAGCCCGCGCTGCGCGAGACCCTCCCGCTGCGCGTGGCCGACCGTCCCGCGTACCTGCGCTGGGCGACCGAGGCGTTCCGCCTCACCACCGCGGGTGTCCGGCCGGACACCCAGATCCACACCCACATGTGCTATGCCGAGTTCGGGGACATCGTCCAGGCGATCGACGATCTCGACGCCGACGTGATCAGCCTGGAGGCCGCACGCTCCCATATGCAGGTGGCCGGCGAACTCGCCGAGCACGGCTATCCACGCGAGGCCGGTCCGGGTGTCTACGACATCCACTCGCCGCGCGTGCCGAGCGCGGACGAGGCATCCGCCTTGCTGCGCAAGGGACTTGAGGCCATCCCGGCCGAGCGCCTGTGGGTCAACCCCGACTGCGGCCTGAAGACCCGCGGCTGGCCCGAGACCCGCGCCTCCCTGGAGAACCTGGTCAGCGCGGCCCGCACGGTCCGCGCGGAGCTGTCCGGGTCCTGACCCGCGAGGAACGCCGGCTGAGAGGCGCCCTTCAGGGCCTCTCAGCCGGCAACCGTAAACGCGCCCAGACGCAGGGGCCTTGGGCTTCGCCCACGACATCGGCCCCGGGGCGCGGGGTTTGTAACGGCCGTCAAAGCTCAGCCGGCCGAAGCGCTCTGAGTCGCCTCGCGTGCTTCGGTGAGGGCTCGCTGCCTGAGGTTGCCGCCGAACAACTGGATCGCGGTGGCGGCCAGGATGTCATCCCTGCCGATGGTCCGCCCGTCCCCCTTGCGGGCGGACAGGGCCCGGAAGGAATCCTTGGGGAGCGCGGGTGAGGCCGGTTCGCCCGACATCATGGGGATGACCGTACCGAAACGCTTGGCCCCGCCCTCGCGGACGACCATGGCCGCGTCCCGGGCGAGGTCCGTCAGGAACACGCTCGCGATTCCGTCCAGGTCGCGGACCATCGCCGGCACGGCCGTCGCCCCCTGGCCCCGCAACAGCTTCTTGACCCCTGCCTCGAACCTGTGGGCGCCGGCCACAGCACTCGGTTTGCGCGACCTGCTGCGCTTACGAGAAGGCACGATGACGCCCTCGGCGTCGTACAGGACACCGGTCAGGCCTTGAAACGTCGGGCTGTGGTCGTACCACTTGGCCGCCACCTCCAGCTCGACGTTCCGGTCGATGGCCGAGAGGAGGTCCCCGGGAATCAGCTTCTTCCGGGCCTCCTCCGCCGCGGCCCTCCTCGCGCCGTCGATGATCTCCGTCAGCACTGTCCGCGTCACCGACGCGGCGGCCCACGCGGCCGGCCGAGAGACGTGCATCGGGGTCACGTCGCTGAACACCGCTTTGACGAGGGAAGGCTTGAACGGCGAGACATCCGTGACCCAGGCGGTCTCGGGACCGCCGCGCTCACGGCGTGCGGGCTGTGCCGTCATCGGAGGGAACGCCCCCTGCTGTCGGAGTTGTCGGAGGTCCACACTTCACCACGCGGACCCGCTCCCTTCCCCATCCTCCGTCGAAGCGGCACCCGGTCAAGGGTCTGACGGGCACGTCCCGACGGCCGGGCCGATGATCGCTGTACGGGCGGCCACGGCCGCACGACCCTTGGCAAGGATCGACGGACCAAGCCCTGAGGTCCTCACAACCGGCCCTCCATGAAGCCCCGTTCACGCTCCCACCGATTCCCCGTCGCGAAGATCGCACCTGGGCCCGGCGTACTAGGGTGACGATCGTGACGACGGAACGATGGGCACTGGGCGGCGACCTGAACGTCGCACGCATCGGCTACGGCACGATGAAACTGACCGGCTGGCCGCGGGGCGACCGGCCGGACCGGGAGACCGCGCTCGGCGTGCTGCGCCGCGCCGTGGAGCGCGGAGTGAACCACCTCGACACCTCGCACTACTACGCCCGGGACGGGGTGTCGGCCAACGAGCTGATCCGGGAGGCGCTTCACCCGTACCCGGACGATCTGGTGATCGTGACCAAGGTGGGCGCGCTGGTCGAGGGGTCCGACATCGCGCTGCCCGCCGACCGGAAGACCGGCCTCACCCCCGACAACCTGCGACGCGGGGTCGAGGCCAACCTCCGCTCGCTGGGCGTGGACCGGCTGGACGTGGTGAACCTGCGGCTGGGCGACGTCGACCGGCCCGAGTTCTCCTTGGCGGAGCCCCTGGAAGCTCTCCTCGCGTTGCGCGACGAGGGCCTGATCCGGCACCTCGGCGTCTCCAACGTCACGCTGGAGGAGTTCGACACGGCGCGCGCGATCGCTCCGATCGCTTGCGTCCAGAACCTCTACAACCTGTCCCGGCGGGACGACGAACCCCTCGTCGACGCCTGCGCGGAGGCCGGCATCGCGTACGTGCCCTTCTTCCCGGTCGGCGGCTTCCAGCCGGTCACCGCCGAGCGGCTGGACGCCGTCGCCGCCCGTCACGGCGCGACCGTCCCGCAGGTCGCCCTCGCCTGGCTGCTCGCCCGGTCGCCGAACATCCTCCTCATCCCCGGCACCGGCTCGCCGGCCCACCTGGAGGAGAACATCGACGCGGGCACGCTGAAGCTGACCGCCGAGGACCTCGCGGACCTGGAGGTCGGCCGATGAGCGGTGGCAGAGCGACGCTCGAACATACGGCGGCACCGAACCCGGAGGAGATACCGGACGACGGCGCCAGAGGCACGCGGCGCTGGCCGGTGGTCACGGGCATCGCGGTCGTCGTCCTCGCCCTGATCGCGGGCGGGATCGTGTGGCTGTTCCAGGACGAGTTGTTCAAGCCGTTCGGGGACGCACGGGCCTGTGAGGGCAGCACGACCGAGCTGCCGAAGGTGATCTCGGCCGGAGGCGTCCCCCTTCCCGCCGACGCCTCGGACGTCCACTACGCCACCCGCGAAGGCACCGCGCAGGTCTCCTTCCTGAGCGACCGGATGCCGGACTACCTGTACCGCGCGGGACTCCTGCCGAAGGACGCGAAGCCGTTCGACGAGCGGTACGGCAGCGCGTACGCGCTCGCGGCGGACGAGGCCGAACTCCCCAAGGGGCTCTGCGGCCCGGCCCTCAAGGGTCCCGCCTGGAGCTACGTCACCAGGGGCCCGGGTTCTGGAGCGAACGTCCTGGTCGAGCGGTCCCCCGTCGCCTCCGACCTGTTCCGCTCACCGGCCCGGGTAGTCGTCACGTTCGACATCCGCTGAGCCGGTCTCCGGGGCGGCTTCGTCCGACCGGGGGACCTCGCACATCCCCCGGACGCCGTCGTGACCGGAGGAGGCAAGCCGTTCCTGGCGAAGGCCCGTGCGCGGGTCACCACCGGAAGGGGTGCCGTTCAGGACCGCCGCCACGGCGAAGGGGTCGTTCATGTCTCCATGTTCGGCGTTGCCAGATGCATATGCACATCCTTGCGTGCGGGTCGGCCGGTCAGGTGCCGAACAGCGCATCCAGCCGGGTGATGGACCAGGCCGCCTCCTGGGAGCCGACCTGCGCGTTCAGCCGCCGTGCCCGGAGCAGCGCCTCCTCGGCCTCGGCCCGCTGCCCCGTCTCGGCATGCAGTCGGGCGAGGGCGACCCAGGTCAGCACGATGGGCCGCTCCTCGTGGGCGGCCCGCTCCTCCATCGAGGCATGGAGCGCCGCATTCGCCGCGGCGTGTCTGCCGAGCCGCCGGAGGACCCCGGCCCGGCGGAAGTGCAGCGCGGCCGGCCGGTAGCTGCCGAACGGGCCGAGGTTCTCGTCCTGCGGTCCGGACACCAGGCGTCCGGCGACGTCGAGCCAGTCCATCGCCTGGGCCTCGTCACCGAACTCGGCGCTGGTCGCGGCGGCTTGGACGGCGACATAGGCGCGTACGCCCGCGGGGGCTTTCCGGGAGACGTGCAGGGCGTGCTGGACCTGGACTGCGGCGAGGGCGGTGAGACCACGGTTCAGGGCGTACTCGCCCTGGAGCCGTAAGGCGACCGCCTCGGCCGCGTCGTCCCCCGCACGAGCCGCGAGCAGCGCCGCGCACCGAAGGAAGTGCTGGGCCTCGAAGAACCGCCGCATGTCGGTGCAGGAGCGGGCCAGGAGGACCAGGGTGCGTGCCGCGTGGGCCAGTTCAGGGGCGGGGAGCGCGGCGGTGCGGACATCGCCGGCCGGACCGAGGACGGTGCCGCGGAGATAGGCCGACAGGACGGGCCGGGTGGCCCGGCCTCCCCGGGCGTCCCCCTGGAGCGCGAAGAAGCGTTCCGCGCAGCCGAACGCGACCTCCCTGGCGGACGAGACGGCGGCCCGGGGATCAGGCGGCGTCCGCTGTCCGGGAACCCGCGGGTCCGCGGAGGCCGTCGGGAACGTCCCGGCCCACGCGGCGGGCAGCCCCCGGCCAGTGGTGTCCCGGTCCCGGTCCATGCCCACCTCGCCGCGGTGCACAGTCCGGCCGAGGCGGCGGCCGAACACCTCGCAGAGCAGGCCCGGAACGGGCTCGCGGGCACGGGTTCCGCGGATCCAGTGGGCGACGGAGGTCCGGTCGTACGTCATGAGCCTGCCGCGGGCACGGGCCAGCGCGTTGATCCGCCGGGCGAGTGCCTCATAGGTGAGTTCCGCCTCGTCGATCAGCGCCTTGAGCGACTCGTTGGGCCTCAGGTGCGTCATAGGGAGTTCCGCCTCCTCGTGGCTGGGCCGGGCGCAGGGAAGGTGCGTCACCGGGTCAACCGGGCGGCGGGCCCTGTGGTTTCGGCCCGGCCCGTTGCGGACGCACCCGTCGGCAAGGCGCCCGGCCACCGGCGTCGGGAGGTGGGCGTCCGCCCGCCGGACAGGGAGGGCGGGTCGACGGGCATGGGGGGGCGGGTCGAGGCGGTCGCGTTCAACAGTTTCAACAGCGCCCCGGCTCGCGGCTCTGGTGGTCGATCGATCTCCCGGCTAGCGTCGAGAAAGCGCGTTTGCGCCATGTGGGTCGATGTTCCTTCTATGGGGTGACTCACGTTCGGCCCAGTAGACGTAACGTTCCTGTTGCCAGGCCGCTCATCTGCGGCGATGCGCCGGATCCCCTCGTGTAGCTCATTCGTTCCCATGCGTCCTGATTGGCCTCCAAGATCACGAACATGCCTATAGTCGCCGCGGCTCCAACCGGGAGCGGAGACCGGAAGAGGGATGTTGGCGCACGAACTCACATACCTGCAGGGCCAGTTGGAGAGCTGGCGGCGTAGGCAGGACGGTTGGGGAGGCCCCATCTTCCGGGGGCGTCGGGCCCCCACCGAACACGACTTGACCCTGATGTCGAACGACTACCTGTGCCTCGCGCGGTACCCGGACGTGGTGCGGGCCCAGGTGAAGGTTCTCGTGGAGCGCGGTAACGGCGCACTGATGTCCGGGGTGTATTCCGCGGACTGCGACCCGCACCACGCACTGGAGGAACGGCTCGCCGCGTTCCTCTCCGCCCCGGCCGTGATGCTCTGCCAGTCCGGCTGGGCCGCGAACGTCGGACTGCTCCAGGCGGTGGTCCGCCCCGGAGATCCGGTCTACGTCGACGAACTCGCGCACGCCTCCCTGTGGGCGGGTGCCGCGGCGGCACAGGCCCGCGTGCGGCCCTTCGCCCACAACGACCTGGACCACCTGGAACGCGCGATCGGCGCGTCCGGTCCCGGGCTCATCGCCTTCGACACCCTGTACAGCGTCACCGGAGACCTGTGCCCGCTCGTCGACCTGGTGGGGCTGGCGCAGCGGACCGGCTGTGATCTGGTCGCGGACGAGTCCCACACGCTGGGCGTCCTCGGCTTCGAGGGTGCCGGTCTGGTTCCCTCGCTCCAGCTCACCGACCAGGTCGCCTACCGCACGGCCAGTCTGGCCAAGGCGTTCGCGGGGCGCGCCGGACTCGTCGCCTGTTCGGCAGAGGTCGCGGGCTACCTCCCGTACCACTCCCTCGGCGCGGTGTTCAGTTCCACCCTGCTGCCGCAGGATGTCGCCGGGCTCGCCGCGACGCTCGACGTGATCACCCGGGCCGACGACCGCCGCAAGCGGCTCGCGCACAACGCGCAGGTGCTCCGGGATGGACTCACCGCCCTCGGCTATAACGTCCGCCCCAGCGAGAGCCAGATCATCCCGCTCCAGCCGGGGACGGAACCGGCCGTGCGACTCCTCCAGGAGGCGCTGGACCGCGAGGGCGTCTTCGGCGCCGCGTTCATCCCGCCCGCCGTGCCCGCCCGGCGGTGCGTCCAGCGCCTGTCCGTGCACAGCGAACTCACCGACGCCGATCTGAGTCGCGTCCTCACCGCCTGCGCCGCCGTGCGCGAAGAGGCGGACCTGAAGAGCTGGAAATCCACCCGCCGTCTCGGTACGGCCCTCTGAGAAGCGAGACACCACCATGCAGACGCTCGACGTCCACCAGGCCGCCATCACCGAGATCGTGTGCGACCGACTGGAGATCGAACCCGAGGAGATCAGCGAGAACAGCCGGTTCGTGGAGGACCACGAGGCCGACTCCCTGGCACTGATCGGCCTGCTCGCAACCTTGGAGCGGCACTTCCAGGTCCACATCGACGAGTCGTACATGCCCCGCATGGCGACCCTCGGTGGCGTGCGCGAGGTTCTCGCCGAAGTGGCCGGCTGGTAAGGCATGTTCACCGCACCTGCGCCGCGCCGGGTGGTCGTCACCGGCCTCGGCGTGATCTCCAGCATCGGGACCGGTGTACCCGCGTTCACCGCGGGGCTGCGCGAGGGCCGCAACGGGGTCTCGGCCATCACCGCGTTCGACACCACCGGCTTCGCCCACACCAACGGCTGCCAGGTCTCCACGTTCGTCCCCTCGGAACACCTGCGCCGCATCGACCCGGACGACTTCGGCCGGGCAGGGCAGTTCTCGGCCGCCGCCGCACGGCTCGCCGTCGAGGACGCCGGCTGGGCTCCGCACGAACTGCGTGACGCCCGCTGCCACATCTCCATCGGCACCACCGACGGGGAGTCGTACGACCTCGACCGCATCACGGAACTGCGCCTGCGCGAGGGCGAGTCGGCCGTGGACCGCCGGCTCGCCGGACGCATCCCCGCCGCACGCCTTTCCGTCGCCGTCGCCGGCGAACTCGATCTGCGCCGCGCGGACGCCGTCACCATCGGCACGGCCTGCTCGGCTGGCAACTACTCGCTGGGAAACGGCCTGGACGCCATCCGTCTCGGTGAGGCCGACATCGCGCTGTGCGGCGGGGCGGACGCCTTCTGCCGCAAGACGTTCAGCGCGTTCTACCGCCTGGGAACCATCGCCCCCGACGTCTGCCGGCCCTTCGACGCCGACCGGCAGGGCATCCTCACCGGCGAGGGATCGGGCGTGCTGGTCCTGGAGGAGCGCGACGCCGCGCTCGCCCGGGGCGCCCGCGTCTACGCCGAGGTCCTCGGCTACGGCCTCAACTGCGACGCCTCCCACCCCGTCGCCCCCAAGGAGGACAGCGTCGTGCGCTGTCTCCAGCTCTCCCTCAAGGACGCCGGGGTCAAGCCCGAGGAGGTCGACCTGATCTCCGCGCACGGCACCGGCACCAAGGCCAACGACGTCACCGAGGCACGGGCGATCCGCCAGGTCTACGGCGACCGGCCGCCCCGCACCATCTCCCTGAAGTCCATGCTGGGCCACACCATGGGCGCGGCCAGCGCGTTGGGGGCCATCGCCTGCTGCCTCGCGATCCGGCAGCGCTTCATCCCGCCCACGATCAACCACCGCACCACCGACCCCGAGTGCGCCATCGACTGCGTGCCCAACCACGCCGTCGAGGCGGACCTGCGCGTGGTGCAGAACAACGGACTCGCCTTCGGCGGCAACAACGCCACCGTCATTCTGGGGCGGTACGAAGCATGAGGACTGCCATGAACATCATCGCCTGGTCGGCGGTCTCCGCCTACGGCCGGACCGCGGCCGACTTCGCCCAGGGTGTACGCGGGGACGCGGCAGGCGATCGTCCGGCGCCGCTGTCCGGTAGCGAACACGCCCATGTCGTACCGGACTTCGACGCCCGTCTGCTGCTCGGCAAAAAGGGCACGCGTTACATGAACCGCGTCACCGCGCTGGCCGTGTCCGCCGTGGGCGCCGCGATGGCGGACCTCGACGCGCGGCACGACCCGGCCGAGACGGGACTGGTCCTCGGCACCACCACCGGCAGCGTCCAGTCGATGATGGAGTTCACCCACGCCTCCCTGACCGGGAACCGGCCCTACGACGTCGAGCCCAGCGTCATCCCGAACAGCGTCATGAACTGTGCCGCCGCCCGCTGCGCGATCTGGCACGACCTGCGGGGTCCCAACACCACGCTCGCGGCCGGACGTCCCGCCGGAATCCTCGCCCTCGCGTACGCCCGCAGACTGCTCCGCGCCGGACGGGCCCGCACGGTCCTGTGCGGCGGGGCCGAGGAGTGGACGCCCGACCGGGCCTGGCTGCACGAGCGGTCCCTCGGCGTCCCCACCGCGGAGGGGACCGAGGGCGGTTCACGGACGGCCACACGGGTGGCCGGCGTGAGGACGGGCCGCCTCGGTGAGGGCGCGTCCGTCGTCTGCGTCACCACCGCGCCGACGGTCCGCCCGCTCGCGACCGTACGGGCCGTCCGGTCCACCGCCGTGCCGCCTCCCGCGTCCGCCGAGCGGGTTCTGAGCGAGGTCGTCCGGGAGGTGCTGGCCGACGCGGGGCTCGACAGCTCCGACGTCTGGGGCGTCGCCCGGTCCGGCCTGGACGACGACGAGGCCAACGCCGTCGCAGCGCTGCTGCCACGTCAGGCCGCGGAACGTCTGCCCGCCGTCGGCACGTTCCTCGGCGACACCGGCGCGGCTGCCGCATCCCTCCAGATCGCCGCCGCGCTGACCCTCGCCGGCCCCGGCGCCGAACGGGACCGGCATCTGCTGGTGACGTCCACCGACCCGCAGGGCCTGGCCGCGGCCGCGCTCCTCACCGTCCACCCCCGCCCCCTGGAGTCGCGATGAGCAAGGTCGCCCTGGTCAGCGGCGGTTCCCGAGGCATCGGAGCCGCCGTAGTCACCCGCCTCGCCCAGGACGGGTGGGACGTCAGCTTCTGCTACCGCTCGGACGACGAGGCCGCCCGGCGTGTCGAGAAGGAGGCCGTCGAACTGGGGGCGCGCACCCTCAGCGCCCGCGTCGACGTCTCCGTGGCCCAGGACGTCAGGGAGTGGGTCAACGACACGGAGCAGACACTCGGCCCGGTGCTCGCCGCGGTCGCCTGTGCCGGCATCACCCGGGACGGTCCGCTCGCCCTGATGGCCGACGACGCCTGGCACGACGTCATGGACACCAACCTCGACGGCGTCTTCCACCTCTGCCGGGCGGCGGCCTTCCCGATGATCAAGCGGGGCGCCGGACGCATCGTGACGCTGTCCTCCGTCTCCGGCATCCACGGCAACGTCGGGCAGGCCAACTACTCGGCCGCCAAGGCCGGCATCATCGGCTTCACCAAGGCGCTCGCCAAGGAGGTCGCGGGGCACGGCATCCGGGCCAACGTGGTCGCCCCGGGGCTCATCGAGACGGACATGACCGCCGCGCTCACGGACCAGGCACGGGCCCGGCTGCTCAAGGCCGTTCCGATGCGCCGGTTCGGCACGCCCGAGGAGGTCGCCGACCTCACGGCCTTCCTCGTCTCGGACCGGGCGTCGTACATCACCGGCAGCGTCCTGGAGGTCCACGGTGGCATCTCCCTGTGACGGCACCGCCGTCTCCTACGACGCGGTGATCGTGGGCGGCGGCATCGGCGGCCTCGTCTGCGCCGGCTACCTCGCGGTGTCCGGGCGCAGGGTCCTCGTCGCCGAACAGCACGACGTCACCGGCGGCAACACGCAGGTGTTCCGGCGCCGGCGGGCGTACGAGTTCGACGTGGGCGTGCACTACCTCGGGGACTGCGGCCCCGACGGCATCCTCCCCGCCATCCTCGGCGGTCTGGGAGCGCGTGACCGCGTCACGTTCGAGCCGATGGACCCGGACGGCTTCGACCGCATCGTCCTGCCGGGTGTACGGCTGGACGTCCCGCTCGGCTGGGACCCGTACACGCGCCGCGCGGCGGCTGCGCTTCCCCACCACGCCGAGGACATCACGGCCTGCCTGCGCGACCTGCGGCACGTCGCCGACGCCGTACGGGCCTCGATGCTCGGCACACCGGACGCCCGCACGCCCGAACAGAGCGGCGTCGTGTTGCGCTGGGCGGGCCGTACGCTCGGGGAACTCTTCACCCATCACCGGCTCCCGCCCCGCGCGGCGACCCTGCTGGCCGCCCAGTCCGGCAACTACGGGAGTGCGCCGTCCGGGACCCCGGTCACCACGCACGCCAGCATGCTGGACCACTATCTGCGCGGCGCCTGTGTGCCGCACGGCGGGGGCCAGACCCTCGCGGCGACCCTCGTCGAGGTCATCGAGGCACACGGCGGCGAGGTGCGCACGCGCTGTCCGGTCACGGAGATCCGGGTGTCGGACGACCTGCGCTGCGAGGGCGTCGTCCTCGCCGGCGGAACGACGGTCCACGCGCCGCTCGTGGTGTCCAACGCCGACTACTCCAACACCGTCCTCGGGCTGTGCCGGGGCCGCGGGTTCAAGGACAACGTGGTGCGCCGGACACGGGCCGCGATCATGCGGGCCTCGGTGGCCACCGTGTACGTCGCGCTCGACCGGCCGCTCGACCTGCCCCGGGCGAACATCTGGTGGTGGCGCGGCGACGACATCGAGGGCGCCTACGCGGCCGCGCTCGGCGGTGACGGCGGCGAACCACCCTTCGCCTTCCTGTCGTTCGCCTCGCTGAAGGACCCCGGAAACCGTCAGATCTGCCCGCCCGGGCACAGCAACTTCCAGATCATGACACTGGTCCCCCCGTTGCCCGGGACCGATCCCCGCTACCGGCGGCGCTCGGACTACATGGCGGAGAAGGCCCGGGTGGGCGAGGCCCTGATCCGTCTCGCGGAGGAGGCCGTCGGCCCCTTCCGGCAGCACATCACGCATCAGGAGACGGCGACCGCCCACACCAACCAGCGCTACACGCTGAGTCCGGGCGGCACTCCGTACGGTCTGCACGACTGGGGCGGTCCGGGCCGCCGCCCGGACTGCCGTACCGCGGTGGACGGCCTCTTCACCGTGGGGCACAACTCCCGTTACGGAGCGGGGGTGTTGGGTGCGGCCCTCAGCGGGATCACCACGGTGGGCCGCATTCTGGACCGGCCCCTGCTGCCCGAGGTGTACGCGGGCACGGTCCTCGGCGATCCGCAGCTCCTTGCGCCTCGCGCCGACGACTTCGATCCGCTGCGCGTCTCCCGCGGCCTGTCCCGCCGTGACGCCCGGGGGCTGGCGCGTGTCGGCTGAAGGGCTTCGTCCGGGAGCCCGGCGGGGGTAGGGTCCGCGAACTGATCCACTTCTGTTGCCGGTTCGGGCCAATCCGTGACGCCTCCGGCTACGGATGAAGCAGGAGGACTCCGAGAGAGGACGGTCATGGCGGGATCGGCTCGTGCCCGGATCATCGCGCTGACGGGCAGACGCAGCTGGATCGTGGTGGACGGGCGGCTTCCGCGATCCGCGGCCTCGTATCTCTCCGCCGTGCTGCGGGAGAGGTGCGGGCAGCAGGCCGTCGTCTTCCTCGACCTGCGCCAGGCCCAGGTGCCCGGCGGCGAGGAGGCACGCGGCGCGTTCCTGCCCGACGGCCCCCGCGTCTTCCACGTCATGGCCGACGAACCCTGGCGTTCCCTCCTTGCCCGCGACCGCCGTGTGCGGTGGCACAGCTGCGCCGAGGAGGCGTGGCAGGCCTGGTGCTCCGCTTCGTGACGGCTGTGTCGTCGTCGGTCTCCAGGAGCAGTGTTCGTCGACCGCAACCTGCTCGATCCGCATCAGAGGCGCGAGCACGGCTTCACCTACATGTCGGTGGAACAGCCGTGGCGTCATTCCTGCCTGAGACGGCCGGGCGCGGCTCTCACCACCGGAGAGACACTGCTGACTCGGGGCGCAGGAGTGCTTTTCGGAACGGCAGCGCTACCCGGATGCGAGAACGCCCGGTCGTGCCGCTGCCTTACGAAAGGGCGCGGTTCAGGCGGCGGCCCGGGCGCGAAGCTGCGCTGCGATCTCCCGTACGACCGGCGCCCTTGTGTCTGGCGCGCTTGACGAGGGCGAGGGCGTCCGCGGGTTCGTAGCGCATGGACTCTCGTTCGCGCTCGGGAAGGTCTCGGCGACCAGCCGGGCGAAGAACTCGTTCTTCGTCTCCAGGGGCTCGTGCAGAGCGACTGTCTCCAGCACGGCCGCGGCCTTCAGCCAATCGCTCGCACAGACGTCCCTGCCCATGAAGTGGGCTTGCACCCGGGCGCTGACGGCGTCCCGGACACCGACGTCGAGGCACGCGGGATCACCGTGAAGGGACGGTACCAGCGGACGCTGCCGCTGATGGAGGCCTTCGCAGGACCACTTCGTCTCGCGATCGCCCATCGACGGCACCGGCCGAACCTTCTACCCAGCACGGTGGAAGAGCAGGCCCTTGGTTTTAGCGTGTCGTGAGCTGTCACTCTTGTAAGAAATCAATCGGCCGGCAGGGGTCAGTTGTTCAGCGCGTGGCCGGGGCGTTCGCGCGGGAACCGCCGCGGCGCTTTGACGTACCGGATCGGCGTGAGCCCACCCGGCGGACCGGTGCTCGCAAGGGCGCACGCACCGCGTACCGCGGCCGTGGTATCCGGCAGTGCTGTCCACTGCCGCGGTGGTAGCCCCACTCCGTTCCTGCGGATGACTGCTGAAGTGCGGTGCACAGGGAGACTGGTCCCGTTCGACGTGACGCGTCGCAGGTGACGCACGCAGAATCCAGGGAGCAGCGGATGAAGAAGTGGGTACGGCCACTCGTCGGGGCATTTTTGCTCTTCATAGGCGTGGTGTGGTCGCTGCAGGGCGCCGGCGTTGTCGACAACAGCGAAGTGATGTCAGGCGAATCGCAATGGCTGGGCATCGGCCTGGTCGTTGCGGTCGTGGGCGTGGCACTCCTGGTCAGCGGTGTCAGGAAGCTACGGGCAGATCGACGGTGAGCACGAACAGTGCCGACGCCCCCGGCCGAGGGCACGGCGAGGACAGGCCCGTCGGACGACGGATCATCCTCGGTGCGCTGGGGCTCGGCGCCCTGGGAGTGGCGGTGGGCGCGCCCGCGCAACGCAGGCTTGACGGCACACTCGCCGGGATAGCCAGCAAGGACCCCACCGGCCTTGTCTCACTGCTGCCCGGTGGCGGCGGCTTCCGCTTCTACTCCGTCGCCGACAAGGTCCCGCACCTCTCCACCGACGACTACCGGCTGACCGTAGACGGTCTGGTGGACCGCCCCGCCTCGTACAGACTGGACGAACTGACGGCCATGCCGAGCACCCGCCTGGTGCGGGACGTACAGTGCGTCACGGGCTGGCGCGTTCCCCAGACCGCCTTCACCGGCGTACGGCTGTCTCATCTCCTCGACCTCGCCGGAGTGCGTTCCAACGCTGCCGCGGTGACCTTCACCTGCTTCGACGGGATCTACACCGAGAGCCTCACCCTGGAGCAGGCGCGACGCCACGACATGCTGGTCTCCTACAAGATGCGAGACGAGTCGCTGAGCGCTGCCCATGGTGGCCCGGTACGTCTGTACGCCGCCCCGATGTACTTCTACAAGTCGGCCAAGTGGCTGTCCGGCATCACCGTCACCGACCGCGTCCAGCCGGGCTACTGGGAGCGTCGCGGCTACGAGGTGGACGGCTGGGTCGGCAAGTCGAACGGACGCGATGATGACCCGACCAGCTGAACACCCGGACTTGGTCCAGCGCTTCACCACCGCCGAACGCTGGATACACCGGGGCACAGCCGCTCTGGTGGGAACCGCCCTCGTCACCGCCGCCTTCCTCTACCTGCCGGTGCTGGCCGAACTCGTCGGGCGACGACGGCTGTTGGTGACCGTGCACGAGTGGGCTGGCATCGCCATGCCGGTCCCCCTTCTGGCAGGCCTGGTCTCCCGCGCGTTCCGTGCCGACCTGAGCCGTCTGAACCGCTTCGGCCCGCACGACCGCGGCTGGGTGCGTGCCACCTTTCACGGGCGGCCCCGAACGGCCGGAAAGTTCAACGCCGGGCAGAAGCTGTACGCGAACGTCCTGGCCGGAGCCTTGCTCGTGATGATCGGCACCGGGCTGGTGTTGTGGTTCCCTCGTCTCGCGCCCATCGTGTGGCGTACGGGAGCGACCTTCGTCCACGACTGGCTGGCCCTGCTCATCGCGGCTCTGGTACTCGGCCACATACGGATGGCCGTCCGCGACGCGCAGTCCCGTCGTGGGCTGCGCACCGGGCAGGTCCCGCGGGGCTGGGCGCGTCACCACCACCCGCTGTGGGAGGAGGAGAACCCGGCGTCCGCAGCAGCCCAGGAGCCCTGACGCAACCCGTCGTCGCGGTGGGTGTCATCCTGTGCCCACCGCAACCGTGACATCAGAGGCTCGTCCCGAAAGACCGCGGGCACCGGATCAGTTCGAGACGAAGACCGCCGAGGGCTTCCGCTCCGACATCACTGCCGGCAGCCACGGTGACGGGAGATCGCTGTCGCACCGGGGTCACTCCGGCGCTCGCTGGGGCCTCATGCGTAAACCACGGAGGAAGGGATATGGCACCAGTCACAGGCCTCCGGGCGGCGGTGCGGAACCTCGCCGACCGTCCGGCACGGCGGCCATTCGCCGTGGACGCCCTGGCCGCTGTCTGCTGTGTGCTCATCACCGGACCGATCATGATGCTGGTGTCGCACCAGGGCCAGGCCGATCTTCGTCCGGCCGGGGCGATATCCGCGCTCTGCAGTCTGCTGGTCCTGGGCGCCCACCGATGGCCGCAAGCGACGACATGGGCAACGGCCGCCACCAGCGTGGTACTTCTCGCCCTCGTTCCCGATGCGTCGCCGCCTCCCGCGCCGGCAGTCGCGGCGCTCTTCCTCCTCGCGGCCCGGACGGACCGTCGAACCGCGGTACGCACCGGCGTGGCCGTGGGACTCGTGATGACTGCTGCCGCGTTCGTCGTACGCCCCGAACTGTCGGCCGTGGAGTCGAACCTCGCGCTGCTGGCATGGACCCAACTGCCCACTGCCGTCGGGGCCGCCGTACGGAGCCGGCGCGAACTGCTGGTCTCCTATCAGGAGCGCGCGGAACACGCCGAGGCGACCAGGGAGGAGGAAGCGCGCCGACAGGTCGTGGCCGAGCGCATGCGTCTCGCCCGGGAACTGCACGACGTGGTGACACACCACCTCACCCTGGTCAACGCGCAGGCGGGAGTGGCCCACCATCTGGTTCGCCAGGATGCCGAGCGCGCCCATCTGGCCCTCGGGCAGATCCGCGACACCAGCCGGGCAGCGCTTGACGAGCTGCGCGCCACCGTCGGCCTGCTGCGCCAGGCCGACGACTCCGACCAGCCCCTTGCCCCGGCGCCAGGACTGGGTGATCTGCCGGCGTTGCTGGACTCGTTCCGCCATGCCGGCCTCCGCGTGGAAGTCCGATGCGACGGGCCACCCGCCGCTCTTCCGGCCCTGACGGACCTGGCCGCCTACAGGGTGGTCCAGGAGGCGATGACCAACGCGCGAAAGCATGTTGCCGACGCCCATGTGACCGTGGTCATCGCGGATCACCGGACCCACCTGGAAGTCTCCGTCACCGACGACGGGGGTGCCGGACCGGGTCACGGTTCCGGCACGGGCCTGGGATTGATCAGCCTCGCTGAACGCGTGCACGCGGCGGGCGGAACCCTCCGGGCCGGCCTCCGGACGTCGGGCGGTTACCGCGTCCACGCGCTCCTGCCCATCGGTTCCGACGGCCTTCCGTCGGCAAGTTCCGGGGAGAGCGAATGAGCATTCGCGTCCTTCTGGTCGATGACCAGGCGCTGCTCAGAGGGACCTTCCGCATCCTGCTGGAGGCCACGTCGGGCATCGAGGTGGTCGGTGAGGCATCCGACGGTTCGGAGGCCGTGGACCACGTCAGGAGCCGGCCGACGGATGTGGTGGTGATGGACATTCGCATGCCTGGTCTCGACGGGATCGAGGCGACACGGATCATCACCGGTGACAAGGCTCTGACCGGGGTGAAGGTGCTCATCCTGACCACGTTCGAGACCGACGAACACGTAGCAGGTGCCCTGCAGGCGGGAGCCAGTGGATTCATCGGCAAAGGCATCAACCCGCAGGAACTGATCGACGCGATCAGGACGATCGCCGCCGGTGACGCGCTGCTGTCGCCCACAGCGACACGATCGCTGATCCAGCGCTTCATCGCCCGCAGGCGCCCCGCACGGCAGGCCGCGCCGACGCTGGAGAGTCTGACCGCCCGAGAGCGCGAGGTGGTGACGCTGGCGGCCATGGGACTGTCGAACGACGAGATCGCGGATCACCTCGGCATCTCCGTCCTCACGGCCAAGACACATGTGAACCGGGCCATGGTGAAGCTGGGAGCCAGAGACAGGGCGCACCTGGTCATCGCCGCCTACGAGGGCGGCCTGGTTCACCCCTCTCCCTGAACAGGCAGCAAGCCGAGACCCGACCGAGCCGGTCCGGGCCCTCGCGCCGCTCGGTCGGCACACCGTCCTCGCAGGACGCAGGACGCAGGACGCAGGACGCAGGACGCAGGACGCAGGACGCGGCACGGGCTGAGGACTGCACGAGTACCGCCACCTACGGATGGAGCAGGAGGACTTCGAGGGTGGACCGTCATGACCGGATCTGCTCGTGCCCGGATCATCCCGCCGGTGGGGGACGCCGCGCCTAGGAGGCGTGGCATGCCTGGCGCTCCGCTTCGTGACGGCCGGAACCGATCCGGCCGGAATCGTGTCTCACAGCACACGGCTGGGAGCGCGTGGGGGCAGGAACGCCTCACGCGCCGCAGGTCTCGGGGGGTGGGGGCATGAGCACATGGGCGGTACCGGGGTACGCCGAGTCACGGGAACTCGGGTCGGGCGCGAGCGGACGCGTCGCGCTGGCCGTGCACGAGGGGACGGGGCTGCCTGTCGCGGTCAAGTACCTGAGTGAGTCGTTGCGCACCCGCCCGGGGTTCGTGCGGGAGTTCAGGGCGGAGGCCCGGCTGCTCGGCGGCCTGCGCAGTGCGTACGTGGCGGGGCTGTACGAGTACGTGGAGAGCCCGGACGGCGCGGCGATCGTCATGGAACTGGTCGACGGGGTCAGTCTGCGGACCCTGCTCGGTAGGGAGGCGCCCCTGGCTCCCGAGGCCGCGCTCGTCCTGCTCAAGGGCTCCCTGCTCGGCCTCGCGGACGCCCACCGGATCGGCGTGGTGCACCGCGACTACAAGCCGGAGAACGTCCTCGTCCGCCCCGACGGCACCTCCAAGCTCGTGGACTTCGGGATCGCCGCCGCCGACGGCACCACCGCGGGCATCGCGGGCACTCCGTCGTACATGGCGCCGGAGCAGTGGACCGGCGCCCCGGCGTCCCCGGCCGCCGACGTGTACGCCGCGACCGCCACGTTCTTCGAGTGCCTCACCGGCCGGAAGCCCTACACGGGCGAGAACCTGGCCGAACTCGCGCTCCAGCACGTGGACGGCCCTATCCCCGCCGACGAGGCGCCCGAGCCCGTGCGGGCCCTCGTACGTCGCGGTCTGGCGAAGGCGCCCGGGCAACGGCCCGCCGACGCCGAGGACTTCGTGGCGGAGCTGGAGGCCACCGCGGGCGCCGCGTACGGACCGGACTGGGAGGAGCGCGGACGTGGACGCCTCGCCGCGCTCGCCGCGCTCTCGCTGCTGCTTCTGCCCCATGCCCCCGCCAAGCCGCGCAACAGCGTCACGGACACGGCGCGTACCGTCCTCGGCAGGACCCCGGACGTCCTGCGCGCGTGGCGTCCCGGCGGCCGTTCGCTGCTCGTCGCAGCCGCCGCGATCGTCGCGGCCCTCCTCCTGACGTACGGCATCGACCGGCAGGCGCCCGGCTTCGGCACACCGGGACAGGCCGCACAGGCTTTGGCCACCACGAGTGCCGGTCCGGACGGGACCGGCGGGCTACCCGTGACGGCGGACCCGGATTCTCCGACACCGTCCGCGTCGTCGTCCGACTCGGCCGTCCCGACGGTGTCCGCGTCGGCCACCTCGACGGACGACATCACGACACCGACGCCTTCCTCGGCCTCCACGACCGCCATCGTCGCGCCGCCGACCACCTCGGCCCCCACGACCACCGCACCCACGACGACCTCGCCGTCGCCCGAAGTCGGCGTCAAGTCGGTGGTGTTCGGCGGCTTCCGGCAGACCGGCACGGCGACCGCCACGGCGTCGGTCACCGTCACCACGGACGGAACCGGGCCCGTCGACATCACGGTCACATGGTCCACCGGTGACACCAGCAGGCAGGCCGGTGCCCAGGACGGTGCGGCCGACAGCTACCGGCGCAGCGGCTCGACCGAGTACACCATCGCCCTCGACCACACCTTCCAAGGGGCGGGCTGCTACTGGGGTGTCCGGGCCGGGACGCAGCCCGTCTCCGCTGACGGCGGTGCCTCGCAGCAGCTCCTGACCCGGCGGTGCACCCTCCGATGAACGAACAACCCGGCGCTCCGGGCGCCCCTTCCGACGACGACTACAGTGCGACCGTCCTGGCCAGTCACTGGATCCAGCGGCCCGACTCCCCCGACACCGAGGGAGTCGCTTCAGGGGCCTCCGACACCCTTGCCCTCGACGGGAGTTCGACGACCCGGGCACTGTCGGAGCCCACGGTCCTGGACACACCGCCCGACCGGGTCGAGGGCACCCTGCTGCGCTTCGGGCCCGGGGTGAACGCCGACACCGTACGCCGATCGGCCGCGGTGCCCGTCCCGGCCCAGGCTCCCCGCCGGACCTGGCGGCGGCACGTTCTGCCGGCCATGGCCCTCCTGGCAGTCCTCGCCTTCCTCCTCTGGCACCGCTCCGAACCCTCCGTGGGCGTCGACGGCGTCGCGGTCTCCGCCACGTCGTCCTCGCCCGGATGCGACGCGACGGCGGACATCGTCGCCACCGTCACCACCGACGGGCGGCCGGGCGAACTCTCCTACCGCTGGGTGCGCAGCGACGGCACCTCCTCGAAGGTCCTGCACGAAGAGGTGACGCAAGGTCAGAAGCGAGCGCACCTGCATCTTTTGTGGACCTTCCAGGGCGAGGGCAGGTACACGGCGCGCGCCGAGCTGCGCCTGATGTCACCGGTGCGGCGCAGCGTCGGAACGCGGCTCACCTACCACTGCCCATGACGCGCAGGAACCGCCGGACCCGCAGACCCCGCGGGATGGTCAGACGGCTACGGCGGAGCCGCGGGCGCACATCATCGGGGCGCACAGGATCCGCTTCTTGCGCGCCCGCTTCCCCTCGATCGCCGAGGCGGTCAGCCGGGCGGCCTCGGCGGCGATCTGCGTCAGCCCCCAGCCCACCGTGGTCAGCGGGGGTGTGAGGACGCGGGAGACCGGGTGGTCGTCGAAGCCGACCACGGAGACGTCCCGTCCCACGACGAGCGAGGCCTCGGCCGCCGCCGCGTACACCCCGTAGGCGAGGGAGTCGGAGAAGCAGAAGACGGCGGTGGCCCGCCGGTCCCCTTCGAGGACGCCTCTGGCGACGACGGTCGCCGCCCCCAACTCCTGTGGACAGGGCACGAGTTCGGCGCGCAGCCCTATCCGGTCGGCGGCCTCGCGCACGTACACGTCGGCGGGGCGGTCGGGGGTGCTCGGGCGGGTGGGGGTCAGGACGGTCACCCGCCGGTGGCCGAGGCCGTGGAGGTACTCCAGTACGGCGTCGATGCCGGCCCGGTTGTCGAAGATGACCTGCCCGACCGTGCGCGCCCGGCTCAGTGAGTCCCCGACCGCGACGACGGGCAGGGCGTCGGCGATCGCCGCCCACCCCTCGGCCGCCGGGTTGACTGGGGACACGAGGAGGGCGTCGACGCGCTGGTCGCGCAGTTGCTTGGCGAGGACGAGCTCCCGGTCGGGGTCGCCGCCCGCGTCGAGGATCAGCGCGTAGCGGTCGCCGGCGAGGAGTTCGCGGCCGATGGCCGCCATCAGCTGCTGCTGCCACAGGTCCTGCAGGTCGCCCGCGAGGACACCGACCATGCTGGTGCGTCCGCTGGCGAGGGCCCGGGCGATGGGGTCGGCCTCGTAGCCGAGTTCGGCCGCCGCCTTGCGCACGCGTTCCTCGGTCTCCTTGGAGACGTGTTTGCCGCGCAGGGCGTAGGAGACAGCGGCGGTGGAGAGGCCGGTGGCCTCGGCCACCTCTCTGAGGGTGGTGCGCTTCGCGGGCCTGACCATGCCGGGAAGCCTACCGGGCCGCGTCCGGATCGCGGGCATGTGCTTGACACGCCGGGTTGTTAATCGCTTAAGTTAAGCGCATCAGTGAAGCGCTTAACCAATGCCCGACGACCGAGCACCGCTCCCGCGACACCGCACGGACCTCCGAGGACTTCAGGGTGCCCATCGACGTCCACCAGCACATCTGGCCGCCCGCCTTCGTCGAGCTGCTGAGGGCGCGCACCGCGCCTCCGCGGCTCGACGGCTGGACGCTGCACCTGGCCGGCGAACCGCCCTTCGCTGTGGATCCGGGCGACCACGACGTCGAGGCCCGTGTGCGGCTGGCCGTCGCCGACGGCCTCGACCTGGCCCTTGTGTCACTGTCCAGCCCGCTGGGCATCGAGTACCTGCCGCCGGCCGAGTCCCTGCCGCTGCTCGACGCCTTCCACGCGGGTGCGCTGGCGCTGCCGGCGCCGTTCGGCGTCTGGGCCTCCGCCTGCCTGAGCGCGCCGGACCCCGACGCGGTGGAGCAGGCGCTCCGGCAGGGCTGCGTGGGACTGCAACTCCCGGCCACCGCACTGCTCGACGCGGCGGGCTGGCGCGTGTGCGCCCCGCTGCTCGACCTTCTCGGCCGCCTCGACAGACCACTGTTCGTCCATCCGGGCGCGGCGCCCTCCGCGCCCGGGGCCCCGTCCTGGTGGGCGGCGCTCGTCCCCTACCAACAGCAGCTGCACAGCGCGTGGTTCGCGTTCCGGGCCTTCGGCCGCGCCCGCCATCCGGGGCTGCGGGTCTGCTTCGCGGCGCTCGCGGGTCTGGCGCCCCTGCACGGCGAACGGCTCGCGGCGCGGGGCGGCGGGCGCGGCGAGGTCGACTTCGACGTCTTCTACGACACCTCCTCCTACGGCACCCGCGCCGTGGACGCCCTGGTCCGGGCCGCCGGCATCGACGTCGTCGTGAGCGGGAGCGACCGGCCCTACGCCCCTCCCGTCGTCCCCGATCTGGGCGCGGACGCTGCCGTCCACGCCCTGCGCACCGTCAACCCCGCCCGCCTGCTGCACGGCCGCGCCTGATCCGTGCGGCGGGCCCATCCTGGAAGGGAACACCGCCGTGACGTACTCGTCCCTGCCGGACCGCACGCTCGACAAGCACGAACTCCAGCGGCTCGTCGACGGCCTGGCAGCCCGGCCCGAACTCTGGCGCGACCAGGTCGCCTTCTCGCACGCGGAGCGGCACTACGCGTCGCTGCACCGCGACGAGTACGTCGACGTCTGGCTGCTGTGCTGGACCCGGCAGAGCGACACCGGCTGGCACGACCACGACATCTCGGCGGGCGCGGTCCGGGTCGTGCAAGGGGTGCTGAACGAGTCCAACCCCCGGATCGGCGGCCGTCATCTGTCGGTGGGGGTCGGTGCGGGCGAGTCGTTCTGCTTCGGTCCGGAGCACATCCACCGGCTCACCGGCGCCACGGACGACGCGGTCTCGCTGCACGCCTACTCGCCGCCTCTGTGGCGCCTGGGCCAGTACGACATCACCGGGGACGGACTGATGCGCCGCGTGTCCGTGTCGTACGCCGACGAACTGCGCCCGCTGGACAGTCCGGCCGCGTGAGGGCCGTCCGCCGACGGGCGCCGACGCATGCACGCGGGTCCTGCTGACCCGGGGTCCCGCGTGACGAGAACCGGTGGCGCCCCGCGTGGCCGCGGCGCGCCGTGGTCAGCCGCGGGAGGACCTGCCCTGATCCCTGCGGCCCTGCCGGGGCTGAGGCCGGCCACGACCGCCGGAGCGGGACCGTGACGGCGCCGCGGGTGCGTCACTGCTGTTGAAGCCGGGGCCGCTCGGGGCGCTGAAGCCACCGGCGACCGCGGGTACGGCCGCCGACGTGCCGGCGGCGGGGGTCTCCGGGGCCGGCGCGACGGGGGTTCGGGTGCGAGGGAGGGCCCGGCCGAGGACGCGGGTGTGGTTCATCAAGGGGGCGCAGCCGGCGCAGACCTCCATCAGGGTCCACACCTGACCGACGGCCGGGTCGTGCCGCAGCACGAGCAGCACGCTGCCCGCGCAGTGGACCTGGCTGCCCTCGTGGGAGGCGCACTGAGTCTGCCGGCAGGCACAGGCGGCGTCGGGGTGCACGGTGGCGGCCCGGGCGTGCGCGCCGACATGAGCCTCGGCGAAGCGGCGCAGGGCGGTGAGGTCGCGGGAGCGCGGCGGCATGACGCAGGGAGAGGAGCAGGTGACGGAGGCCGTGCGGTCACTGTGGCCGGAGATGCGGACGGTCCATGTCCGTCCCGGACGGCGTGCGGCAGGGCTTTCGGAGTGTGGGAGGTCCAAGACCGGCGTCCTTCGGCAGTGAGGGTCTTCGCGCAGGTGCGCACAGGTTCTTTTACCCGCGCGGACCGGTCCGTCATCCACCGGTGGGCCACGAACGTCATCGAATATGTGAACGATGGCGTGCGGGGGCCCGGACTTCTCTCGTGCGGGGCTGCGATCTTCCCACAGCGGCACATCGGAGATGTTCGACCCGCCTGGGGCCTTCGGAGGATATCTCCCGACGCCGTCAGCGCTTCGGCCGGCCGCGCGCGATCCGGTCCCGCCAGGAGCGGGTGGCGCCGAAGCCGGTCTCGTGGGCCCAGACGTGTGTGCACGACGGGCACTGCAGATGGAGCAGGCTTCCGGTGGTGGAGAGCAGGTAGCGCCAGTGCACGGAGCACGAGCGCCGCTGCTCGCACGAGGCGCACCCGCGGCTGTCGGCGCAGTTCGGGCAGGTCACCCAGGCACGGCGCCCGACGTCCGCCTGCGGATCAAGCGGCAGCACTGCCGTCTCCGCGCCGCGGCAGCACTCCGGACGCGACGAGGTCGTCGTACACGCGCTGTTGTTCCTCGTCGAGACGGGAGTAGAGGAGGGCCGTTGCCGCCTCTTCGCCTCGCATCGCCTCGATCGGGTCCCAGTCGGGGCCGAGCGCGGCCAGCGCCTGGGCCTGGCGCAGGACCTCGTGGGCGGTCAGGTCGACGGTGAAGTCGACCAGCTCGGGGGCGTCCGGCCGTCCGGCGCCGCTCGGGAGCGTTCCGTCGGGATCGTGGGGCGTGGGGGAGGTATGGGGATCCATGGGGCACAACTTAGGTATGCCTTCCTTGTGGGGACAAGGGGAGGTGGGGGAAGTCACAGCAGGTCAGGAGGCATGGCACGTCGGGCCGCACCCACCGGGCCGGAGATCTCCTTTACGTAGCCCACACATTCCTGTCACCTCGTGGCCACACGCTCGGTATGCTCCTGGAGCTTCATCCGCACCACTGAGGGGGGAATCCTCATGCGTATTCGTGCTGCCCTGGCAGTCACCGCCGCCGTTGCCGGGGCGTTCGCGGCCGTCGCCGCCACTCCGGCGCAGGCCGCCACCGAGTACTCGTCCGCGCTGAAGGTCAAGGGCGTGCAGTACGACGCTCCGGGCCGGGACTCCAACAGCTGCTCCACGGGCAACACCCGGGACGAGTACCTGACGATCAAGAACTACTCGTCCAGCGCGACGGTGAACCTGAAGGGCTACGTCGTCAAGGACGCCGTGGGCACCACCTTCACGTTCCCGTCGAACCACTACCTCCAGCCGGGGGACTACATCAAGCTCCGCGGCGGGCACGGCACCGACTCGGACGCGAACAACGTCGTCTACCGCCAGAACTGCAACTTCCTCTGGAACAACGACAAGGACACGTTCAACCTGTACAAGCCGTCCGGTGCCCGCGCCGACGTGCACGCGTACAGCGCGTCGGCCAACGACCGTGACGGCAACGGGTACATCACGTACCACGGCTGAGCCGGCCGCCGGAGTTCCCCGGCCCGTGCGCGTACGGGACCGGGCTCCGGGAAGCCACGACAGGGACGGCCTCGGGTGTGCCGCACAGCGGTGCGTCCGGGGCCGTCCCTGACGTGTGTCCGCGGTCGAAATCTGGGGGTTGGCGTATTTCCGCGCGGTGACAGGCCTGTTCCAGAGGTTCCGGGGCAAACGGCGGTGGACCCGGGAGAAAGCGCGACCCGGGTCGGAGCCAGCCGCTCAGCGCTGACCCTGGGAGCCCCTGATGCCTACGACCGTGCCGGACAGATCCGCCGGAACCACCGGCGCCCGAGCGGAGGACGCGCGCTCCACCCGCTCGTTCAGCCTGCCCCGGGGCACCGGCAAGACAGCCGCGCGCATTGGTGTGCTGACCGTCTGCCAGGCGGCCTTGATGGTGGGGATCGGCCTGCTCATCACCGGCCCCGCCAAGGGCCTGTGGCCGCTGACGGTCGAGGACAACGTCAACGAGGGCTTCGAGGATGTCCGCACGGGCACCTTCAACACGCTGTCGTTCATCGCCTCGGAGGCGGGCAACACCCTGACGGTGGTCATCGGCACGCTCCTGGCCTGCCTGTGCCTGATCCTGATACCGCGGCTGCCGATGTGGCGTCAGGCCGTCTTCCTCGCCGTCGCCGTCTCGCTCCAGTCGCTGGTGTTCCTGGCGATCACCATGTCGGTGGACCGCCACCGGCCGACGGTGGACCGCCTCGACGCTTCGCCGCCCACGTCCAGCTACACCTCCGGGCACACCGGCGCGGCGACCGCCCTGTACGCGGGTCTCGCCGTGCTCGCGCTGTCCCGCATGCGGGGACCCTGGCGCAAGGTCGTGGGCGGACTCCTGCTGCTCCTGCCGCTGATCGTGGCCGTCGCCCGGCTCTACCGGGGCATGCACCACCCCACGGACGTCCTGGGCGGCATGGCCAACGGCGGTCTTTCCCTACTGATCGTCGGCCGTGCCCTGTTCGTCGACAAGTCCGTGGCGGCGCCGCCCGCCAAGGCGGCCGTCCCGGCCGCGCGTACGGCCGACGAGGTTCACGAGGAGCGCCCGGCCGGCACCACCGCCGTGATCGTCAATCCCACCGTCACCGACGCCGCCGCACGCGAGGAGCTGCGGGAGACCTTGGAGCGGCACGGCCACCGCGAACCCGTCTTCCTGGAGACCACCGCCGACGATCCGGGCGCCGGACAGGCCATCCGCGCGATCCGCGACGGCGCGACCGTCGTCGTGGTCTGCGGCGGCGACGGAACCGTCCGCGCGGTCGCCGACGCGATGGCCGGCAGCGACGTCCCGCTGGCCATCGTCCCCAGCGGCACGGGCAACCTGCTGGCCCGCAACCTGGGTCTGCCGCTCGCCGCCACGGCGGCGCTCAAGGCAGCGCTGACCGGCCGGCCGCACCGGCTCGACCTGGGCCACATCGAGGGCGACGACCTCGACGCCACCCACTTCGCCGCGATGGCCGGAGCCGGTCTCGACGCCGCGATGATGGAACACACCGACCCGCGCGCCAAGGCCCGCCTGGGCTGGCCCGCCTACGTGCTGGCCGGTGTCGGCACGCTGCGGACGCCCCGGATGCGCCTGACGGTCCGGCTCGACGACGCGCCCGCCTTCAGCCGTACGGCCCGCATGGTGCTCGTCGGCAACGTCGGAACGGTGCAGGGTGGGATGACGCTGCTCCCCGATGCCCTGCCCGACGACGGACTGCTCGACCTCCTCGTCCTCGACCCGCGTGGTCCCGGCGGCTGGGTTCGCGCCGTACGCACCCTGATGCGGCGCCCCGGCACATCCTCCGGGACCCCCGCGCGGACCCTTCCGGCCGACGACGACTCGGGCAAGGCGGTGCCGGTGGAGTTCTTCACGTTCAAGCGCGCCGACATCACGTTCGACACCCCGGAGTCCCGGGAGCTCGACGGGGATCCGGTGGGCCCCGGCCGGCGCATCACCGCCGAGGTCCGACCGGGCGCGTTGACCGTTCTGCTGCCGTCGCGGGAGAAGTGATGGGTACGGCCACCAAGGTCCCCGAGACACGGGACATGACCGGCGAGGAACTTTCCGCCGACGACGCGCTGGTGTCCCTGCGCCGCTACGGCAGCTGGCGGCTGCTGCGGGACTCGTTCGTCCGGTTCCGCTACGCCGACGGGTTCAGCCACTCCCGGGCGCTCGCCCTGCAGATGGTGCTGGCCGTCATTCCCCTCGCCATCGCCTTCGTCGGACTCTCCAGCGCCGTGCACACCGAGAACATCGGCAAGGTGGCGGAACTGACGATCCACCAGCTCGCCGCGGGTCCCAGCGCCGAGGTGGTCGACGACGCGCTGCGCCGCAGCCGGCACAAGGCGGGCGACGGCGCGCAGGTCGCCCTGTGGTTCGGCCTGGTGTTCTCGATGGTCAACGTGACCACCGCGATGTGCCAGATAGAGCGCGGCGCCAACCGGATCTACGGCAACGAACGCGACCGTGTCTTCTACCAGAAGTACCTGCGGGGTCTGGTGATGTCGGTGAGCGCCGGGATACCGCTCGGCCTCGGCTTCATCATCATGGTGGCCGGCGGTGACCTGGCGTCCTCCGTCGTGACCGTCTACCACCTCGACGGAGGTGCCAAGACCGCCTGGGAGGTCATGCGCTGGCCGGTCGGCCTGCTGCTCGCCCTCCTCTCGGCGAGCGCGATCTTCCGCCGCTCCCCGCGTCGTAAGCAACCCGGATACACCTGGCTGGCCTTCGGCGCCGCCGTGTACCTGGTGCTGTGGACCGCGCTCACCTGGGTACTCAGCCTCTACCTGGACATCAGTGGCTCGTTCGACACCATCTACGGACCGCTCAGTGCCTTCATGTCGCTGACCCTCTGGGCCTATCTGACGTCCATCGCCCTGTTCCTCGGACTGTCCTTCGCCGCGCAGCTGGAGGCCTCGCGGGCCCGCCGCCCCGGTCCGATCCACCCCGACCCGGGAGTCTGATGCCCGTGCGTGTCGCCGTCCGCACCCTTCGAGAGCGCCGCCGCCGCGAGGCGGACCGCAGGTTCGGCGCCCGGCTTCTCGCCTCGGCCGCCGTCGCCGCCGTCGCCGCCGTGCCCTTCGGGCTGCTCCTCGTGCTCGTGGAGGGGCAGTGGCAGCCGCTGCGCCGGCTGGACTCCGGCGCGGCGCACTCGCTGCACACCACCGCCCTGGACCACCCCGCGTGGACGAGCACCCTGCGGTTCCTGTCCGACTGGGTATGGGATCCGACCACGCTGCGCACCGCCGTCGCCGTACTGACCGTGTGGCTGCTGTACCGGCGGGCGTGGCGGCTGGCCGCCTGGTCCGCCGTCACGGCGGTGGCCGGCGGCGTCATCGGACTGCTGGTCAAAACGGTCGTGGAGCGGGCGCGCCCGTCCCTGGAGGATCCGGTGGCCCAGGCCCCGGGCTTCTCCTTCCCGTCCGGCCACGCGATGACCGCCACCACCTCCTTCGCCATCTTCCTGCTGGTCCTGCTGCCGATGGTGCCGCGCTCCTGGCGGATGGTCTGCTGGTACGTCGCCGGGCTGTCGGTGGTGGGGGTCGGCTTCACCCGCGTCGCCCTGGGCGTGCACTGGTTCAGCGACGTGGTGGGCGGCTGGCTCCTCGGACTCGCCGTGGTCGCGCTCACCGCCTGGGCTTTCGAGGCCTGGCGGGCCGACGCGGGCCGCGGTCATGCCGACGTGAGCGAGGGCCTGGAGCCCGAACTGACCCAGGCGCACCCCGAACCGGAGGCGCGGCGGCGCTGAGGGCTGTCATGGCCGAGGGGCGGGGGGCGCGGGGCGCGGGCCCCCCCCCCCCGCCGGGGGGGGCCCCCCCCCGTGGGCGGGGGCGGGGGGGGGGTCCCGGGGGCGGG
>NZ_JBIWLU010000003.1:502163-674205 GCF_044766365.1 Streptomyces sp. NPDC102279 | reverse complement strand
GGGCTTTCCTCCGGGCGCTTCCCTTCGGTCTTGCGTTTCCGACTCTATCAGACCGTTTCCGTATCCGATTTCCTCGGCGCTTTCCAGGTTTTCGCCTTCGCGTTTCCCTTTCCGGCGAGTCCGACTCTATCAGATCCTTTCGGGCCCGACCCCCAGTCAGCGGGGCTTGTCTTCGCAGCTGTTGGGCCGTTCCGACGAGTGAGACATTAGCGGATTCCTGGCTCCCGAGCTAATCGGGGTGGCGCTCTTTCGAACGCGGAATCCTCATTTCGCAAACACGCATGAAAACGAGCTGACGACGAGTCGTCGATCGTTGAATGGTGGTGCGGAATGGCTGTCCGGGGACCGACCGGGGTCGGCGCTCACGTCGGACAACTCGGAGAACACTACGTACGGGGTGGGGGCGTGTCAACTCCGGTCCGGACGGGCCTGCCGGGCGTAGTGTGGCGGCCATGACTACGCGTACGTGCACCCAGCTGTGGTGGGCCGCCTGACGGCGGCCGTACGCACGTAGGTACTCAACGGCCGCCGCTCTCGGCGGCCGTTTTTGTGTCTCCCTCCTGGGGAGCCGGCCGGTGGGTGCGGCGGCCTCGATCAGGAGGTGGAGAGATGACGCGCATCTTCAGCGGGGTCAAGCCGACCGGGCATCTGACGCTGGGGAACTACCTGGGAGCCGTGCGGCGCTGGGCCGAGGTGGACCAGCACCGGGCCGACGCGCTGTTCTGCATCGTCGACCTGCACGCGTTGACCGTGGACCACGATCCGGCGCGGGTGCTCAGACTCAGCAGGCAGGCGGCGACGTTGTTGCTGGCGTCGGGGCTCGATCCGGAGCTGTGCACCGTGTTCGTCCAGAGTCATGTGGACGAACACGCGCGGCTGTCGTATCTGCTGGAGTGCGTCGCGACCGACGGGGAGATGCGGCGGATGATCCAGTACAAGGAGAAGGCCGCGCGCGAACGGGCGCGAGGAGGGAGCGTTCGGCTGTCGTTGCTGACGTATCCCGTGCTGATGGCGGCCGACATCCTGGCGTACGGGGCCGACGAGGTGCCGGTCGGGGACGACCAGACGCAGCACGTCGAGCTGACCCGGGACCTGGCGGTGCGGTTCAACCAGCGGTACGGGCACACGTTCGTGGTGCCCCGGGCGATCCGGCCGGAGGTGGCGGCGCGGGTCATGAACCTTCAGGAGCCGACGTCGAAGATGGGCAAGAGCGACGACGTGGGACCGGGGGTCGTCTATCTGCTGGACGAGCCCGACGCCGTACGGAGGAAGGTCATGCGGGCCGTGACCGACAGCGGGCAAGAGGTCGCGTACGACCGGGAGGAGCGGCCGGGGGCGTCGAACCTGCTGGAGATCCTGGCGGCCTGTGAGGGCGGGGACCCCGAGACGCTGGGCGGTACGTACACGTCCTATGGCGCTTTGAAGAAGGACACTGCCGAGGCCGTGGTCGAGCTGCTCAGGCCCGTGCAGGAGAGGCACAAGGAACTGTGCGCCGATCCC
Source organism: Streptomyces sp. NPDC102279 (assembly GCF_044766365.1). Classification (NCBI taxonomy): domain Bacteria; kingdom Bacillati; phylum Actinomycetota; class Actinomycetes; order Kitasatosporales; family Streptomycetaceae; genus Streptomyces; species Streptomyces sp. NPDC102279. The sequence goes on along the minus strand of NZ_JBIWLU010000003.1, from coordinate 672,705 downwards.
GCCCAGGTCGAACGGGTGCTGCGGGACGGTGCGGCGAGGGCCAGGGAGAGGGCGCGGCCGACGGTGGACGCGGCGTACCGGGCGATCGGGTTGCTGCCCGCGGCGGACTGAGGGGCTCTGGGAGCGCGCCTTCGGCATCCCGGTCGCCGGGTGCCGAAGGCGGTCGGCTCGGTCAGCTGTTGCCGGAGGCGAGCTCGCGGCTGCGGTCGCGGGCCGCTTCGAGGGCGGCGATGAGGGCGGCGCGTACGCCGTGGTTCTCGAGTTCGCGGATCGCGTTGATGGTGGTGCCCGCGGGGGACGTGACGTTCTCCCGGAGCTTGACCGGGTGCTCCCCGCTGTCGCGGAGCATCACGGCGGCGCCGATCGCGGACTGGACGATCAGTTCGTGGGCCTTGTCGCGGGGCAGGCCGAGCAGGATGCCCGCGTCCGTCATGGCCTCGACGAGGTAGAAGAAGTACGCCGGTCCGGAGCCGGACAGGGCCGTGCAGGCGTCCTGCTGCGACTCGGGAACGAGGAGCGTCTTGCCGACGGCTCCGAAGATCTCCTCCGCGTAGGCCACGTGCTCGGGCGTGGCGTGGCTGCCGGCGGAGATGACGGACATGGCCTCGTCGACGAGGGCGGGGGTGTTCGTCATGACGCGGACGACGGGCGTCCCGGCGGCCAGGCGCTCCTCGAAGAAGGAGGTGGGGATGCCGGCCGCGCCGCTGATGATCAGGCGGTCGGCGGGGATGTGCGGCGCGAGTTCGTCGAGGAGCGTGCCCATGTCCTGCGGCTTGACGGTCAGGATCAGGGTGTCGGCGGTCTTCGCCGCCTCCGCGTTGGTGACCGGGGTGACGCCGTGACGCTCCCGGAGTTCCTTCGCCCGCTCCGGCCGGCGGGTGGTGACCAGGAGGTCCGTGGGGGCCCAGCCGGCTCGGATCATTCCGCTGAGCAGAGCTTCGCCGATCTTGCCGGTGCCGAGGACTGCGACTTTCTGGATCATGGTTGCGGGTGCCCTCCGAGGGTTGGGTCGTCCGTGTTCATCCTCCCACCGGGATCATGGGCGCGGGCGGGGTGTCCGGTGGGCGGACGAGCACGGACGGCTCCGTCGGGGCGGGCGGCTAGGACGTACGGCGGCGCAGCGTGGCCGCGCCGAGGAAGAGGACCAGCACGGCGCTGCCGGCCACGATCAGGATGTCGCGTACGAAGGTCGCGGTCATGTCGGTGTGTTTGAGGACCTCGTTCATGCCGTCGACCGCGTACGACATCGGGAGTACATCGGAGACGGCCTCCAGGACGGGGTGCATGGCGGAGCGCGGGGTGAACAGGCCGCAGAGGAGGAGCTGGGGGAAGATCACGGCCGGCATGAACTGGACGGCCTGGAACTCGGAGGCGGCGAACGCCGAGACGAAGAGGCCGAGGGCCGTTCCGAGGAGGGCGTCGAGCAGGGCGACGAGCAGGAGCAGCCAGGGTGAGCCGGTGACGTCGAGGCCGAGGACCCAGACGGCGAGGCCGGTGGCCAGGGCGGACTGGACGACGGCGACCGTGCCGAAGGCGAGGGCGTAGCCCGCGATCAGGTCGCCCTTGCCGAGGGGCAGGGCGAGAAGGCGTTCGAGGGTGCCGGAGGTGCGTTCGCGCAGGGTCGCGATGGAGGTCACCAGGAACATCGTGATCAGCGGGAAGATCCCGAGCAGGGACGCGCCGATGGAGTCGAAGGTCCGGGGGCTGCCGTCGAAGACGTAGCGGAGCAGGAACAGCATCACGCAGGGGACGAGGATCATCAGCGCGATGGTGCGCGGGTCGTGGCGGAGCTGGCGCAGGACGCGGCTCGCGGTGGCGGTGGTGCGGGAGATGTTGAGCGCGCTCGGACGGGAGACGGAGCGCGGGCCGGAGGCGGGGTCCGGCGTGGAGGCGGCCGGAGTGTCGGGGGTCGTGGCCGCGGTCGGCTGTGCGGGGCTCATCGGGCGGTCTCCTCGCGGGGGTCGGTGGCACCGGCGGGCCGGGGTGCGGGGGTGGCGGCCGGGTGCGGGGTGTCCGTCCCGGGCCGGCGGGCGGCGGCGGCCGCCTCGTCGACGAGGGTGAGGAAGGCGGCCTCGACGGTGTCGGAGCCGGTCCTCTCGCGCAGGGCGTCCGGGGTGTCGTCGGCGAGGATCTCGCCCTCGCGCATGAGCAGGAGCCGGTGGCAGCGCTCGGCCTCGTCCATCACGTGCGAGGAGATGAGCAGTGTGGCGTCGCGCTCTTCGGCGATGGCGTGGAAGAGGCTCCAGAGGTCGCGGCGCAGGACGGGGTCGAGTCCGACGGTGGGTTCGTCGAGGACGAGGAGTTCGGGGGCTCCGAGCAGGGCGACGGCGAGGGAGACGCGGTTGCGCTGGCCGCCGGAGAGGGTGCCGGCCAGAGCGTCGGCGTGCGAGGTGAGGTCGACGTCGGTGATGGCGCGGGTGACGTCGGCGTGCCGGCGCTCGGCGGCTGCCCGGCCGGGGTCGAGGATCGCGGCGAAGTAGTCGAGGTTCTGGCGGACGGTCAGGTCGTCGTAGACCGAGGGGGCCTGGGTGACGTAACCGATGCGCGAGCGGAGCGTGGGGTCGCCGGCGGGGCGGCCGAGCACTTCGAGCGTGCCGTCGACCTTGGCCTGGGAGCCGACGGTCGCGCGCATCAGGGTCGATTTTCCGCAGCCGGACGGGCCGAGCAGTCCGGTGATCCGGCCGCGCGGGACGGTGAAGTCGATTCCCCGCAGGACGGTACGGGGGCCGCGCAGGACGGTGAGGCCTTCGGCGCGGACGGCGGGCTGGGGTGAGGACACGGGCGTTCCTGGGAGTCGGGTGTTCAGGAGTGGGGCTCGTTGGGGCGGGACGGAGGGGGCTGCGGGGGCCGGATGCCGGGTGCTTGCCGGCGGGTGGGCACGCCGGTGACGTCCGGCTCCCGGGCCGGTGTCCGGCTCCCCGTGATGTCCGTGACGCCCATGACATCTGGGGCGTGCGTGGTGTGTGTGGTGTCAGTGGTGTCTGAGATGCGTGTGACGTCGGTCGGCCGCGGCTGAATAATCATCACTCGATGAATATTGCTCCTGCCCGCGAGACCGGTCAAGGGCCGGGAGGGCGGGGCCGCTTCGCCCTCCCGGCGGCGGGCGCGGGGGCGCATCGGGGTGGGCGGGCCGTTCGATGACGTGCGGCCACGGCCATCGTGGGTGCCACCGTCATCCGTGAGTGCCCCCGTCGCCCGTAGGCCTCGGGTGGCTCTCGGAGGCGGAGGTGCTGGGGCGGGGCCGTCCTGGCGTCCGCGCTGATCGCTTCGGCGCAGGCGTGGTTCAGCGTTGCGGCGGTGTCCGGGGACGCGGACGTACCGATGGAGGCGGGCGGTTCGTGCGCGGCCCCGGGGCGGGCCGCCGCACGGGGTCACGAGTGGGTCGCGACCAGGAGCTCGACGACGTAGGTCTCCTCGACGAGCCCGTCCGGGAACGTCCCGAGGAGGTGCTCGCGCTCCTCCGCGAAGAACGCCGCGGTGGCCTCCCCGCCGAGGACCAGGAACGCCGAGTGGCTGCCGATGTTGGCGAGGTGGGTGTCGAGCGGGACGTGGCGGCTCCAGCGGACCTGGCTGCGGTCGAAGGACAGGCGTCCACCGGGGTCGGCGCTGAGGGAGTGGGCGGCACGGGCGCCGCTGCCGTTCTTCTCGACCACCGGGTCGATGCCGAGGAAGCGCTCGGTGCGCCGGGCGGCCGCCTCGATCCACGGCACGTCGAGCGCCTCGGTGTTCCACCACAGGGCCAGAGACCCTCCGGGCCGCAGCACCCGCAACGCCTCCGGCACCGAACGGTCCGGGTCGGTCCAGTGCCAGGACTGGGCGTACGTCAGGAAGTCCATGGAGGCGTCCGCGAGCGGAAGGGCGTCGCCGCTGCCCCGGACGATCGGGAGGTGGGGGTGGACGCGGCGGAACTCGGCGGCCATACCGGGACCCGGTTCCACGGCGAGGACGTCCGCGCCGCGGTCGTGCAGGAGGACGGTCGAGATACCGGTCCCCGCACCGATGTCGGCGACCCTGGCACCGGCCAGGGTCCGGCCCGCGATCTCCTCGACGGCGTCGAAGAGGGCGGGCGGATACGAGGGACGGTTCGCCGCGTACTGGGCCGCCGCCGCGTTGAAGGAGTGCGCGCGGGTGGCGTGCGGGGCGGGCTCGGGGCGGGGGGCGGAGGGGGAGGAGGAAGCCGTCATGGGGTCATGATCGCTGGCGGGGCGGAGGCTTGAGTAGGGAGTTTCGTACGAGGGGAGAGCGGGGCGCGCTGGCTTCTCACGCCGATCCCGCACCGACGGGCTCGGATCCGGCCCCTCCCCCGCGCCGGGTCAGGCCTTGCGCTTCTGCTTCGCCTGCGGGTCGAGGTCGGGCTCTACGGCCGTTCACCGGCTGCGGGACCAGGTCAGGCCCTGCGGCTCTTCGCCTGCGGATCGAACGCAGGCCGTACGACCGTTCACCGCCTGCGGGAGCAGGTCAGACCTTGCGGCTCTGCTTCGCCTTCGACGCCTTCGACGGGTTGCCGGTGCGGCGCGTGGTGCGGCGGGCGTACTGCTCCTTCGCCGTCTCGTACTCCTCGCGGTGGAGCCGCTCACCAGGGGCCTCCGTGAGGGAGCGGAAGCAGTAGGCGAGCAGGGAGCCGACGAAGCCGATGGCGAGGAGTCCGCGGAGGGAGGCCTGGCGGTCGGGGTCGGGCCGCCTGGTGAACGAGCCCGAGGTGTGACGGAACGCGAGGGCGCTGCACACCGCGAACATCACGACGACCATCACCGTCACGGGTGTGCCCACGTCGGCGATGGCCAGGCCCTGGTAGGCGAAGCGGAGCACGAAGCAGGCGGCCACGGCGGCGGCGAGCGAGCCGGCGGCCACACCGGCGCGCCGGCCGGCGTAGCCGCCGTCGTGCTCCACCCATGTCGTCCCGAAGAAACGCAGGGGCTCGGGCAGGGGTCCCGCGGGGGTGCCGGTCACGGTTCCGGGGGTCGTCTTGTCGGTCACCCGACGATTATCGCCCCGGTTCCGGGACCGGTGGGCGCCGCGGGGGCCCTGGTGCGGTGGTCCGGGTCAGGAGCACTGCGGGGCGACGTAGCCGTCGCTGCCCGTGTGGACGTAGGCGTCCGAGACGAACTGGGCGTTGGCGATGTTGTCCCAGATGGTCGACGTGCCGTAGTAGCCGCTGACGGACTCCCCCTGGCACTGACAGCGGATCGGGACGCTCTGACCCGCCGGGATCGTGCGGACGACCGGGTAGTGCGTGCCGGGCCCGCTGCGGACATTGACGCTGGCACCGGGCGCGAGCGGATACGTCCTGGTGACCGCTGCCGCCTGGGACATGGTTCCCGCCACGGCCAGGAGCGCGGCGGCGAGCCCGCCCACCAGCATCCCCTGTCTGCCGGACACGATCTTCACAGTCGGTTCCCTTCGTCTGACGTCAGGAGCATTTCGGGGCGACATAGCCGTCGCTGCCCGTCTGTACGTACGCGTCCGACACGAACTGGCCGTTCGAGATGTTGTCCCAGATCTTGCTCGCGCCGTAGGGGCCGCTGACGGACTCCCCCGGGCACTGGCAGTAGATCGGGATACGCGAACCCGCCGGCAGGGTGCGGACGATGCTGAAGTGGGTGCCTGGGCCGCTTCTGACGTTGACGTTGTGACCCGGTGCGAGTGGGAAGGTGCGGAGCGCCTGGGCGGTCAGCGGCTCGGCTTCCGCCGCTTCGGTCGAGTCCGTGAGAGCAATGTCTTCCGTGGCCATATCTATCTCCCCCGTTGATTGGTTCACGCCAAAATCATGCTGCGCGCCGAGGCTAGCAAGCCGCCGATGTTTCGTACGCAGGATCGACTAGGCTCTGCGCGTCGCGCATGCGGTCGAACCCACGGGGGTGAGTGATGCCGCCACAGCGCAGCACCGGTACGGACCCGGAAGCGGAACAACCGCGCTATGCCGGGCAGTACCTGCTGGAGGCCGAACTCGGCTCCGGCGGCATGGGCATCGTGCATCTGGCGCGCTCCGCCTCCGGGTTGAGACTCGCCGTCAAGGTCGTCCACGCCGCACTCGCCCAGGACCCCGAGTTCCGGGGGCGGTTTCGCCAGGAGGTCGCGGCTGCCCGCCGGGTCAGCGGTGCCTTCACCGCGCCCGTGGTCGACGCCGATCCCGAGGCCGAAAACCCGTGGATGGCAACCCTGTTCATCCCGGGGCCGACCCTTGCCGAGCACGTGAAGCGGAACGGCGCGCTGTCGTCGGCGCGGCTGCGGCACCTGATGGCCGGGCTCGCCGAGGCACTGCGGGACATCCACCGGGCCGGAGTCGTTCACCGCGACCTCAAGCCCAGCAACGTCCTGCTGGCCGATGACGGTCCGAAAGTCATCGACTTCGGCATCTCCCGCCCCGCGGACAGTGAACTTCGCACGGAAACCGGCAAGTTGATCGGCACGCCGCCGTTCATGGCGCCGGAGCAGTTCCGCAAGCCACGGCATGTGGGCCCGGCAGCCGACGTGTTCGCCCTGGGTTCGCTGATCGTGCACGCCGCCACCGGGAGTGGACCCTTCGATTCGGACAGTCCCTATCTGGTCGCCTATCAAGTCGTCCACGACGAGCCGGACTTGACAGGTGTTCCGGACGACATGGTCGGCCTGGTCGCCCGCTGCCTGGCCAAGGAGCCGGAGGACCGGCCGACCCCGGACGAGCTGATGACGGCGCTGCGCTCGGTCTCCGCGTCGTACGACACCCGGGCGTTCATACCCGAACAGCGCTCCTGGAAGGGGGAGTCGGACAAGCCGGCATTCGCGGTCCGGGCGGCGCCGCCCGAGCGTCCGGAGGGTTCCGAGGACCTGACCCACACGGCCGGGCGGAAGGGGCCCGGGAGGCGGTGGCGCCTACCGATGGCAGTCGCGGTCGCCGCCCTGACCGTAGGCGGGCTCGCCGTCCTCGGCCTTCACGGACACCCGCATGATCCTGCAACGAAGCAGGACACGGCGGCGACACCTCGGAGCGCCTTCCGCCCGTGGGAACTCGACCTCGGTGCCTCCGGCGCGAAGGCCGAGGGGCAGCCGCAGTGCACGGATGCGCCGAAGGCGCTGTTCTGCGTCCGGCCCGGTGTCCTGGCCGCCGCGATCGATCCGGATGACGGCAAGGTGCTGTGGTCCCGGAGCGACCCGGGGGACGCGAGTGCCTACGCCACCCCGGCTCCGGTCCTCTCCGGAGGGCTCCTGCTGGTGGGCAGCAGCAACGGGCATCGCCTGACCGCGCTGGATCCCGCGACCGGCTCGACGCGCTGGAGCCGCGACGTCTCGCGCTACTCCGGCGGTGTCGCCCACGTCGCCGGAGTTGTCCTGCTCAGCGGCTCCGACTCCCGGGTCACCGCCCTGGACGCCGCGACCGGCGAGGAGAAGTGGCGCCACGCGATCCCGGGGTTGGCCGTGCCGCAGTTCCACACGTACGGGGACGGAACCGCCTACGCGATGGCGCCGCCTTCCGGGACGGGGACCCGGGTGACCGCTGTGAACCCGGAGACCGGCGCCGTGAAGTGGCAGCGCCGCGTGGAGGGGACGCTGGACCTGGTGGCTGCCCGCGACGGGACCGCCTGGTTCACCTCGGCCACCGTCGACCAGTACACGAATGCCGTCCTGCGCTACGACGTGGCGACGCGCGCCCTCCACCGCACCGTGCTGCGCATCCCGCAGGCACAGGCCCAGACGGTGCTCCGGGGGGACGTGGCCTACCTGTTGGGAAGCGACGGTTCGCTGGTCGCCGTGGACACCCGGACCTCGAAGCAGCTGTGGCGGGTGGAGACATCCGTCAGCAAGGCGTCGGCGCCGGTCGTGTCGGGCCATCGCCTCTACCTCAGCGCGGTGGACGGGCGACTCATCGCGGTCGACACCGATCGGGGCACCCTGCTCGGCCAGACCCGGGCCCGCCTGGGCGACAAGCGGGGCTCACTCGTCAGTCTGCTTCCCGCCCCCCTCCCCGACCGCGACAAGATCTACGCCACCTCACCCGACGGCTCCCTCTTCGCGGTCGACGCGCGGGATCCTTCGGGTTGGTGACAGGCCGAAGGGGGCCGCCCCGGCGGGAGCGGCCCCCTTCGCAGTCCTCAGGCCGGTGTTCAGCCCAGCTTCGAGACGTCCCGGACGGCGCCCTTGTCCGCGCTCGTCGCCATCGCGGCGTACGCGCGGAGCGCGGCGGAGACCTTGCGCTCGCGGTTCGCCGGGAAGTAGGCGCAGTTCAGGGCCTCGTGGCGGGCGGCCAACTCCTCGTCGGAGACGAGGAGTTCGATCGAGCGGTTCGGGATGTCGATACGGATGCGGTCACCGTCCCGGACGACGGCGATCGTGCCGCCGGACGCGGCCTCCGGGGAGGCGTGACCGATGGACAGGCCCGAAGTGCCGCCGGAGAAGCGGCCGTCGGTGACCAGGGCGCAGGTCTTGCCGAGGCCGCGGCCCTTGAGGAACGAGGTCGGGTAGAGCATCTCCTGCATACCCGGGCCGCCCTTGGGGCCCTCGTAGCGGATGACGACGACGTCGCCGTGCGTGATCTCCTTGCGGAGGATCTTGTCGACGGCCTCGTCCTGCGACTCGCAGACGACGGCCGGACCCTCGAACGTCCAGATGGACTCGTCGACGCCGGCGGTCTTCACGACGCAGCCGTCGACCGCCAGGTTGCCCTTGAGGACCGCGAGGCCGCCGTCCTGGGAGTAGGCGTGCTCGGAGGAGCGGATGCAGCCGTTCTCGGCGTCCTGGTCGAGCGCCTCCCAGCGCTCGGACTGGGAGAAGGCCTCGGAGGAGCGGACGCAGCCGGGGGCCGCGTGCCACAGCTCGATCGCCTCCGGGGACGGCGAGCCGGCGCGCACGTCCCAGGTCTTCAGCCAGTCCGAGAGCGACGGGCTGTGCACCGAGTGGACGTCCTCGTTCAGCAGGCCCGCGCGGTGGAGCTCACCGAGGAGGGCGGGGATGCCGCCTGCGCGGTGCACGTCCTCCATGTAGTACGTGCGGTCCTTCGCGACGTTCGGGGCGACCTTGGCCAGGCACGGCACCCGGCGCGACACCGCGTTGATCTCGTCCAGGCCGAAGGGGACGCCCGCCTCCTGGGCGGCGGCCAGCAGGTGCAGGATCGTGTTGGTGGAGCCGCCCATCGCGATGTCGAGCGCCATGGCGTTCTCGAAGGCGGCGTGGGTGGCGATGTTGCGCGGCAGGACCGACTCGTCGTCTTGGTCGTAGTAGCGGCGCGTGATCTCGACGACCGTGCGGCCGGCGTCCTCGTACAGGCCCTTGCGGGCGGTGTGGGTGGCGAGGACCGAGCCGTTGCCCGGCAGGCTCAGGCCGATGGCCTCGGTCAGGCAGTTCATCGAGTTGGCGGTGAACATGCCGGAACAGGAGCCGCAGGTCGGACAGGCGTTCTCCTCGATACGGAGGATGTCCTCGTCCGAGATCTTGTCGTTCACGGCGTCGGAGATCGCGTCGACCAGGTCGAGCGTGCGGACCGTGCCGTCGACCAGGGTGGCGCGACCGGACTCCATGGGGCCGCCGGAGACGAAGACCGTCGGGATGTTCAGGCGCAGGGCGGCCATGAGCATGCCGGGGGTGATCTTGTCGCAGTTCGAGATGCAGATCAGGGCGTCGGCGCAGTGCGCCTCGACCATGTACTCCACCGAGTCCGCGATCAGGTCGCGGGAGGGCAGCGAGTACAGCATGCCGCCGTGGCCCATCGCGATGCCGTCGTCGACCGCGATGGTGTTGAACTCGCGGGCGATGCCGCCGGCCGCCGTGATGGCCTCGCTCACGATCCGGCCGACGGGCTGGAGGTGGGTGTGGCCGGGCACGAACTCCGTGAAGGAGTTGGCGACCGCGATGATCGGCTTCCGTCCGATGTCCGCGCCCGGTACACCGGAGGCGCGCATCAGGGCGCGTGCGCCCGCCATGTTGCGGCCGTGGGTGACTGTGCGGGACCTCAGATCGGGCATCGTCGCTCGCTCCTTCGGGGAGGCATGAGGAGAGTTATGACTGACGTCGAGCCTACGCCGGTGCTCCAGGATCCGGACAGGGTGTCCGCATCCCGGGACACCCGTCTCGCCGAGCGGCCACCACTACGGGGTGTACGCGCAGGTCAGCGAGGTTGCGACGGCCCGGCTCCCCACCGTACGCCGGTCCACTCGCTCATGGGTTCGTCAGGTGTCCCTGGACCACGGGGGCCACTCCCGCCACGATGCGCTCGACGTCCGCGGAGGCCAGCGGCTCGATCCTGATCACGTAGCGGAGCATCGCGACCCCGACCAGCTGGGCCGCCGCCAGCTCGGCGCGCAGCTCCGCGTCGGGGGCGTCGAGCCGGGCCGCGATCCGGCGCAGCAGCTGTGCGGCGACGAGCCGACGGAAGACGGAGGCCGCGGTGTCGTTGTTCACCGCCGAGCGGACGATCGCGAGCAGCGGGGTACGGCTCGTGGGGTTCTCCCAGACGCCGAAGAAGAAGCGCGTGAGGCGTTCCCCGACGCCGTCGAGCGGTCCCTCGACGATCGTGTCCGGGGCGCCGAGCGCGGGGGCCATGGCTCCCTCGACGGCCGCCTCGAAGACCTGTTCCTTGGTGCCGAAGTAGTGGTGGACGAGCGCGGCGTCCACGCCGGCGGCCTTGGCGATACCGCGCACCGACGTCTTCTCGTACCCGCGCTCGGAGAACTCCTCGCGGGCCGCGTCGAGGATGCGGTCGCGGGTGGCGGGGCCCGCCTCCGTCTGCGTACGGGTGGGGCGTCCCCGGCCGCGGCGGGGGGCGACGTCCGTCACCGGCGGGGCACCTTCACGGCGGAGGCGAGGTGGAGCCGGGTGAAGGCCAGGGCCTCCGCCAGGTCGGCCTCGCGCTCGGCGCTGGACATGGCGCGGCGGGTGTTGACCTCGATGACGACGTGGCCGTCGAATGCGGACTGGGCGAGGTGGTCGAGCAGCTCGGCGCAGGGCTGGGTCCCGCGGCCGGGGACCAGGTGCTCGTCCTTTGCGGAGCCGTTGCCGTCCGCGAGGTGCACGTGGCCCAGGCGGTCGCCCATGCGGTCGATCATCTGGAGGGCGTCCGTGCGGGCGGTCGCGGTGTGGCTGAGGTCGATCGTGAAGTGCCGGTAGTCGTCCTTCGTCACGTCCCAGTCGGGGGCGTACGCGAGCATCTCCCGGTCGCGGTAGCGCCACGGGTACATGTTCTCGACGGCGAACCGGACGTCCGTCTCGTCGGCCATGCGCCAGATTCCGGTGACGAAGTCACGGGCGTACTGGCGCTGCCAGCGGAACGGGGGGTGCACCACGACGGTGCTCGCGCCGAGCTTCTCGGCGGCCGCCTTCGCGCGCTGGAGCTTGGTCCACGGGTCGGTGGACCAGACGCGCTGCGTGATCAGGAGACACGGGGCGTGGACGGCGAGGATCGGCATCCGGTGGTGGTCGCTGAGGCGGCGGAGGGCGTCGATGTCCTGGCTGACCGGATCGGTCCACACCATGACCTCGACGCCGTCGTAGCCGAGGCGCGCGGCGATCTCGAAGGCCGTCGCCGTCGACTCCGGGTACACGGACGCCGTGGACAGCGCGACCTTCGCATCCGGGATCCGCACGACTGGTTCTGCCACGAGGGACAGCGTACGGGGTGCCTCCGGCAGGTGGGTGAGGGTCGGTGGGGGTGGCCGGGACGCTCCGGTGGCCGTCCCGGGCCGGGGCCCTTCGCCCTGGGGAGCGGGGCGATCGGGCTTCGGGGCGGCGGCGGTTGGGCTCCTGCCTGGGGGTTCTCCGTCGCTCCGGGGTGGAGGCGGTGCGGGTTCCGCTCGGGGGGTTGTGAGGCTGGTCTCCCGGCAAACTGTGGGCGAGGCCACGTGGCGCGGGGAGGCGGTACGGGGCTTGGGGGTGCCCCGTGCGGGGGTGGGTGGCTGCTCGCGCCGTTCCCCGCGCCCCTGAGTCCGTCTCCGCCCACGTCCGATTCCAGCCCGGTCCGCGTGCCCGGCCACTCGCCGTGTCCACCGTCGGCCGTTCCCGGGTGCGGGACGCCTGTGGCTGATCGCGCCGTTCCCCCGCGCCCACGACCGGCGTCCCCGTTCCCCCGCCCCCGACCGGCGTCCGTCCACGCCCAAGCCCGCTCCCGGCTCGCCCCTGCCGGTGTCTCCAGCCAGTTGTGTTCGCTAGTTCGATTCCATTTGGTCCAGGCGGCGGAGGATTACTCCCTCTCGTAGGGCCCAGGGGCAGATTTCCAGCGTTTCCACGCCGAAGAGGTCCATGGCGCCCTCGGCGACCAGCGCGCCGGCGAGGAGTTGGCCGGAGCGGCCCGGGGAGACGCCGGGGAGTTCGGCCCGTTCGTCGGCCGTCATGGCGGTGAGGCGGGGGACCCAGTCCTCCAGGGAGCGGCGCTTCAGTTCGCGCTGCACGTACAGGCCGTCGGTGGAACGTGCAGCGCCGGCGAGGCGGGCGAGCTGCTTGAAGGTCTTGGACGTGGCGACCACGTGGTCGGGGGCGCCGAAGCGGCTGAACTCGCCGACGGTCCGGGCGATCTGGGCGCGCACGTGACGCCGCAGAGCCCGTACGTCCGACGGGTCCGCCGGGTCGGTGGGCAGCCAGCCCGCGGTCAGCCGGCCCGCACCGAGCGGCAGCGACACCGCCGCGTCGGGCTCCTCGTCGATGCCGTACGCGATCTCCAGAGACCCCCCGCCGATGTCAAGGACGAGGAGCTTGCCCGCGGACCAGCCGAACCAGCGCCGCGCGGCGAGGAAGGTGAGCCGGGCCTCCTCGGCGCCGGTGAGGACCTGCAGCTCGACACCGGTCTCGGTCTGCACGCGCGCGAGGACCTCGTCGGCGTTGCTCGCCTCGCGGACGGCGGACGTCGCGAACGGGAGCAGGGCCTCGACGCCCTTGTCCTCGGCGGCCTCCAGGGCCTCCTGGACCGTTTCGATCAGTTTGTCGACGCCCTCGGGATCGATCGCCCCGCTCTCGTCGAGCAGTTGGGCGAGCCGCAGATCGGCCTTGTGCGAATGCGCGGGCAGCGGGCGGGCGCCGGGATGGGCGTCCACCACCAGCAGATGCACCGTGTTCGAACCCACGTCGAGGACACCGAGTCTCATGTACGGAACGCTACTGCCAGCGCGGCGCTTCTCGTGGGGCGGGGCGAAAGGCCTTGTCAAAGGGTGATCTGCGGGTGACGGACGGGGCGTCCCCGGAGCGGGCGGAAGCGACTTACCCTGGACCCGTGCCAAAGACGAAAAAGGCGAAGTCCGACAAAACAGCCACGGGTTCTTCGCAGGCGAAGGCCACGAAGTCGAAGAAGGCAGCGATGAAGAGCGACGAGAAGGGCCTCGACTTCGCCCGCGCGTGGGTGGAGTTTCCCGATCCGGCCGACGACGAGCAGATCTTCCGGTGCGATCTGACATGGCTGACCTCTCGCTGGAACTGCATCTTCGGGAGCGGCTGCCAGGGCATCCAGGCCGGCCGCGCGGACGACGGCTGCTGCACGCTGGGGGCCCACTTCTCGGACGAGGAGGACGAGCAGCGGGTGGCGGGGCACGTGGCCCGGCTCACGCCGGAGCTCTGGCAGCACCATGACGTGGGTACGGAGACCGGCTGGGTCTCGGAGGACGACGACGGCGAGCGCCAGACCCGCCCGTACAAGGGCTCCTGCATCTTCCAGAACCGCCCCGGCTTCGCCGGCGGCGCGGGCTGCTCGCTGCACATCCTGGCGGTGAAGGAGGGGCGCGAGCCCCTGGAGACCAAGCCGGACGTCTGCTGGCAGCTGCCCGTGCGCCGCACGTACGAGTGGATCGACCGGCCCGACGACACCCGGATCCTCCAGGTCTCGATCGGCGAGTACGACCGCCGGGGCTGGGGCCCGGGCGGCCACGACCTGCACTGGTGGTGCACGTCGGCGACCTCGGCGCACGGCGCCGGTGACCCGGTGTACGTCTCGTACCGGCCGGAGCTGGTCGAGCTGATGGGCAAGGAGGGCTACGACCGCCTGGTCGAGCTGTGCGAGGAGCGCCTCGCCTCGCAACTGCCGCTGCTGGCACCGCATCCCGCGGACCCGGTGGCCTGACAACCCGGTGGCCTGCCCCGTCCGACGGGGGGCCACGGCCCGTATGCCTCGTACACCCCCGCCCTACGACGAGGGGCTCGCCGTGCCGCTCTCGCTCGGCGGGGGTGTCGAGCCGCCCGGGTCCGAGGGGGACGAGTCGCTGGGCGTCGGGGTGGGCGACGGGTCGGCCGGGGTGTCGGACGGCTCCGGGTCGGCCGGAGGCGTCGCGCCCGGCCCCGACGGGCTGGTGTCGCTCGGGGTCGGAACGGGTCCGTGGCTGTGGCCGTGGCCGCCGGGGTGGGACGGGCGCGCGTTCCCGTACCCGTCGATGGTGACGACCGCTCCCGCCGGGGCGATCGACACCCGCGCTCTCCAGTGGCCCAGCGGCTCGTGGAGATGATCGACGTACACCTTGATCGTCAACGATTCGCCGGGTTCGAGCGTTCCCGACGCCTTGCTCAGGTAGATCCAGGCCGCGCCGGTGCGGGCCGACCAGTGGACCGGTGCGCTGCCGGACGCGGTCAGGGTGACCAGCGTGGTGTCCCCGTCGTTGCGGGCCGCCACGGAGAGGTGCCCCTGGCTGCTCCCCGGGGCACTGACGACCTCCACGGAGACGTCCGGTGAGCGGCTGCCCTTGGTGAAGCGGGAGCCGGGCCGGGAGCTGGCGTTGCCCGCGTTCTCGTAGCCGCCCGCCCGGCCCGCGTCCAGGCCGTCGGGGTCCTGGGCCTCGCTCGCGGTGGCCGGACGGCCGTCGACGCCCTCGCCCGTCAGCGGCGCGCCCCGGTACGCCGCCCACAGGGCGACGACGGGCGCCGCGACGACGGTGGCGACGATCGCGGTCGTGACGGCACGCGCGCGCAGCCGGTCCCGCCGGGCCGCGTGATCCTTGGGGTCCATCGGGAATCCGCGCCGGTCGAAGCGCGGAGCGCTGCCCCGCGCGCGTGGAGCGTGTGCCATCGCCACGCGCAGGTCCGCCTGCGGGGCTTCGAGGACCGGGAGCGCCGCGGGCGTGACGCTGGTGCCCGGCCAGGTGCCGGGGACCGCGCGCTCGGCGGTACGGCGGCAGCGCGGGCAGTCGTCGACGTGCCGGACCAGCTCGCTGCGCAGGGTGGCGCTCAGGACGAGCCGGCTGTCGCCGGTGAGCCGGGCGACGCTGGGGCAGGTGCCCGTCTCGACGACGGCGAGGGCCGCACGCGTGCGTTCCACCTCGCAGGCGGCCGAGGCGAGCAGCTCGCGCGTGCCGGCCAGGTCCATGCCGAGGACGGCGGCGACCTCGTGGGCGGCGAGCTGGTGGCGGACGGCGAGTTCGAGCGCCTCGCGCTGTTCCGGGGTCGTACCGGCGGCCTCCGGCCAGGCCAGCAGGGCGAGTTCATGACTCCGTCGCGCCTGGGCCTCCTCGGAGAGGGGGACGGCGCTCAGTGCCTCGGCCGCGCGCCGGTCGGCGGCGGCCTTGTGGGCTCCTTTGTGGGGCGCCCTGCCCTCGGCAGCCCCCGCGGTGGCGCCGGACGCGCCGAAACCCTGGGAGTCGTTCCTCTGTCGCTTCGACGGCTTCCGCGGGGTGTGTCGCCCGGAGGCGTGCGCCGCCTGGCGCTTGCGCCGCGCCTCGGTGAGCTTGCGCAGGCAGGACCAGCGGGCCAGAGCGTAGAGCCAGGCCCTGCGGTCGGCGCCGGACTCCGGGCCGCGCGGACCGCGGCGCTCGGCGAGGGCGAGGGTGTCCCCGAGGGCGGCGGTGGCCTCGTCGTGGTCGCACAGCACGGACAGGCAGTAGGTGAACAGGCCGTCCAGGTACGGCTCGTACCGCGCGGGGGGACGCTCGGCCAGGGTGTGGGGGGTCGCGCCACGGGGCACGGCCGCCCGCTTGCGCGCGGCTCCGTGCGCCCGGTGTGCGCCGGTGGTGTGCGTGGAGGTCTCCGGACTGCTGCTCATCACCCGTGCGACCGTAGGTGCCCGGCGGTGGCCGCTTCCTCCACCTTGAGCACATTTAATCCGTACGGGTGAAACGATCCCTCAATAGGGGACAGTGACCCCCGATCCCTGGCCTGGGCCGTCACGGGCGGCGATGGCAGTCGATGGCAGATGACCCGGCGCGAGGCCACCGGAGGTTCCGTCACGCGGGGGTGGAACCGGGGCACGGGGGGCTCGGGGTGGCGACGCGAGGGCAGGGCCGGGCGCAGGGGCGACGCGACGGCGGGCCGCCCGGAGAGACGGCTCGCGATCGCGCCCGGGCGCACTTGATCCGTTGCCGGCGGCCGGCGGGGGCCGGGTTGTCAGTGGGTCCGGCTACGGTTCGGTCATGGCTGCCCGTACGAAATCCGCGAAGGACCGGCCGTCCTACCGCTGCACCGAGTGCGGCTGGCAGACGGCCAAGTGGCTCGGCCGTTGCTCCGAATGCCAGGCATGGGGGACGGTCGAGGAGTACGGCGCGCCCGCCGTCCGGACGACGGCTCCGGGCCGGGTGACCACCTCCGCGGTCCCGATCGGACAGGTCGACGCCCGTCAGGCCACCGCCCGCAGCACCGGCGTGCCCGAGCTGGACCGCGTCCTCGGCGGCGGACTCGTCCCCGGCGCGGTCGTCCTCGTCGCGGGCGAGCCCGGCGTCGGCAAGTCCACGCTGCTGCTGGACGTGGCGGCCAAGTCGGCGAGCGACGAGCACCGCACGCTGTACGTGACGGGTGAGGAGTCGGCCAGCCAGGTGCGCATGCGCGCCGACCGCATCAAGGCGATCGACGACCACCTGTATCTCGCCGCCGAGACCGATCTGGCCGCCGTCCTCGGCCACTTGGACGCGGTGAAGCCGTCCCTGCTGATCCTGGACTCCGTGCAGACCATCGCCTCCCCGGAGATCGACGGCGCGCCCGGCGGCATGGCGCAGGTCCGCGAGGTCGCGGGCGCGCTGATCCGCGCTTCCAAGGAGCGGGGCATGTCCACCCTGCTCGTGGGCCATGTCACCAAGGACGGCGCGATCGCGGGCCCGCGCCTGCTGGAACACCTGGTGGACGTCGTCCTGTCCTTCGAGGGCGACCGGCACGCGCGCCTGCGCCTCGTGCGCGGCGTCAAGAACCGCTACGGGACGACGGACGAGGTCGGCTGCTTCGAGCTGCACGACGAGGGCATCACCGGGCTGACCGACCCCTCGGGGCTCTTCCTGACGCGCCGCGCCGAGCCCGTGCCCGGCACCTGCCTGACCGTCACCCTCGAAGGCCGCCGTCCCCTGGTCGCCGAGGTGCAGGCGCTCACCGTGGACTCGCAGATCCCCTCCCCGCGACGCACGACGTCCGGTTTGGAGACCTCCCGCGTCTCGATGATGCTCGCCGTCCTGGAGCAGCGCGGCCGGATCAGCGCGCTCGGGAAGCGGGACATCTACTCGGCGACGGTCGGCGGCGTGAAGCTCTCCGAGCCCGCCGCGGACCTCGCCATCGCGCTGGCCCTGGCGTCCGCCGCGAGTGACACCCCGCTGCCCAAGAACCTCGTGGCGATCGGTGAGGTGGGCCTCGCGGGCGAGGTGAGACGCGTCACGGGCGTGCAGCGCAGGCTGGCCGAGGCGCACCGGCTGGGCTTCACGCACGCCCTCGTTCCGGCCGACCCCGGCAAGGTCCCGGCCGGTATGAAGGTCCTGGAAGTCGCCGACATCGGAGAGGCGCTCAGCGTCCTTCCGCGCTCGCGTCGCAGAGAGGCCCCACGGGAAGAGGAGCAGCGCCGGTAGACTTTGCCCTGGTCTCGCCCGTCCGTACGAACCGAGCGCGACCGGAAACCCGCGACCGGAGGAGTGCAGTGGCAGCCAACGACCGGGCAGCAGCTCCCGGAAAGTCCGGTGGGAGCTCCGGCGCCGATGGCCAGATGCGCGCCGCGCTCAGCGCCGTGGCACCCGGTACGGCACTGCGTGACGGACTCGAACGGATTCTCCGCGGCAACACGGGCGGACTCATCGTGCTCGGCTCCGACAAGACCGTCGAAGCGATGTGTACGGGTGGATTCATCCTGGATGTCGAGTTCACCGCGACCCGTCTGCGCGAGCTGTGCAAGCTCGACGGCGGCATCGTGCTCGACAAGGACATCACCAAGATCCTGCGGGCGGGTGTGCAGCTGGTGCCCGACCCGACGATCCCGACGGAGGAGACGGGTACGCGGCACCGCACCGCGGACCGGGTGAGCAAGCAGTGCGGCTACCCCATCGTCTCGGTCTCCCAGTCGATGCGCCTGATCGCCCTGTACGTCGACGGTCAGCGCCGTGTCCTGGAGGACTCCGCCGCGATCCTGTCCCGTGCCAACCAGGCCCTCGCGACCCTGGAGCGCTACAAGCTCCGGCTGGACGAGGTCGCGGGCACGCTGTCCGCGCTGGAGATCGAGGACCTGGTCACCGTGCGGGACGTCTCGGCGGTCGCGCAGCGGCTGGAGATGGTGCGCCGTATCGCGACCGAGATCGCCGAGTACGTCGTGGAGCTGGGCACCGACGGACGTCTTCTGCCGCTCCAGCTCGACGAGTTGATCGCCGGTGTCGAGCCCGACCGCGAGCTGGTCGTCCGGGACTACGTGCCGGAACCGACCGCGAAGCGGTCCCGCACCGTCGACGAGGCGCTCTTCGAACTGGATGCGCTCAGTCACGCGGAGCTTCTCGAACTGTCCACGGTGGCACGGGCATTGGGCTACACCGGCTCCCCCGAGGCGCTCGACACCGCGGTGTCCCCGCGCGGGTTCCGGCTGCTCGCCAAGGTGCCGCGGCTCCCGGGCGCGATCATCGACCGGCTCGTCGAGCACTTCGGCGGGCTGCAGAAACTGCTCGCCGCGAGCGTCGACGACCTCCAGACGGTGGACGGCGTGGGCGAGGCCCGGGCCCGCAGCGTCCGCGAGGGTCTGTCCCGGCTGGCGGAGTCCTCGATCCTGGAGCGCTACGTCTGAGGCCGACGGCCGATCGCCGGACGGGCACGCCTCGTCCGGCGTTCGCCGCGCCCCGAGCGCACACGACGTGTGAGGCCTTCGGGAAGGCGGCGCCGCGAAGGCCCCGGGCCTCCCGCCGGGAGACCGCGTCCGGCGCTCAGTCCTTCGAGAGCACGAACGACGTCTGCGCCTTGGACAGGCCCGGGGCCTTCGCCTCGACCAGGTAGGTGCCGGCGGGGGCGGAACCCGCGGGGGGCGTCGCGCACTTGGGGGCGCTGGGCTTGCGGTCCCACTTCACGGTGTAGATGACCTGGTTGTGCGCTGGGACGCGGTACAGCGTGCCCGTGGCGCCCTTCGGGCAGTCGTCGGACGCCCAGATGTCGTCGTCGCTACCGGCCTGAGTGATCGTCAGAACCGTGTTCTTCGGGCCGAGATCGACCTTGCAGTCGCTGCCCGAGGTGTTCTTGGCGATGAGCTGGACGGTGGGCCGCTCGTCGGGGGCGTACGAGTTGTGCTCGCTCTTGAGCGTCAACTTGACGTAGTTCGGGGTGCAGTTGGGGAGGCTGGAACCGGCCGGGAGCTGACCGCCAGCCCCGCCGCCGCCGTCGTTGGCCCCGTCGCCGGAGCCGCCCCCGGCGCTTCCGCCGGAACCTGCGGTCCCCGAACCGTCGCCGGAGCCGTCACCGCTCCCGCCGTCGCCACTGCCGTCCCCGCCACCACTGCCGCCGCTGCCGCCGCTGCTGCCGCTCGACTCGTCCCGGCCGCCCGGGTGTTGACTGATCGCGGGACCCGAGCCGGAGGGTCCCGGCGTGATCGAGGGCGCGGGGTTCTTCCCGTTCGATCCGCCGGAGTTGTTGTCACCGCCCCCGCCGCCCGGGCCGACCACCCAGACCGTGAGCAGCGCCAACAGGGCTGCCACGGACAGCAGAACGGCCCTCCGACGCCAGTAGATGGTGGAGGGAAGCGGCCCGACCGGATTGCGCAGTGATCCCACGGCGCAAACTGTACGAGAGATCCGCGGCGTCACTGGCCCCACCCGCCGCCCCGGCATCAACTTTTCCGGATCATCATCCCGGTCGGCACCCTTCGGGGGCCGTGGAGAGGGCCCGGTGCGGTCTTTCACCACCGCCCGCCCCCGGCGTCGCCCCCACGTCCCCGCCCCCGCATGGCAGGATCGATACCGCCATGACTGCACCCACCAAGCCCACCGAAACCGCCCGGAACGCTCCCGGCGAGGACCTCCACGCGCCCGTCATCGACTGGTTCGACGAGCACGCCCGCGAACTGCCCTGGCGCCACCCCGACGCCGGACCCTGGGCGGTGATGGTCAGCGAGTTCATGCTCCAGCAGACCCCCGTCAACCGCGTGCTGCCCGTGTACGAGCAGTGGCTGGCCCGCTGGCCGCGCCCCGCCGACCTGGCGAAGGACGCCCCCGGTGAGGCCGTCCGGGCCTGGGGCCGGCTCGGTTACCCGCGCCGCGCGCTGCGGCTGCACGGCGCCGCGGTGGCCATAACGGAACGGCACGGCGGCGACGTACCGACGGAGCACGCGCAGTTGCTGGCGCTGCCCGGCATCGGGGAGTACACGGCGGCGGCGGTCGCCTCGTTCGCGTACGGACAGCGGCACCCCGTGCTGGACACCAACGTCCGCCGGGTCTTCGCCCGCGCCGTCACCGGCGTGCAGTACCCGCCGAACGCCACCACCGCGGCCGAGCGCCGGCTCGCCCGCACGCTGCTGCCCGAGGGCGAGAACACGGCCGCACGCTGGGCGGCGGCCTCGATGGAGCTCGGCGCACTGGTCTGCACGGCGAGGAACGAGTCCTGTCACCGCTGTCCGATCGCCGCGCTGTGCGCGTGGCGGCTGGCCGGCAAGCCGGAGCACGACGGGCCGCCGCGCAAGGGACAGACGTACGCCGGCACCGACCGCCAGGTGCGGGGCAAGCTGCTGGCCGTCCTGCGCGAGGCCCATGTGCCGGTTCCGCAGGCCGCGCTGGACCGCGTGTGGGAGGAACCGGTCCAGCGGGCCCGGGCCCTGGACGGACTCGTCTCCGACGGACTGGTCGAACCGCTCCCCGGCGGTCTGTATCGGCTGCCGTCGACATAGCCGGAGGGTCGAACCAGAACCAACCCGGACATAGACCCACTCCGCCTTACCCAGCTCCTACATCCGTTACACAACCGACGGACAGCCGAGTGCTGGCCGCAGGCTGTCTCGGACAACCCCGTGACAACGCCTCCGTAGCTTCATTGCCGTACCGCAGGGCGGGCCGCGACAAGCGGCCGGGGAGCCCTCGGTCGCAGGCAATGGAGAACCGGCAGCAGGCAGGTCGGAAACGGGGATGGAGGCGGTTGATCATGGCGCACGGCGAGGTGCTCGAATTCGAGGAGTACGTCCGCACCCGACAGGACGCGCTGCTGCGCAGTGCCCGCCGTCTGGTCCCCGACCCGGTCGACGCCCAGGACCTGCTCCAGACCGCGCTCGTGCGGACGTACGGCCGCTGGGACGGGATCGCCGACAAGCGGCTGGCCGACGCCTACCTGCGCCGCGTCATGATCAACACCCGCACCGAGTGGTGGCGGGCCCGCAAGCTCGAAGAGGTGCCCACCGAGCAGCTGCCGGACGCGAGCGTCGAGGACGCCACCGAGCAGCACGCGGACCGCGCGCTGCTGATGGACATCATGAAGGTGCTGGCACCCAAGCAGCGCAGTGTCGTGGTGCTGCGACACTGGGAGCAGATGTCCACCGAGGAGACGGCCGCCGCACTCGGCATGTCGGCCGGAACGGTCAAGAGCACGCTGCACCGGGCGCTGGCCCGGCTCCGCGAGGAGCTGGAGAGCCGCGATCTGGACGCCCGCGCGCTCGAACGTGAGGAGCGGGAGCGTTGCGCGGCCTAGGAGTTCGGGCCAGACAGGTCCTGAAGGCGGGGAGTTCGGCAGTGGCCGCGCTCGCCGCCCTCGGCCTTTTCATGACCGCCTGCGCGACGGGCGGCACCGGGGCCCGCGACGAGGGCCCCGCGGGCACTGACGCCGTCGCCAAGGGCAGTACGGCGCCGGTCGGCTCCGCGTCGCCGACCAAGGCGCCCCGGCGGGTGGACGCGGTGAAGATCGTCCGCGACGATCCGGCGGTCAGCGCGGCGGTCAAGCGCGGCCTGAAGCCGTGCGTCGCCGACGAGTACCCCGTCGACGTGTCGTACGGGGACCTCACCGGCGGCGGCTCGAACGACATCGTCATCAACGTGATGACCTGCGCCGACGCGGTCGGCATCGGCTCGTACGTGTACCGCGAGCAGAACGGCCGGTACCAGAACGTCTTCAAGGCCGAGGAGCCGCCGGTCTACGCGGAGATAGACCGGGGCGACCTGGTGGTGACCCAGCAGCTGTACGAGAAGGGCGACCCCGTGTCGTACCCCTCCAGCGAGGAAGTGATCACCTACGGCTGGTCGACGGCCCGTTTCGTCGAGCGGTCCCGGATCCACAACGACTACAGCAACGCGGTGGGCGGCGCGAGTTCGGCCTCCCCCGACGCGAACTGAGAGCAGACGGAGCAGCCGGATGGCAGAGCAGACCCACGTCCTGTTCGTCGAGGACGACGACGTCATCCGCGAGGCCACGCAACTCGCCCTGGAGCGCGACGGCTTCGCGGTCACGGCCATGCCCGACGGGCTGTCGGGGCTGGAGGCGTTCCGCGCCGACCGCCCCGACATCGCCCTGCTGGACGTGATGGTCCCCGGGCTCGACGGTGTCTCGCTGTGCCGCCGCATCCGCGACGAGTCGACCGTCCCCGTCATCATGCTGTCCGCGCGCGCCGACTCCATCGACGTCGTGCTCGGCCTGGAGGCCGGCGCCGACGACTACGTGACCAAGCCGTTCGACGGCGCGGTCCTGGTGGCCCGGATCCGCGCGGTGCTGCGCCGCTTCGGGCACGCGAACGGCGGCCACGGCGCACCCGGCGAGGGGCCCGCGTCGGTGGACGGCGGTGTGCTCGCCTTCGGCGACCTGGAGATCGACACCGAGGGCATGGAGGTGCGCCGCGACGGGACGCCGGTTGCGCTGACGCCCACCGAGATGCGGCTGCTCCTGGAGTTCTCCTCCGCACCCGGTACGGTGCTGAGCCGCGACAAGCTGCTCGAACGGGTGTGGGACTACGGCTGGGGCGGGGACACCCGCGTCGTCGACGTCCATGTGCAGCGGCTGCGTACGAAGATCGGCCAGGACCGTATCGAGACGGTCCGCGGCTTCGGCTACAAGTTGAAGGCCTGAGCAGGGGTATGCGGGGGATATTTCAGCGGTCGGCGGCGGCTCCGGGCAAGCGCCCGATGCCGGGGCAGGGACCGGTTCGGGACAGACGCGCGGACACGGTCGTGGGCCGGGTCACGCGCCCGGCCGGCGGGCCGGGCACCAGCGACGGCGGGGGCCGGGACGCGGGCAGGATCCGCGGTCTGAGCATCGGCATCGACCGCGGCACGGACTCGGGCACGAGCATCCGTACGGGCATCCGCTGGAAGCTCAGTACGGCGATCGCCCTGGTCGGCGCGCTCGTCGCCATCGCGCTCAGCCTCGTCGTGCACAACGCGGCCCGCGTCTCGATGCTCGACAACTCGCGCGATCTGGCGGACGAGCGCATCCAGCTCGCCGAGCGCATGTACGGGCCGGGGCGTCCACCGCCGTTCGGCGCCAAGATCGACGACCCCTCCATCCCCGCGGACCTGCAGGAGAAGGTCGGCGAGGGCCGGCGGGCGACCTACGTCTCCGACAGCTCGGCGGGGGTCCCCGACATCTGGGCCGCCGTTCCGCTCAGGAACGGGCAGGTGCTGTCCTGGCACGAGCGGTTCACCGACCGCAACGCGGACGTGATGAAGGACCTCGACCAGGCGCTGGTCATCGGCTCCATCGCCGTGGTCTTCGGCGGCAGCGCGCTCGGTGTCCTCATCGGGGGCCAGCTGTCGCGCCGGCTGCGCAAGGCGGCGGCCGCCGCGAACCGTGTCGCCAAGGGCGAGACCGACGTCCGCGTCCGGGACGCGATCGGCGGTGTCGTGCTCGACGAGACCGACGACCTCGCACGGGCCGTGGACGCCATGGCCGACGCGCTCCAGCAGCGCATCGAGGCCGAACGCCGGGTGACCGCCGACATCGCGCACGAACTGCGCACACCGGTGACGGGGCTGCTCACCGCAGCCGAACTGCTGCCTCCCGGGCGCCCCACCGAACTGGTTCGGGACCGGGCGCAGGCCATGCGGACCCTCGTCGAGGACGTCCTGGAGGTCGCCCGGCTCGACGGCGCCTCCGAGCGGGCCGAACTGCAGGACATCATGCTCGGCGACTTCGTCACCCGCCGCGTGGCCGCGCGCGGGGCGGACGTCGAGGTGCGCGTGGTGCACGAGTCGGAGGTCACGACGGACCCGCGGCGCCTGGAGCGCGTCCTGTTCAACCTCCTCGCGAACGCCGCCCGGCACGGGAAACCGCCCATCGAGGTCACCGTCGAGGGCCGCGTCATCCGGGTGCGCGACCACGGTCCCGGCTTCCCGGAGAAGCTCCTCGCCGAGGGCCCGAGCCGCTTCCGCACCGGCAGCACGGACCGCGCGGGCCACGGCCACGGCCTCGGCCTCACCATCGCCGCGGGCCAGGCACGGGTGCTCGGCGCCCGGCTGACCTTCCGCAACGTACGGCCCGCGGGGGCTCCCGACGGCGTGCCCGCCGAGGGCGCGGTCGCCGTCCTGTGGCTGCCGGAACACGCGCCGACGAGCACGGGCAGCTACCCGATGCTGCCGCCCGCCGCGAAGTAGCGGGCGGCCGGGGCGGGGCCGATCCGTCAGCTCCAGTCCCGCTCCAGGTCGAGGTCGCCCTCGCGGCGCTGGGTGAAGGAGAACCAGTTCCCGGAGTCGTCGCGGAAGAGGGCCTCCGTGCCGTACGGGCGCTCCTGCGGTTCCTGGAGGAACTCCACGCCCCGGTCCTTGAGCTTGCGGTAGTCGCCGTGGATGTCGTCGGTCCGCAGCACGCCCGCGCCGAGCGCGCCCTTGGCGACCAGCTTCTTCATCATCTCGGCGGACTCGGGGTCCATGGCGGGCGGCCCGGGCACCATGAGGGTCAGCTCGACCTCGGGCTGGTCCGGCGCGCCGACGGTGAGCCAGCGCATGCCGCCCTCCCCCATCGTCATGTCCGTACGGACCTCCAGACCGAGCTTCTCCGTGTAGAACTCCCGGGCCCGGTCCTGGTCGAGAACCCAGACGGTCGAGATGGCCAGCCCTTTGATCATGGTGTGCTCCAGGTGTGCGGGGTCGCGCGGTACGGCACGGCGCGTCTGCGTGCCCTGCCACCGTAGGCAGCCGCCGGGTCAGGGCGCTTCTCCGGAATTGCGGTCTTCCTCAGCAGGGGCCGCAGGGGGCCCGGCGTTCGCGTCCGGGCCCTTTCCCGCAGCGCCCGGGCCCGTCCGGAAACCGCCGGCCCAGAGCATCGCGTAGCAGCCGGGGATGAGCGCGGCGCCCCGGCCGACGTGCCGCTCCCGGTACGCGCTCGGTGTCAGCCCGGTCCACGCCTTGAAGCGCGCCGAGAACGTGCCGAGGCTGCTGAAGCCGACCAGGTGGCAGATCTCCGTCACCGAGAGGTTCGCGGTGCGCAGCAGGTCCTCGGCACGGTCGATGCGCCGGTGTGTCAGGTACTGGCCCGGCGTCTCGCCGTACGCCGCCTTGAACGCGCGGACGAAGTGGTACCGCGAATACCCGGCCCGCGCGGCCAGCGCGTCCAGGTCGACGCCGGGCTCGGCCCAGTCCCGGTCCACGACGTCCTTGGCGAGCCGCAGCTGCCGCATTCGGTCCACGCCCCGATGGTGGCACGCGGCACCGACAGGGGCCCTGTACGGGCGAAGGCCCCCGGGGGCGGACAACCGCCGGGGGCCTTCGGGTCGGAGCGAGAGGGAGCAGGTGGGTGAGGTCAGACCGGCTCGGCCAGGGGGGCCGGCACCGCGTCGCTGGGCTCGTCCTCGCCGGGCTTGGGCGCTCCCGCCCCCTTCAGCGGGACCTCCTTCACGAAGACCGCCGCGATCAGGGCGACCACCGCGATCACGGAGCCGAGCAGGAACGCGGAGTGCGTACCGGACGACACCGCGTGCTGGTACGCCTCCCGGGCCGGAGCCGGCAGCTTCGCCAGGCTGGCCGCGTCGAGCTGCGCCGACTTCTCGGTCAGCTTGGAGCCGAGCGCCCCCGCCTTCTCGGTCATGACGTCCTGCACCCGGTGGTTGAACAGCGCACCCATGATGGCGACACCGAACGAGGAGCCGAGCGTACGGAAGAGGGTGGTGGACGAGGACGCGACGCCCATGTCCTTCATCTCGACGCTGTTCTGCGCGACGAGCATCGTGATCTGCATCAGGCAGCCCATGCCCGCGCCGAGCACCGCCATGTACAGGCCGGAGGTGAGGCGGGTGGTCTCGGTGTCCATCTGAGAGAGCAGGAACAGGCCGATGATCATCAGCACGCTGCCGACGAGCGGGAAGATCTTGTAGCGGCCGCTGTTGGTGGTGACGCGTCCGGCGACCATCGAGACGGCGAGCATCGCGCCGAGCAGCGGCAGGAGCAGCAGACCGGAGTTGGTGGCGGACGCGCCCTGCACGGACTGCTGGTACAGCGGCAGGAAGAGCACGGCGCCGAACATCACGAAGCCGGTGATGAAGCCGATGATCGACATCAGGGTGAAGTTGCCGCTGCGGAAGATGTGCAGCGGGATGACCGGGGCAGCGGCCTTGGTCTGCCAGTAGACGAAGCCGACGAGGGCGGCGACGCCGATGCCGATCAGCTCCATGATCCGGGCGGAGCCCCAGGCGTACTCGGTGCCGCCCCAGGTGGTGACCAGCACGATGGAGCAGATGCCGAGGGCCAGCAGCCCCGCGCCGAGGTAGTCGATCTTCGCCTGGACGCGCTTCTTCGGCAGGTGCAGCACCGCACTGACCGCGAGGAGCGCGACGATGCCGAGCGGCAGGTTGATGTAGAAGGACCAGCGCCAGCCCCAGTGGTCGGTGATGGTGCCGCCGACCAGCGGGCCGAGGATCATCGCGAAGGCCATGACTCCGGCCATCATGCCCTGGTACTTGCCGCGCTCCCGCGGCGGAATCAGGTCACCGATGATCGCCATGACGCCGACCATCAGACCACCTGCGCCGAGGCCCTGGATCGCACGGAAGCCGATGAGCTGCCCCATGTCCTGGGCCATGCCGCTGAGCGCGGAGCCGATCAGGAAGATCACGATCGAGGTCATGAAGGCGCCCTTGCGCCCGTACATGTCGCCGAGCTTGCCCCAGATCGGGGTGGAGGCCGCGGTGGCGAGCGTGTACGCGGTGACCACCCAGGACAGGTGCTCCAGACCGCCCAGCTCACCGACGATCGTCGGCATCGCGGTGCCCACGATCATGTTGTCCAGCATCGCGAGCAGCATCGCGATCATGAGCGCCAGCAGCACGACGCGCACGCTGCGTGGCTTCTTGTCCTGCGCCACCGGTTGGCCTTCGGCCTGTCCCCCGGCCCCCGCGGCCGGCACGGCCACCTGTGTCTTGTCCGCCATCGATTCCACTCCCCTAGCTGCGACTGCTTGCCGTTCGGCTACTTACTTGCCGACCGGCAAGCTGACTACACTGAGGAAAGTAGACCCGTAACTAGCCGGGCGTCAAGTAAGTTTAAGTAGTTTTGCCGCGGGGTCACAGGTAGGTTTTCAGGGAGCGCGAGGAGCACGAGGATGGGCGGCACGATGGACGGCACCAAGCGGCAGCGCCGGGGCGACACCCGGCAGCGCATCCAGGACGTCGCCCTAGAACTCTTCTCCGAGCACGGGTACGAGAAGACCTCGCTGCGGGAGATCGCCGAGCACCTCGACGTCACGAAGGCGGCGCTCTACTACCACTTCAAGACCAAGGAAGAGATCCTCATCAGCATCTTCGAGGATCTGACGAGGCCGCTCGACGAGCTGATCGAGTGGGGCAAGCAGCAGCCGCACACCCTGGAGACCAAGCAGGAGGTCCTGCGCCGCTACAGCGACGCGCTCGGCGGCGCGTCCCCGCTCTTCCGCTTCATGCAGGAGAACCAGGCGACGGTCCGCGAGCTGAGCATCGGCGAGACCTTCAAGCACCGGATGATCAGCATGCTGGAGATCATCAAGGAGCCGGAGTCCCCCCTGACCGACCAGGTCCGCTGCATCAGCGCGCTCTTCACGATGCACGCCGGGATGTTCGTCCTCAAGGACGTGGAAGGCGACCCCGAGGACAAGCGCAAGGCGGTCCTGGAGGTCGCGATCGATCTGGTGACACAGGCCCACGGCGGCTCGGCCGCGTAGGCACGAACGCGGAGGCGGAGCCTCGCGGCGCCGCTTCCTGACGCCGTGAGACTCCGCTTCGGTCCGCCCCGTCCGGGCACTGCCGCGCCGGCTCACCGGCGCGGGGTGGATCAGACCTTGACGCCCTTGCCGTGCAGGAAGGCGACGGGGTCGATGGCCGAGCCGTAGTTCGGGGTCGTACGGATCTCGAAGTGAAGGTGCGGGCCGCTCGAGTTTCCGGTGTTGCCGGACTTGGCGATGTGCTGACCGGTCGTGACGACCTGGCCTATCTTCACGTCGATGCGCGACAGGTGGGCGTACTGCGAGTACGTGCCGTTGCCGTGCTTGATGACGATGGCGTTGCCGTACGCAGGACCGTCACCGGCGCCGTTGCCGCCGGTCTTGACGACGGTGCCGCCGTGCGCGGCCATGACGTCCGTGCCCAGCGGCACGGCGTAGTCCTGGCCGGAGTGCTTGTGGGACCACATGCCGCCGGCCTGGTTGAAGGTCGCGGACAGCGTGTACTTCTTGACCGGGTCGATCCACGAGGCGGCCTTCTTGGCGGCGGCCTGCTTGGCGGACACGGTGGACTTCTTGGCGGCGGCGGCCTTGGTGGCGGCTGCGGCCTTCTTCGCGGTTGCGGCCTTGGCCTGCGCGGCGGCCTGCGTCTGCACGGCGTGCGCCGCGGTGACGGTTCCACTGCTGCTGAGGCCGGATTCGGCGGCGGTCGCGACCCCGGCGCCCAACGCGACCGTGGCGCTCAAGCCGACAGCCACGACGGCCGCCCGGTTGCGGACCAGGGACGTGAGGGACTTGCGGGACGTGACGCGCTTCGACATGGATACCTCGCGATGACGGGGACAAGGACGGTGCGACCACTCGGTTGCGATGACCGCCGACCGGGTGGGCCATACCTTGGTAACCCGCACACCCAGGGATGCCCAAACCCCCTCGCTACGACGCAAACTAGTAGTTCATCCCGAAACCGAATGAACCTTGACAGCTCGGACATCGGGGACGCGATCTTCCCGTTTCGGCCCGGGAAGCGAGGTTTAGGCCCACTTCGGGCTGCGGCATCCCTGGTGAAACGGGCTTCCGGACCGTCGGCCCGCAGGGCGGGAGGACCGTCCCGGAGGTTCCGGGCCAAAGGTCCTTTATGTCCGTTCTCATGCATCCACTATTCGTCCTAGTACCGGACAAATCGCCTGTGCGCCATGTCACCGGGCGGCCGGTTCCGGACCCCCCTGAATGTGACCCGGGCTACCCTCCCGCCCCTGGTCACAAGGCACTTGGGGTTGTGCCCCAGGCCACTTCACCCCTCTCCGTACTGACCCACGGCGACGGCCCGGACGTGGTCCGCGACCGCGGGGAGGGGGTTCGGGGGGGGCGGGCCCGCTCCGGGCAGCCAAGAAGGCGGGAAACAGGGGCTGCGACGGGTCGTCTCGGGCCCCCGTCCTGCTTTCTCCCGTGCAGCTGAGCCTGGACGGCGGGGCGAGGGCCGCAGGGCCGCGGAGCTGGTGCAGACGTGGCCTCAGGGCTGCGGGCCGCAGGGCTGCGGAGCTGCTGCGAGGCGGTACCGGTGCAGCCCCACTGCGGCCCGCGCGGGGCATGCGCACGGGACCGCTGGGTGGCATACGGAAGATCGCACGGTGCGGCGTGCGGACGGACCCCTGTGCGGCGCGGGCCCCGCCCGATGGGCGGGCTTGCTGCCCAGCGGCCCGCCCCCCGGCTCTCGAGCGGCTTACGCGGGGAGCCGCACCCACAAAGGTGCGCCCCCGCGACCGCGTACACGAAAGGGGCTGCCCCAGGACCGTGGTCCTGGGGCAGCCCCTGTCAGGCGAACCCGGGGGTTACGCCTCCTTGCTCAGGTTGGGACCGGCGCCGCCGGCCGCCTGCTCGATCGGCGGGACGTCGGGCAGTGCCGACTTCTCCTCGCCGCGGAAGGTGAAGGCCTTGGTCTCGCCCTCGCCCTCCGTGTCGACGACCACGATGTGGCCGGGACGGAGCTCGCCGAAGAGGATCTTCTCGGAGAGGATGTCCTCGATCTCGCGCTGGATGGTCCGGCGCAGCGGCCGGGCGCCCAGCACGGGGTCGTAGCCCTTCTTCGCGAGGAGCGACTTGGCACTGGGGCTGAGCTCGATGCCCATGTCCCGGTCCTTCAGACGCTCGTCCACCTTCGCGACCATGAGGTCGACGATCTGGATGATGTCTTCCTCGGTGAGCTGGTGGAAGACCACCGTGTCGTCGACACGGTTCAGGAACTCCGGGCGGAAGTGCTGCTTCAGCTCGTCGTTGACCTTGGCCTTCATCCGGTCGTAGTTGCTCTTGACGTCGCCCACGGCCGCGAAGCCGAGGTTGAAGCCCTTGGAGATGTCCCGCGTGCCGAGGTTGGTCGTCATGATGATGACCGTGTTCTTGAAGTCCACGACCCGGCCCTGGGAGTCGGTCAGTCGACCGTCCTCCAGGATCTGCAGCAGCGAGTTGAAGATGTCCGGGTGGGCCTTCTCGACCTCGTCGAAGAGGACGACGGAGAACGGCTTACGACGGACCTTCTCGGTCAGCTGGCCGCCCTCTTCGTAGCCCACGTAGCCGGGGGGCGAACCGAAGAGACGCGAGACCGTGTGCTTCTCGCTGAACTCCGACATGTCGAGGGAGATCAGCGCGTCCTCGTCACCGAAGAGGAACTCCGCGAGGGTCTTCGACAGCTCCGTCTTACCGACACCCGAGGGGCCGGCGAAGATGAAGGAACCACCGGGACGCTTCGGGTCCTTCAGACCCGCTCGCGTACGACGGATCGCCTGCGAGAGCGCCTTGATGGCGTCCTTCTGGCCGATGACCCGCTTGTGGAGCTCGTCCTCCATGCGCAGCAGACGCGAGGACTCCTCCTCGGTCAGCTTGAAGACCGGGATGCCGGTGGCCGTGGCGAGGACCTCGGCGATGAGCTCGCCGTCGACCTCGGCGACGACGTCCATGTCGCCGGCCTTCCACTCCTTCTCCCGCTTGGCCTTCGCCGCCAGCAGCTGCTTCTCCTTGTCGCGGAGAGACGCCGCCTTCTCGAAGTCCTGGGAGTCGATGGCCGACTCCTTGTCGCGGCGCACGCCCGCGATCTTCTCGTCGAACTCGCGGAGGTCCGGCGGCGCGGTCATCCGGCGGATGCGCATCCGGGAGCCCGCCTCGTCGATCAGGTCGATCGCCTTGTCGGGCAGAAAGCGGTCCGAGATGTACCGGTCGGCGAGCGTCGCCGCCTGCACCAGGGCCTCGTCGGTGATGGAGACGCGGTGGTGGGCCTCGTACCGGTCGCGCAGGCCCTTGAGGATCTCGATCGTGTGGGGGAGGGAAGGCTCCGCCACCTGGATCGGCTGGAAGCGGCGCTCGAGGGCCGCGTCCTTCTCGAGGTGCTTGCGGTACTCGTCCAGCGTGGTGGCACCGATGGTCTGCAGCTCACCGCGGGCCAGCATCGGCTTCAGGATCGAAGCCGCGTCGATGGCGCCCTCGGCGGCACCCGCCCCGACGAGCGTGTGCAGCTCGTCGATGAACAGGATGATGTCGCCGCGGGTGCGGATCTCCTTGAGCACCTTCTTCAGGCGCTCCTCGAAGTCACCGCGGTAGCGGGAGCCGGCGACCAGCGCGCCGAGGTCGAGGGTGTAGAGGTGCTTGTCCTTGAGGGTCTCGGGCACCTCGCCCTTGACGATGGCCTGGGCGAGGCCTTCGACGACGGCGGTCTTGCCGACGCCGGGCTCACCGATCAGTACCGGGTTGTTCTTCGTGCGGCGGGACAGCACCTGCATGACCCGCTCGATCTCCTTCTCGCGCCCGATGACCGGGTCGAGCTTGGACTCACGAGCGGCCTGGGTGAGGTTCCGGCCGAACTGGTCGAGGACCAGGGACGTGGAGGGGGTGCCCTCGGCGGGACCGCCACTGGCGCCGGCGGTCTCCTTGCCCTGGTATCCGGAGAGCAGCTGGATCACCTGCTGCCGCACCCGGTTGAGGTCTGCGCCCAGCTTGACCAGGACCTGGGCGGCGACGCCCTCGCCCTCACGGATCAGGCCGAGCAGGATGTGCTCCGTGCCGATGTAGTTGTGGCCCAGCTGAAGGGCCTCGCGGAGCGACAGCTCCAGGACCTTCTTGGCACGGGGGGTGAAGGGGATGTGGCCGGACGGGGCCTGCTGGCCCTGGCCGATGATCTCCTCCACCTGCTGGCGGACCGCCTCGAGCGAAATCCCGAGGCTCTCCAGGGCCTTAGCGGCGACACCCTCACCCTCGTGGATCAGGCCCAGGAGGATGTGCTCGGTGCCGATGTAGTTGTGGTTGAGCATCCGGGCTTCTTCCTGAGCCAGGACGACAACCCGCCGCGCGCGGTCGGTGAACCTCTCGAACATCGTTAATCGCTCCTCAGAGCGGTCAGGCAGTAAGGGGACGCTCCCCTCCCTGTCCTTCCGCAGCTTAGTCCCGCAAGCGGGGACCGCTCATTCCAACTGCCGACACCGTCCTTGGCCTCCTGACCCCGAACGCCGACATCTGCCTCAACCTGATGGTGCGAGACGATGTTCCCGCAGGCCAGGCAGATACCCTCACCATCTGTACGCCGATGGCGAACGTGAGATGCCGGATTCCTGCGTGTCGCCCCTCCCACTAGGGATGTCTTACCCGCACGCACGGACAGTCCATGCCGCGCGCACCCGTTCCCTCCGCTACGGGCGAACACCCATGCCCCGCCGAACGCTTCCGCACGCCCGTTTGTCCGGAACTCTGTGCGCCCATGGAGACACCCAGCGTAACTCCGGGGCTGTTCCGGCGGTTGCTCCTTGCATGGTTCCCACCGTTCCCCTTCCCCGTCGGCCGCTCGACCCGGGTGATCCGGTCGATCCGGTGCAGCAGTGGTACGAGAACGAACTGGGCTGGGCCACGGTGCCCGGTCCGCCGTCGCGGCTCGTGACCGGGGTGCTCTTCGACGTCCTGGAGGGACCGGCCGAGGCGGGATTCGCGGCGCTGCGGCATCTCGGGCCCGGGTCCCCGGTGGTTCTGCACGGGGACCGGATGGGGCTGCTGGTGGCCGCGGGGAGCGCGGAGGAGCTGCCGGGGCTGCTCGACTGGCTGGAGTGGGGCGGCCTGGCGCTGGACCTCACGGCGGTCGGCGCGGGCGGGAGCGTCGAGGCTCCCCCGCCGCCGGGTTTCCTTACTCCGCCGGCCGGACGGGAGACGCGGGAGGACCCGCGAGGGGCCGCCCGCTGGCTGCGGCCCCCCGAGCCCGGCTGTGCCGTGCGACCGGCACTGCCGACGCTGTCGGCACTGGGCGGCGGGGCCGTCGGCGGGGGCGTTGGGGGCGCCCCCGATCTCGTACGCGTCGTACAGACGATGGCGACGCAATGTCACCGGGTGCGGCTGGGGCGCGTGAGCGCTCAGCCGTTGACCTCTTCGTACTTCTCGCGAATGGACGCGGGAACGCGGCCGCGGTCATTGACCTCGTAGCCGTTCTCCTTGGCCCACGCGCGGATCTGCGCGGTGTCCTGGCTGCCGCCGGAAGTGGCGCGCGCCTTTCCGCGTCCGCCCGAAGCACGGCCTCCGGTACGCCGGCCACCCTTCACGTACGGCTCGAGAAGGCCACGGAGCTTGTCCGCATTGGCGGTCGTGAGATCGATTTCGTACGTCTTGCCGTCCAGCGCGAACGTCACGGTCTCGTCCGCCTCGCCGCCGTCGAGGTCGTCGACAAGAAGGACCTGAACCTTCTGTGCCACTGGATTTCCTTTCATCGATAACTTCAGGGCAAGGAGGGTCTGCGGCGTCCGCCGTTTCGCCGTCCCTTGTTATATGCAGTACTGCAGTACGTCGGAAAGCAAACCGCTTTTGCTGGAAAAACACAAACCCCTGGCAGAGACTCAGTGGACACCGACTGCCGGGAAACATGCGCGTTTCGGACATAGGGCACCTGGGCAAGGCGCTCGGCCGGAATAGCCGACGGCGATCACAGATGCAGAAGCATCCGGCTGTTGCCCAAGGTGTTGGGTTTCACCCGTTCGAGACCGAGGAACTCCGCCACGCCCTCGTCATAGGAACGCAGGAGCTCGGCGTACACCTCGGTGTCGACAGGAGTCTCACCGATCTCCACGAAGCCGTGCTTCGCGAAGAAGCCGACTTCGAAGGTCAGACAGAAAACCCGCCGAACGCCCAGCCACCGGGCGGTCTGCAGCAACTTCTCCAGCAGCCGATGGCCCACACCGAGGCCCTTGAGCGCCGGGTTCACGGCGAGAGTACGGACTTCCGCGAGGTCTTCCCACATCACGTGCAGCGCACCGCAGCCGACGACCTCGGCGTTGTCGTCGCGTTCCGCGACCCAGAACTCCTGGATGTCCTCGTAAAGGGTGACCGTGGGTTTGTCGAGGAGGATGCGGTGGCGCACGTTCGCGTCAAGGAGCCGGCGTACGGCCGCGACATCGCTGGTCCTGGCCCGTCGGACGGTGAGGGCTTTTGCGGCGACTTCGGGATGCTGTGCCGGAAGGTCTGCTGGATGCTCTGCTGGCATGAGCGGACGCTATCGCCCGGAGCCGTCCTCGTGGGCGGCGGGGTTCTCCTCGGAGAGCTCGGCCTCCGGTGGCCTTTCGGCGGCTTCGGAAGCCGGGGGTTCGGGTAGTTCGGGCCCTTGCACCATCCGTACGGCATCACTGAGCGCGACCCGTTGTTCCTGGCTCATCATCCCGAAGAAGGCGACGAGAGCGGCCGCCGGGTTGTCGCTCTGCGACCAGGCGTCGTTCATGAGGGCGGCGGAGTAGGCGGCTCGCGTGGAGACCGCTTCATATCGATAGGCCCGGCCTTCCGCCTCGCGGCGGACCCAGCCCTTCTGATGGAGATTGTCCAAAACGGTCATCACCGTGGTGTACGCGATGGACCGTTCCTGTTGAAGGTCTTCCAGGACTTCCCGAACAGTCACCGGGCGGTTCCACTTCCACACCCGCGTCATGACCGAGTCTTCGAGTTCTCCCAATGGGCGAGGCACAGTCCAGAACAATAGTGGGAGAGAGTCAACAAAAAGGGCGTACGACTCGAAGAACGTATGAAACACATGAAACGTCCGAGTCGTACGCCGTGGAGGGCGCGGTGCGCGTCAGGGCGGCCGTGCGCCGCGGAGCCCCGGGAGGGGACTCCGCGGGGCGTCCGGAGGGTTCAGACCCCGGCGTCCTTGGGGCCCGAGGCCTGCCGGGCGCTCTCCGCGCGCGCGAGGACGGCGTCGACGGCCGCGTCCTCCTTGGCCTTGTTGGCGCCGCCCTGGGTCTTCACGATCGTCACGATGAGCCCGACGAAGAAGACGGCCATCACGACGGGGGGCACGAGCGCGGAGACATAGTCCATGCCTCCAGAGTAGCCAGGGGGCGCCCTGCCGATCCCTTGGGGTCGGCGACCGGTGTCAGCCCGCCGCGAGCTGCTGCGGAGGGTTCGCCGGGGGCGGGCCCGGCTTGCGGCGCGGCGGGAAGACCTCACCCGGGGTGGGGATGGGGCGGTCCGTGCGCGGGGTGTCGGCCGGGGGCTGCGACCGGGGTTTCGGCTCGGCCCTCTTCTCCGGCCGGTCGGCGGCCCGGCCTCCGGGCAGCGCCAGCAGCCGGGTGCGGGACGACGGGACCGACGGTGCCGCGGCGACCGAGCGGCCCGCGAGCCGGGCGCGCACGTCCTGCTCGGCGAGGACCCGGCAGCGGTCCAGCAGGGCTGCCGCGGTGGGGTTGCCGCGCAGCGCGCGGAGCGCGGCGAGGTCGTCGGGGTTCGGCCGGTAGCCGGCCCCGAGGACCTCCTCCAGGAGCACGAGGTAGCCGCCGACGGTGCCCGGCAGAGCGGCACGGTAGCGGGCGAGGTCCGCCAGGAGGAAGGCCCGGAGCCTGACCCCCTCCTGGAGCGCCTCGTCGACGGACTCGGCGAGGCGATGGCAGTCCTGGACGTCCTCGGCCGAGACGGGACTGGGGTGCAGGGCAAGGGCGAGAGCGCGACGGAGCACACGCAGCTCCTCCGCACCGAACGCCATGCCGCCGTGGGATCCGTAGGGCGTGGGCATGCGGTGACGATACGCGCTAATCAGACAAAAGCCGCATAACGAAAGAGATATGGCGCGCCTCGCTCGGGGCGGTCATCGAAGAACTCCGGAGAACGGTTCCGCGGGAACTCCCCGGAGAAGTCCGCGAGAACGCCGTCGCGGGACAGCGGGAACACGTCGCGCGAAGACCCGCGGATGCCGAAGATGGCGTATTCGGAAAGGGGCGCGGCAGAGGCCTGTCCATTCCGGAGGAGTTCTCGGCGATGCCGGGGTCCGGCGGGTGGCCGGACCCCGGGGCTCACATGCGGGAGACGTTGCGCTCGTAGACCAGGCGCAGCCCGATCAGGGTCAGCCACGGTTCGTGCTCGTCGATCACCGAGGACTCGCCGAGGACCATGGGGGCGAGGCCGCCCGTGGCGATCACGGTGACGTCCTCGGGGTCGTCCGCGAGTTCGCGCGCCATGCGGTTCACGACGCCGTCCACCTGGCCGGCGAATCCGTAGATGATCCCGGACTGCATGGCCTCGACGGTGTTCTTGCCGATCACCGCGCGCGGCCGGGCCACCTCGATCTTGCGGAGCTGCGCGCCCCGGACACCGAGCGCCTCGACGGAGATCTCGATGCCGGGCGCGATGACGCCGCCGATGTACTCGCCCCGCGCGCTGACGGCGTCGAACGTGGTCGCCGTGCCGAAGTCGACGACGATCGCCGGTCCTCCGTAGAGCTCGACGGCCGCGACGGAGTTGATGATCCGGTCGGCGCCGACCTCCTTCGGGTTGTCCGTGAGGATCGGTACGCCGGTCTTGACGCCGGGTTCGACGAGGACGGCGGGAACATCGCCGTAGTAGCGCCGCGTCACCTCGCGCAGCTCGTGCAGCACGGACGGGACGGTGGCGCAGATCGCGATGCCGTCGATGCCGTCGCCGAGCTCCTCGCCGAGCAGCGGGTGCATGCCCATGAGGCCCTGGAGCAGCACGGCGAGCTCGTCGGCGGTGCGGCGCGAGTCGGTGGAGATGCGCCAGTGCTCGACGATCTCCTCCCCGTCGAAGAGACCGAGGACCGTGTGGGTGTTGCCTACGTCGATGGTCAGCAGCATGGCCGGGGTTACTCCGCCGCTCGCAGGTCGAGGCCGATGTCCAGGATCGGCGAGGAGTGCGTGAGCGCGCCCACGGCCAGGAAGTCGACGCCCGTCCCCGCGTACGTCCCGGCGTCGGCGAGGGTGA
Organism: Streptomyces sp. NPDC102279; assembly: GCF_044766365.1. Taxonomy (NCBI): domain Bacteria; kingdom Bacillati; phylum Actinomycetota; class Actinomycetes; order Kitasatosporales; family Streptomycetaceae; genus Streptomyces; species Streptomyces sp. NPDC102279. Next base: position 635,313 of record NZ_JBIWLU010000003.1, on the reverse strand, counting down.
GCCGGCCCGAGGCCTCCAGGAGGGCGCGGCCCTCGACGACGCCCACGGCCTTCTCGCACTCGGCGGGCGTGAAGTTGTCCAGAAGGATCAGGTCGGCGCCCGCGTCCACGACGTCGCGCAGCTGGTGCAGGGTGTCGACCTCGACCTCGATCGGGAGGTCCGGGAAGGCCTCCCGCACGGCCTTGAAGGCCTGTGCCACGCCGCCCGCGGCGACCACGTGGTTGTCCTTGACCAGTGCGGCGTCCGAGAGGGACATGCGGTGGTTGACGCCGCCGCCGCAGCGCACGGCGAACTTCTCCAGCGAGCGCAGGCCCGGCGTCGTCTTGCGGGTGTCCCGCACGCGGGTCTTGGTCCCCTCCAGGGCGTCCGCCCACGCGCGTGTGGCGGTCGCGATGCCGGACAGGCGGCACAGGATGTTGAGCGCGCTGCGCTCTGCCGTGAGCAGGTCGCGGGTGCGGGTGGTGACGCTGAGCAGGGTCTGGCCGGCCTCGACGCGGTCGCCGTCCTCGACGTGCCGCTCGACCTCGAACTCGTCCGTGCAGACCACCGAGAGCACGGCCTCGGCGACCCGCAGGCCGGCGACGACGCCCGCGTCCCGGGCGGTGAAGTCACCGGTGGACACGGCGTCCTCGGAGACGGTCGCGACGCTCGTCACGTCCACCCCGTGGTCGAGGTCCTCCTGGATCGCCACGTTGGCGATGTCCTCGACCTCGAGGGGGTCGAGTCCGGCGTCGGCGAGGAGCTGGGCGAGCGCGGGGTCGAGGCCGCACTCCAGGTACTCCTCGTCCGTTTCGGCGCCGCAGCCGCAGCCGTCGCCGCAGCCGCCGCTCTGGACGAGGGGAAGGTCGGGGGTGCTCACTTCGGTCACTGCTCCTGGGGAAGGGACGGGGGCGCCTGACGAGGCTGCCGGGTCGTCGGGGGGAAGTCTGCGGTATCGGTGGTCCGGACCGCGAGTGTCCGGTCGGGATTCAGCCGTACGACGATGTGGCGGCGCCAGTCCGTGTCGTCCCGGTCCGCGTGGTCCTCGCGCCAGTGGCAGCCGCGGGTCTCCTCGCGGAGGAGGGCGGCGGCGACCAGGACGCGGGCCACGCACAGCAGGTTGGTCGCCTCCCAGGTGTCGACGCCCGGCTCGGAGGTCTTGCCGTTCTCGTCGAGGGACTCCCGCGCCTCGCTGTGCAGCCGCTGGAGCTGGTCGGCCGCGGTCGCGAGGGACTCGCCGGAGCGCAGCACGCCGGCGCCGCCGGTCATGATCCGCTGGATCGCGAACCGGGCCTCCGGAGCGAGCAGCGGGTGCGCGGGCTTCTCGGGATGCGGGACCGGCTCGGGCACGCGCGCGTGGAGGCCGTTCTCGGCGCTGCCGGCCGCGATGTCCGCGGCGATGCGCTCCGCGTAGACCAGGCCCTCCAGAAGCGAGTTCGAGGCGAGCCGGTTCGCGCCGTGGACGCCGGTGCAGGCGACCTCGCCGCACGCGTACAGGCCGGGGACGGTGGTGCGGCCGCGGGCGTCGGTCCGTACGCCTCCGGAGGCGTAGTGGGCGGCCGGGGCGACCGGGACGGGCTCGGTGACGGGATCGATGCCGTGGGTACGGCAGGCGGCGAGGATGGTCGGGAAGCGGTGTTCCCACATGTCGGCGCCGAAGTGCCGGGCGTCGAGGAACATGTGCTCGGCGTCCCGCTCCTGCATGCGGCGCGTGATGCCCTTGGCGACGATGTCGCGGGGCGCCAGCTCGGCCAGTTCGTGCTGGCCGAGCATGAAGCGCACGCCGTCCGCGTCGACCAGGTGGGCGCCCTCGCCGCGCACCGCCTCGGAGACGAGCGGCTGCTGGCCCTCCGCGTCGGCCCCGAGGAACAGCACCGTCGGGTGGAACTGGACGAATTCGAGGTCGGAGACCTCGGCGCCCGCGCGCAGGGCGAGGGCCACGCCGTCGCCCGTGGAGACGGACGGGTTGGTGGTCGCGGAGTAGACCTGGCCCATGCCGCCGGTGGCGAGGACCACGGCGGGGGCGTGCACGGCGCCGACGCCGTCGTGCTGGCCCTCTCCCATGACGTGCAGGGTGACGCCCGCCGTGCGGCCCTCGGCGTCGGTGAGGAGGTCGAGGACGAGCGCGTTCTCGACCGTGGGCAGGCCGCGCGCGCGGACCGCCTCGACGAGGGCCCGGGAGATCTCGGCACCCGTGGCGTCGCCGCCCGCGTGCGCGATGCGCCGGCGGTGGTGACCGCCCTCCCGGGTGAGTTCGAGGCCGCCCTCGGAGGACTCGTCGAAGTGGGCGCCGGTCGCGATGAGCCGGCGGACGGCGTCGGGGCCCTCGGTGACGAGGATGCGCACCGCCTCCGCGTCGCACAGGCCGGCACCCGCGACGAGGGTGTCGTCGAGGTGCTGCTCGGGGGTGTCGCCGTCACCGAGGGCCGCGGCGATACCGCCCTGCGCCCAGCGGGTGGAGCCGTCGTCGAGGCGGGCCTTGGTGACGACGACGGTGCGCAGCCCCGCCGCCTCGCAGCGCAGGGCCGTGGTCAGGCCGGCGACGCCGGAGCCCACGACCACGACGTCCGCGGTGAGGGCCCAGCCGGGAGCGGGTGCGTGCAGGCGTATGCCGGTGCCTGTGGCGGTGTCTGAACCTGTGCCTTTGCCGGTCACGAGGCGGCTCCGAAGGTGAGGGGGATGTTGTCGATCAGCCGGGTCGTCCCGACCCGGGCGGCGACGGCGAGGACCGCCTCGCCGGTGAAGTCGTCCTGGATGTCGGTGAAGTCGGACGGGTCGACGAGGGCGAGGTAGTCCAGCATCAGCGGCGGGTTCATCCGCGCCGCCTCGTCGAGGACGAGGCGGGCGGCCGAGCGGACCCCGACGGGTCCGCCGGGGGCGGCCTTCGCGACGGCGTGCGCGTCGGCCGCGGCCCGGGACTCGCCCAGGGCGCTGAGGGCCTCGGCCCGCGCGCGCGTGGCGGGCACCTCGCGGGCCCGGGCGCGCAGCGCCTCCTGTGCGGCGTGCCGGTCGCGGCCCGCGAACAGGGCCTGCGAGAGGGCGAGCGCGGTGTGCCGCTCGGCCGCCGCCAGGTAGCGGTTGCGGCTGGAGAGGGCGAGGCCGTCCTCCTCGCGCACGGTGGTCACGCCGACGATGTCCACGCCGAAGTTCAGGTCGCGGACCATGCGCCGGATCAGGGCCAGCTGCTGGGCGTCCTTCTGCCCGAACAGCGCGGCGTTCGGGCGGGTGAGGTGCAGGAACTTGGCGACGACGGTGAGCATGCCGTCGAAGTGTCCCGGCCGCGCGGAGCCCTCCAGGCGCTCGCCCATCGGCCCGGCGGAGATCCGGACCTGCGGTTCGCCGCCGGGGTAGACCTCGTCCACGGAGGGCGCGAACACGACGTCCGCACCGGCCAGTTCGGCGATCTTCAGGTCGGCGTCGAGGGTGCGCGGGTAGCGGTCGAGGTCCTCGCCCTGCCCGAACTGGAGGGGGTTCACGAAGACGGTCACGACGACCTCGCCGCCGTCGCCCGCGATCTCGCGGGCGGCGCGGACCAGGGTGGCGTGGCCCTCGTGGAGGGCGCCCATCGTCATGACGACGGCGCGGCGGCCCGTGCGGGAGCGCGCGTGCAGCTCGTCGGCGGTGCGCAGCAGGGCGGTGGTCATCGGGTGTCTCCCTCGGTCCCCTGGGTCCCGTCCGCTCCGTTGGCGAGTACCCCCAGGAGGTCCTCGGCGAGTTCCGGCTTGAGCAGTCCGTGGGCGAGCGCGCGGTCGGCGGTCGCGCGGGCCATCGCGAGATAGCCGGCGACGGTCTGCGGTGCGTGCTCGCGCAGTTCGGCGACGTGTGCGGCGACCGTGCCGGCGTCACCGCGCGCGACGGGACCGGTGAGGGCCGCGTCGCCCGATCGCAGGGCGTTGTCCAGCGCGGCGCCCAGCAGCGGGCCGAGCATCCGGTCCGGGGCCTCGACACCTGCGGTGCGCAGCAGCTCCATGGACTCGGCGACCAGGGTCACCAGGTGGTTGGCGCCGAGCGCGAGGGCCGCGTGGTAGAGCGGCCGGGACTTCTCCGCGATCCACTCGGGCTCGCCGCCCATCTCGATCACCAGGGCCTCGGCGGCCAGCCGCAGCTCGTCGGGGGCGGTGACCCCGAAGGAGCAGCCGGCGAGCCGCTGGACGTCCACGGCGGTGCCGGTGAAGGTCATCGCGGGATGCAGCGCGAGCGGCAGCCCGCCCGCCCTGAGGACCGGGTCGAGGACGCGTGCGCCGTACCGGCCGGAGGTGTGCACGACGAGCTGGCCGGGCCGGACGGCCCCGGTCTCGGCGAGTCCTTCGACGAGCCCGGGCAGGGCGTCGTCCGGGACGGTCAGCAGCACCAGTTCGGAGCGCTCCAGGACCTGCGCCGGGGAGAGCAGCGGCACGTCGGGCAGCAGCTGCGCGGCGCGGCGCCGGGAGGCGTCGGAGACGCCCGAGACGGCCACCGGGCGGTGCCCGGCGAGCTGGAGCGCAGCGGCGAGCGCGGGGCCCACACGGCCGGCGCCGACGACGCCGACGGCGAGCCGCGCGGGGCGGTCCTTGGGCTCTGGCTGTGGGAATGTACTCACTCGACGGCGGCCTTCCGTTCCAGTCCGCTCGGGGTACCGGACGATTTCTCGTCATGTTAACGCGATTGTCTCGGGGGGCGTCGGTCGTCCACAGGCTGTGGACGACCGCGGACGGCCTGAAACCGCGGACGACCGACCGCGCGAACACGATCTGCGCAGGTCACAGGCGTGCGAAAAATTCGAGATGACCGGCCGGGCTCGCTCAGGACATCATCCAGGGATGAGTGACAGGGCGACAGAGACCGGTACGGAGCCTGCGGAGCAGGTCGGGGAAGAGGCGGCACCGCTGTCTCCCAAGGAGCGGTTCGAGCGGCGCGCGGTCGCCTGGAAGACGGCGGAGCGGGTGCTGTGGCGGCCCAGCTACCAGCAGACCCTTCGTGAGCGCCTGGCGTCGCTGAGCGAGGCCGCCGAGAAGACGTACGACCTCGACGGGCGGGTCGACATGTACGGCGACGGCATCGTCGAGGCCCTGGAGGAGCGCGTCGCCGGGCTGCTGGGCAAGGAGGCCGCGGCGTTCTTCCCGACCGGCACCATGGCGCAGCAGATCGCGCTGCGCTGCTGGGCGGGCCGCACCGGGAACCCGACGGTGGCCCTGCACGCCCTCAACCATCCCGAGGTCCATGAGCGGCACGCGTTCAGCCAGGTCAGCGGTTTGCGCCCGGTGCGTCTGACGGACGAGTCGCGGATGCCGACCGCCGAGGAGGTACGGGACTTCCCCGAGCCGTTCGGCGCGCTGCTGCTGGAACTGCCCCTCAGGGACGCCGGTTTCGTCCTGCCCACCTGGGAGGAGCTGACCGAGGTCGTCGAGGCCGCCCGCGAACGGGACGCGGTGGTCCACTTCGACGGGGCACGCCTCTGGGAGTGCACCCCGCACTTCGGCCGCCCCCTCGACGAGATCGCGGGCCTCGCGGACAGCGTGTACGTGTCGTTCTACAAGTCCCTCGACGGCTTCGGCGGCGCGGCGATCGCCGGCCCCAGGACGCTCGTCGACGAGGCGAAGACCTGGCGGCACCGGTACGGCGGCATGATCATCCAGCAGTTCCCGACCGTCCTGTCCGCCCTGAACGGCCTGGAGCGGGAACTGCCCCGGCTGCCGGAGTACGTCGCTCACGCGCGCGTGGTGGCCACCGCTCTGCGCGAGGGGCTCGCCGAGGCCGGGGTGCCGTGGGCCCGCGTCCACCCGGAGGTGCCGCACACCCACCAGTTCCAGGTCTGGCTGCCGTACGACCCGGACGTCCTCGGGGACGCGGCGCTGCTGCAGACCGAGGAGACGCGGACGGGCCTGTTCGGCCAGGGCTGGGCACCCGCGGGCCCGGGCATCTCGCTCACCGAGGTCACCGTGGCGGAACCGGGCCTGGAGTGGACGGCGGACGACGTGAAGGCGGCCGTCCGCGAGTTCGTGAAGCGGCTGCCCGCGAGTTCGTGAGGCCGCTGCCCGGCGCGGTCTCCCGGCGGCCGCGACGGGTCACGGGGTCCGGGTGGCCTCGACGGGCCACGCGGTCTCCGGGCGGCCCGCGTCGGGCCGGGGCTCAGCAGGCCGGGTGGTGGCGTCCTCCGTGCAGCCACCGGCCCAGCGCGCCCCGGATCCGGCCCCGCGCCGGACGCCCGGCCACGACGGCCCGGAAGCGCCGGTACTCACGCAGCTCGCGCACGGTCTCGGCGTCGTGGGTGCCCGGTGCCGGAGGGGCGGGCTCCCCGTGCTGCGCGGCCCGGTAGGTGTCCAGGAGGTACTGCTGGGTGATGCTCATGACGGATCGCCTTTCCGGACGGTGACGGGATCCGAAGGCCCGCACGAAGTGCCCTGGTCGTACCAGGTTGCGCCTGATCACGACGGGTGTCCCGTCGATTGACGGCTGCGGTCAATCGACGGCGGCCGTTGTCGGTGGCGGGGTGCACCATGGGGGCATGAGCGTGCGTATCGACATCGGGGGGCTGCGGCCGGAGCGGATCAGTTTCGTGCCGTCCCCGCTGGCCGAGCTGGGCATGGCGCTGCACGCGCTCGCGGAGCCCGGCCACCACCCCGGTCTCCTGGGCTGGGTGACCGGCGTGACCGCCGGGCTCGACCCGCACCTCGCGGACCGTATGTGCGAGGCGGACTTCCTGTGGCGTACGACGTTCTCGGACCTGTTCCTGCCGTGCGCGGGCATCCCCGGCGGGGCCACCCTGCCGGGCGGGACGCTCGCCGAGGACCTGGACCTGCTGGACAAGCTCACCGACGAGCAGTTCGTGGACGCGGCCCTGGAGTTCACCTCGGCGCTGGCGTACAGCTCCGCGGGACCGCACGCCCTCGGCGATCCCGAGGTGCGCCGCAGGGCCGTCGACCTGGCCGCCTCTCGCGGCCCGCAGCAGACGCGGTTCACCGAGCGGCTGCTGACGGACCCGCCCGGCGTGCGGGCCTGGCTGCGGCAGTTCCTGGAGGACTGCGACGAGGCCTTCTTCGCCGAGACGTGGTCCCGGCTGCGGCACCCGCTGGCCGCCGAGGCCAGGCACCGGACCGAGCTGCTCCGCCGCAAGGGCCTGGCCGAGGCGCTGACCTCCGTCTCCTCCGCGCTGTCGCTGGACGAGACGGCAGGGCGCATCGTCGTCGACAAGCTGACCGAGGGGCACACGGTCACGGCGGACGGCGGTCTGCTCCTCGTCCCCACCAGCCTCGGCCGCCCGCACCTGATGGTCCTGCACCGGTACCGCTGGCAGCCCGTGCTGCACTACCCCGTCAGCTCCCCCGACTCCCCCGACCTCGCCGTCCCGCCCTCCGTGGAGCAGCTCACCCTGCGCATGAACGCCCTCTCCCACCCCGTCCGGATGCGTATCTGCCGTCACCTGGCGCGCAGCGCGTACACCACCGGCGAGCTGGCGCAGGTGCACGGCGTGACCGCGCCGGAGATATCCCGGCACCTGAGCGTGCTCAAGAAGGCGGGCCTGGTCACCACCCGGCGGCGCGGCCGGTACGTGCTGCACCAGCTCGACGTCGGTGTGGTGGCACGGCTGGGCAGCGACTTCCTGGAAGGCCTCCTGCGGTAGGGCGGCCCGCCGGTGGCCGGGCGGAGGGGATTGCGCGGACGGGCGCCGGGGGTCAGTCGAAGCGGATGTGGCGCGTGCTCGTCCACGCACGCCGCAGGCGCCCGCGGACGGCCCCGTCGCGGTTGGGCGTGAGCGTCAGTCCCGCGAGCACCGCGATCCGGTCGGCGGTCCTCGCGACCGTCGCCTGATCGGTCCACAGATGCTCGGCGAACTCCGGTTCGCGCAGCCGCTCCAGGCAGTGGTCGAGCCGCTCCACGGCCCAACTCTCGCGCCGCAGCGGGGCGTCCTTCCCGGCGACGTACCGCAGGAGCCGCCCGAAGCCGCGCTCGCGCAGCCGCGCCAGTACGGTCTCCCGCTCGGCCAGCAGCGTGAAGTGCCGTACGTCGTGGCCCAGTTCACGAAGGCGGCCGACCGTCTCCGCGAAGTGCCGTGGATCGGTCACCGTCATGGGCGCGATGACCACACCGTCGTGCTTGCCGAGCGCGAGGTCGAGCACCTCCACGACGCCCTGCCGCCAGGACACCAAGTCCTGGAAGTCGCCGCGCAGTTCGGGCGGCAGCATCCGGCGCAGACCGAAGCCGGGATGTTCCGGGTCGCAGATGACGCTGCCGGGCAGCCGGCGCTGGATCTCGTGTGCGGTCTGTGTCTTGCCGCCCCCGAAGGGGCCGTTGATCCACAGGAGCATGCGCAGACCCTAGTGGGCGCCGGTCACGCCCCGGTCACGCCTGCGGCCCCGGGCGTGACCGGGTCAGCCGAGCCCGCCGGCCCGGACCAGCCCCGTCTCGTACGCCAGCACGACGACCTGGACCCGGTCGCGCAGCCCCAGCTTCGTGAGGATGCGCCCCACATGGGTCTTCACGGTGGCTTCGGAGAGGACGAGCCGCGCCGCGATCTCGCCGTTCGACAGGCCCTGTGCGACGAGGATCATCACCTCGCGCTCCCGTTCGGTGAGCCGCTCCAGGCCCTTGTGCTGGGGCTCCTTGCCCGTGTTGGGCAGCATCGGCGCGAACCGGTCGAGCAGCCGCCGCGTGGTGGACGGCGCGACGACCGCGTCACCGCTGTGCACGGACCGGATGGCGGCGAGCAGTTCGCCGGGCGGCACGTCCTTGAGCATGAAGCCCGAGGCGCCCGCCTTCAGCCCGGAGAAGGCGTACTCGTCGAGGTCGAAGGTGGTGAGGATCAGCACCTTCGGCGGGTTCGGGTCCGAGCAGATGCGGCGGGTCGTCTCCACGCCGTCCAGCTTCGGCATGCGCACGTCCATCAGCACCACGTCGACCGCTGTGGCGCTCAGCACCTGCAGGGCCTCGACGCCGTCGCCCGCCTCGGCCACGACCTCCATGTCCGGCTGGGCGGCGAGCACCATCCGGAAGCCGGTGCGCAGCAGCACCTGGTCGTCGACGAGCATCACGCGGATCGCCATCGGGGTCCTTTCACTTCGTACGGGTCACCGTACGGATCAACTACGGATCAAGCGTGTGTACAGGTGTCAGTGGGCCGGTTTGAGCGGCAGCAGGGCGCTGATGCGGAAGCCTCCACCCGGCCGCGGCCCCGCGTCCAGGGTGCCGCCGACCATGCCGATGCGCTCGCGCATGCCGATCAGGCCGTGGCCCTGCCCGTCGGCGCCCCCCTCCTCGTACAGCTCGTGGGGTGCGCCCTTGCCGTCGTCCTCGACGAGCAGGCCGAGGCCGTCGTCGAAGTAGACCAGGCGGACGCTCGCCCCCGCGTTCGGCCCCCCGTGCTTGCGCGTGTTGGTGAGCGCCTCCTGCACGATGCGGTACGCCGTCAGCTCCACGCCGCTGGGCAGCGGCCGCGGGGTGCCCTCCACCTTGAAGTCGACGGGGAGGCCGGAGGCGCGGCACTGCTCGATGAGGTCGTCGAGCTGCTCGACGTCGGGCTGCGGCACGTACTCGCCGCCCTCCTGGTGCTCGCCGGTGCGCAGGACGCCGAGCAGGCGGCGCATCTCGGCGAGGGCCTGGCGGCCGGTCCCGGAGATGGTCTCCAGGGCTTTCCTGGCCTGGTCCGGGGCGGTGTCCATGACGTACGCGGCGCCGTCGGCCTGGACCACCATCACCGAGACGTTGTGCGCGACGACGTCGTGCAGCTCACGGGCGATCCGGGCGCGCTCGGCGGCGACGGCCACCTTGGCCTGCGCCTCGCGCTCCTTCTCCAGCCGGGCCGCGCGTTCCTCCAGCTGGGCCAGGTAGGCCCGGCGGGTGCGGATCGAGTCGCCGAGCACCCAGGCGAGCGCGAACGGAACGGTCTGGAAGATCGCTATGAGGACGCTGCCCAGGGCGCCCGACTCGTTCGCCGGCCAGCGGAGCTGCGCGAGCGTGCCCGCGCACAGGCCGCCGGCCAGTGCGAACCGCGACGCCCAGCGCGCGCCGTCCGCGGCGACCGTGTAGATGATCACGAGCATCGCGAAGTCGGCGGTCATCACCTCGACGTCGACGACGAGCTGCACGAAGCCCATGGCCGCGGCCAGGACGAGCATCTTTTCCGGCATACGGCGGCGCAGCGCGACCACCACACACAGGACGAAGGCGATGGGCAGCGTCTCGGCGATCGACCCGTGGTGGTCCGCGGCCCCGTCGACACTGACGATGTTCACGCCGGTGATCCCGAGCAGGGCGACGGCCCAGAAGCTGTCGACCCATGTCGGGTGCCTGCGGAGAAAGTCATAGAGGCGCTGCACGTAACCCAGAGTAGGGAAGCGTGCAGCGTGCAGGGGTCAACCGGAGGATCGATCCGGGACCGCCCCTCGTACTCCCCAAGGTGGAGGCCCTCCCCTTCCCGGCCCATAGTGTGGGCCGGTGAGAGCGACGACAGGCCCCAGGGCGAACGGCCGCCGGCGCGGGTGGCGCGCGGCGACGGAAGAGGCGCTGTACGGGCCCTCCGGCTTCTACCGCAGGCCCGAGGGACCGGCGGGACACTTCCGGACCTCGGTGCACGCGTCCCCGCTCTTCGCGGGGGCCGTGGCACGGCTGCTGTGCCGTCTCGACGCGGCGCTCGGCCGGCCCGGGGAGCTGGCGTTCGTCGACATGGCGGCAGGCCGTGGCGAGCTGGTGACCGGGGTCCTCGCCACCCTCCCCGCCGAAGTGGCCGCCCGGGTGCGCGCGTACGCGGTCGAGCGCGCCGGCCGTCCCGCCGGTCTGGACGCCCGGATCAGCTGGCTCGCCGAGCCGCCGCGCGCCATCACCGGGCTGCTCTTCGCCAACGAGTGGCTGGACAACGTGCCGGTCGACGTCGCCGAGACGGACACGGAGGGAGTGCCGCGGCTGGTCCTCGTGGGCGACGACGGCTCCGAACGCCTCGGGGAGCCCGTCGGCGGCGCGGACGCGGAATGGCTGCGCACCTGGTGGTGGACGCCGTCCTCCGCCCCCTCCGAAGGCTCCCGGGCCGAGATCGGGCTGCTCCGGGACCTGGCCTGGGCCGGCGCCGTGGCCTCGCTCGACCGGGGGCTCGCCGTCGCCGTCGACTACGCCCACTTCGCCGGACGGCGACCGCCCTTCGGGACCCTCACCGGCTTCCGGGAAGGGCGGGAGACGGCACCGGTGCCGGACGGTTCGTGCGACATCACCGCGCATGTGGCGCTGGACGCGTGCGCACGGCCCGGAGGGCATGTGACGTCGCAGCGCGCGGCGCTTCGGGCGCTGGGCGTGAGCGGCGCGCGCCCCCCGCTCACGCTCGCGTCGACGGACCCCGCCGCCTACGTCCGCGCTCTCGCGGGCGCGGGGGCGGCGGCGGAACTGACCGCGCCGGGGGGCCTCGGCGACTTCGGCTGGCTGATCCGTCCCGTCGGCCTCCGGGGCACCGGCGAAGCCGTCCCGGAGGACGGCGACCCCTTCGGGGCCCTACTTGTCGATGTCCCCGACGACGAAGAACAGTGACCCGAGGATCGCCACCATGTCCGCGACCAGCGTGCCGGGCAGCAGCTCGGTGAGCGCCTGGATGTTGTTGAACGACGCGGACCGCAGCTTCAGCCGGTACGGCGTCTTCTCGCCCTTGCTGACGAGGTAGTAGCCGTTGATGCCGAGCGGGTTCTCGGTCCACGCGTACGTGTGCCCCTCGGGCGCCTTCAGGACCTTGGGCAGCCGCTGGTTGATCGGCCCGGGCGGCAGCCCGGCGAGCCGGTCGAGGCAGGCGTCCGCGAGGTCCAGGGAGACGTGCGTCTGCTCCAGGAGGCACTCGAAGCGGGCCAGGCAGTCGCCCTCCTGCCGGGTGACGACCCGCAGGGTGTCCTGCAGTTCGCCGTACGCCAGGTAGGGCTCGTCACGGCGCAGGTCGAAGTCCACACCGGAGGCGCGCGCGACGGGACCGCTCACTCCGTAGGCGTGCACGGCCTCCGCGGACAGGGTGCCCACACCGCGGGTCCGCCCCCGGAAGATCTCGTTGCCGAGCACCAGGTCGTCGTACACGTCCATCCGCGAGCGCAGCGCGGCGACGGAGGCACGCGCGCGCGAGGCCCATCCGGCCGGGAGGTCCTCCTTGAGGCCGCCGACCCGGTTGAACATGTAGTGCATGCGCCCGCCGGAGATCTCCTCCATGACGTGCTGCAGTTCCTCGCGCTCGGTGAAGGCGTGGAAGATCGGGGTGATCCCGCCCAGCTCCAGGGGATAGGACCCCAGGAACATCAGATGGTTGAGGACGCGGTTCAGCTCGGCGAGGAGCGTGCGGGTCCACACCGCGCGCGCGGGCACCTCCATGCCGAGCATCCGCTCCACGGCGAGGACCACGCCCAGCTCGTTCGAGAAGGCGGACAGCCAGTCGTGGCGGTTGGCCAGCATGATGATCTGGCGGTAGTCGCGCGCCTCGAAGAGCTTCTCCGCGCCGCGGTGCATATAGCCGACGACCGGCTCCGCGTGCTGGATCCGCTCGCCGTCGAGCACGAGCCTGAGCCGCAGCACGCCGTGCGTGGACGGGTGCTGGGGGCCGATGTTGAGCACCATGTCGGTGCTCTCCGCGGCGCCGCCGATACCGACCATGGTCTCCGTCGTGGGAGTCATGGACACAGTCTGTCGTACGTACGCTTGCCCCATGGAGACGGGGAGCACGGAGACCGCCGAGAACGCGACGCCCGAGCCGGTGTGGACCGGACTGCCTCCGGGGCTGCTGCGGATGCGCCGACTGCTGCTGGTGGTGTGGCTGGGGCTGCTGACGGTCGCCGTCGGAGTGCTCCTCGGCGTGTTCGCGGGTACCGGCTGGGCCCTGTTCGCACTGCTCCCGCTCGCCCTGGCGGTGTGGGGCTGGCGCATGCTGGGCCGCAACTGGCGCTCCTGGCGGTACGCCGAGCGCTCCGACGACCTGCTGATCAGCCGGGGCGTGCTGTGGCGCGAGGAGACCGTGGTGCCGTACGGGCGCATGCAGCTGGTCGAGGTGACCTCCGGGCCGGTCGAGCGGCACTTCGGGCTCGCCAGCGTGCAGCTGCACACGGCGGCCGCGGCGACCGACGCCTGCATCCCCGGGCTCGACCCGGCCGAGGCGGAGCGGCTGCGCGACCGGCTGACCGAACTCGGCGAGGCCCGATCGGCGGGCCTGTGAGCGCGGCCTCACCGGGCCCCTCGGGTCCCCCGCCCGCCGTGCCCGGGGCCCCGGCCGCCACGGCCGCCACGGCCGCCACGGCCGCGCTGCCGGACGAGGACGCGGTCGCCGGACAGGAGCCGCTGTCCGAGCGGCGGCTGCATCCCGTGACCCCGTTCCGGCGTGCCTGGGCGCCTGTCGCCGTGATCGCCGGCTGGGCCGTCCACGACCCCAACCAGGCGCAGGAACAGCTGACCCGGCTCACCACGACGGCGCTGCTCGTCGGGCTCGCCGTGATCGTGCCGGGCGCCGCCCTGTACGGCTTCCTGAGCTGGTGGTTCACCCACTTCGCGGTGACGGACACGGAACTGCGCATCCGCACCGGGCTGTTGTTCCGCCGCACCGCGCACATCCGGCTCGACCGGCTCCAGGCCGTCGACGTCACCCAGCCGCTGCTGGCCCGCGTCGCGGGCGTCGCCAAGCTGAAGCTCGACGTCGTCGGGGCGGACAAGAAGGACGAACTGGCCTACCTGGGCGAGGGCGAGGCCCGCAAGCTCCGTGCCGTGCTCCTCGCCCGCGCGGCCGGGTTCACGCCCGAGGCCGCCCGCGAGGTCGGCGAGGCGCCGGTGCGGCAACTGCTGCACGTGCCGCCCGGCGTCCTCGCCGTCTCCCTGCTGCTGACCGGCGCCACCTGGGGCTCCCTGGCCGCCGCGCTCGTCGTCCCGCCGCTGCTGTGGTTCGCCACGCACAGCGTGTGGACGGTTCTCGCGACCGGCATCCCGCTGCTCGGCGCGGCGGGCGCGAGCAGCGTGGGCCGCTTCGTCGGCGAGTACGACTGGACGGTGGGCGAGTCCCCCGACGGGCTGCGCATCGACCACGGGCTCCTGGACCGTACGCACGAGACGGTGCCGCCCGGCCGGGTGCAGACCGTGCGGATCGTCGAGCCGCTGCTCTGGCGGCGGCGCGGCTGGGTCCGCGTCGAACTGGACGTGGCGGGATCGTCGAACTCGGTCCTCGTGCCGGTCGCCCCGCGCGAGGTCGCCGAGGCCGTGATCGCCGCGGTGCTGCCCGGGGTGACCGTCCCGGCGTCCCTGGACCGGCCCCCGCGGCGGGCCCGCTGGTGCCTGCCGATCTGGTGGCGCGGCCAGGGACTCGCCGTCACCGGCGCGGTCCTCGCGGCGCGGCACGGCCTGCTGCGGCGCAACCTCTCCCTGGTCCCGCACGCGAAGGTGCAGAGCGTCCGGCTGACGCAGGGGCCCTGGGAGCGGTTCAAGGGGCTCGCCGACGTGCGCGTCGACACGGGCGCGGGCAAGACGGTGACGGTACGGCTGCGCGACACCGCGGAGGCGAGGGAACTGCTCCAGGCACAGGCGGACCGTTCCCGCACGGGGCGGCGCGAGGCCCGGCCGGACCGGTGGATGGCCTGACGGGGCGAAGGATCTGACGGCGTGCGGCTCCGACCGGGCGAAGACTCCGACACGGGACGGCACCCGCGCGTGGCCGGGGAGAGCGCCACGCGCGCGTGTCCAGCGCATTCCGGGTGGAGAGAGCGGTGAGGGCAGTGGCGTGGTGCCACTGCCCTCCGCGTCAGCTGCGTCGGATGTGCGCGCGGCTCAGGAAGCCGCGCTGCGCAGTCCCGCCACGTCGATCTGCTCGGTCTCGTCGTGCGCGGTCAGGTCGATGACCTGGCCGGCCCCGAGCGAACCCTCGCTCGCGGTCTTGAACCCGGACTCCGCCTCCGCCTTGTGCAGGGCGAGCGCCTCCTGGCCGACGACATCGGCCAGGTCCTCGTTCTGCACGGCCTCCATCGTGGCCGCGTCGGAGGCTTCCTTCTGCGTACCGAAGAAGTCGAACCCGCCCTCGACCGAGGGACGTCGCACCGGCGCGGTGGGCGGGGCGACGGCCACGGCCGTCGGAACGGTGAAGTGCCCGGACCGCTTCACGGGCTCGGCGGGCTTGGCGGGGTGGTGCGCCCGGGCCGCCGGAGCCGGCACGACGTCCGCTGCGGACGGAGCGGGGGAGCCGGGCGACGTGGCCCGGGTGACCGGGCGGGAGGGCGAAGGCTTGGCTTCGGCGGCCGCGCGCTGATGCCCGCCGACCGCCTCGGGCTTCCCCTGCGCCCCACCGTCCTCCGCGCCGGCGCCCGAGGACGGCCCCGGTCCGGCGGAGCGGCCCGCGTCCGGCGGTGTTGTCGGCCCACGCCGTGGAGCGCCCTTCGGGGGCTCGCCGTTCGGGATCGCGGCCTTCGGGCCGGTCGCGCGATGCCGGGCCGCCGCGCTCTTGCGGGCCGCCGCGTCCTTCACGGCCGCGTCGAGCGCCGACTCGCCGTGCTCGGCACCCTGCGAGGTGGCCGTCTCCGGCTCCGCGCCGCCTTCGGCATCCGCGTCCGTAACGGGCGCGGCATCGGGGTCCGGGTCGATGTCGGGGTCGCTGTCGGACTCCGCCACGGCGACCGCTCCGGGAGCCGCCGTCCCGGCGTCCTCCTTCTGCGGACCACCGCTCGATATCCGGCTCAGCGCGGCGCCCGCCCGCAGGAACAGCCCCGAACCGGCCGGCGAGAAGACCTCACTCACCTTCTCGGCGTCGGCACTGGCGTCGGCTCCGGCCTCCGCACCGGTGTCGGCGCCGGGGTCCGTGGTGTCGTCGCCCGCGGGCGACGAATCGTCGTCCCCGGCCGCCGTCCCGGCGTCCTCGGCGGCCTCTGCCGACGTGGAGTCGGCCGCGTCCTTCGTGTCGTCCTGCGTGTCCTCGGCCGAGTCGGCGTCGTCCGCCGGCGCAGCCCCCACGGCCTCGGAGGACCGTTCGCGCTCGCCTTCGGTGTCCGGAGCCTCGGCGACGCCGAAGAATCCCGCCGGGTCGACGGGTTCCGGGACGGCCGTCTCGTCCGGAGCGGTCCGCGCGGCCGGGAGGGCACGCGTCGGGACCGACGCCTCTATGGCGAGCTGCCGGCGCCCTTCCAGGGCGGTCGCCCGCTCCGTCTCCGCGGTCGCGTACCGCCGCAGCAGCGCCGCGTGTTCGTTGCGCAGGCCGGCCAGCTCGGTGCGCTTGGCGCGCAGCTTGTGCTCCAGCTTCACGCGCAGCTCGCGCGACTCGTCGAGGTCGGTCTCCAGTTCGGCGACCCGTTCGTCGTGACGCCACTCGTCGCTCGCCCGCGCGCGCGTGAGGTCGGCGACGCGTTTGCCGGCCGCGGTGTCCCAGCGGCGCATGACGACCGCACCGGCGACCGCCGTCACCGCGGCACCCGCGGCCAGCACACGGAGCACGGTCGGCTCCGTGAACAACCAGGGCCCCACGGCGCAGACGAGCGACACGCCGGCGATCGCCGAAGGAGGCAGCAGCCTGTGCAAGGGCGGGGAATGGCGGTGGCGTCCACGTGGCATGGCCAGAAACTTACCGCGCGTAGGCGAATCGTGGTGCCCCGCACGGTAAAAACACAGCCACCCCGGAGGCTTTGTCGCGTACCGGCCGCCGACAGGACGTGTCCCTTGTCCCGCAAGGGCCGTCGCAAACCACCGGCCTCCCCCGCCCGTTGATCAATTCGGCCCGTCCCAGGCCGTCACCTCATCGGAATCAGCGGGCGGCGGTAATTCTCCGGAACGGCTTTTCGGCGCCGGACACCGAATTCGTCCCGACCCGGCACACCCCCGTCACATCCCCCGACGACACCCTCACGCCCCCGCGCGGGACATCGGTGCGGCGCCCGCGGAACGGCCCGCCTCAGCGGGCGGTCAGCCGTCCGCTCATCCACTGGAGCGCCGCCGGGATCTCCCGCCGCCACGTGTTGAAGTTGTGGCCGCCGCTGTCGAGGATGATCGACGAGATCCGCGTCCGCCGGGTGGACTTCACGAGGTCTATGAAGCCGAGGGTGTTCCTGTAGTTGGACTCGCCGATCCTGCTGCTGCTGACGAGCAGTGAGGTGTCGGGCGCGGGCCGGTTCTTCAGGTACCAGCGCAGGTCGGCGCTGTCGCGCAGTGCCTTGTCGCCGTGGAAGAGGTCGCCCGTCGTGCGGTCGATGGGCGCCTTGTAGTACGGCGAGAGGCCCGCGCCCGCCGCGTACACCCCGGGGTGGTGGACGGCCAGCTTCAGCGCGCAGTAGCCGCCCGTGGAGTCGCCCATGACACCCCAGCTCCCGGGCTTCGCGCCGACCCGGTAGTGGGCCGACACGGCCTCGGGCAGGTCCCTGGCGAAGAAGGACTCGGCCTGCGGTCCGCCGGGGACGTCCACGCACTCGGTGTCCCTCGGGGGCGCCACGGTCGGCCGCAGCATGACCAGGATCATCGGCTGGATCCTGCCGTTCTTGGCCAGCCGGCTCACGGTCTGCGGGTAGTGCAGCCCCTTGACGAGGGCGCCGGCGGTCCCGGGATAGCCGGTCAGCACGGTGACAGCGGGGAACGTCCGGGTCCGGTAGCGCGGCTGGAAGTACTCGGGCGGCAGATAGACGTACGCGGGCGTGGCGATCCGGGTCGCACGGCCGACGATGTCGATCTTCTGGATCTGGCCGCCGGTCCCCGGCCGGGAGCCGCCCGAGATGTTCACCCGCTGCGTGTCGACCACTTGGAGGGGGCCGCCGCCCGCACCGCGCGCGCCGTTGTGGTCCACGACCACGCCCTCGCCGTGTTCCTGGCCGAGCAGGTCGGCCCAGCTGGCGTAGAAACCGAAGGCCTGGTTGGTGCCGAGTCCGACGCAGGCGAACAGCGCCAACTGGGTGGCCAGCAGCAGGCCCACGCGTCCGCTGACGGCCCGCCAGGTGCGCCGCGCCAGCCGCGGCCACCACCACACCGTGCCCGCGAACAGCAGTACGGCGAGCAGGACCGCCAGTACCAACACCTTGTTGCTCGTGAGACCCATGAGCTGCTCCGCCCGCGCTTTCCGCCCGGGCGGTCCCGCTCCTTCGCGAGGCCTTGCCCTGGACTTTCCTTACCTTTTGAACCGGCTTTCCGGAGACGAGTGAACCTGTGTCCCCAAGACACCGTCCTAGAGGGCGCAATGTCGCCGGATGCCGGAATGGCACCGGATTCAAGGTCTCTCGCAGAACTACGGGATGCGATGTCTGTCAGGATAGATGGGGAATTGTCGGGCGAGGTTCCGAGCCGAACAGGCCGAACGCGGCGCATACTCCGCGGTCCGAGCCCCGACGCCGTCCCCGCCCTGATCGCCAGGGCCTGCACGCTCGTCGGTGTCCTGGACATCGCCGCGGGTGTCTTCCCGCGCTTCCGTCACAGCCGTATGCACGCCCTCGCCGAGGTGCTGCCCGGCTCGTTCGGCCCGTTCGCCGCGGCCCTGTCGCTCAGCGCCGGCGTACTCCTGCTGCTGCTCGCCCACGGGCTGCGGCGCCGCAAGCGCCGGGCATGGCGCGCCGCGGTGGTCCTGCTCCCGCTCGGCGCCGTCGCGCAGTTCGCGTACCGGCACTCGCTGATCGGCGTCGTCATCTCGGCGGCGCTGCTCGCACCGCTGCTGCGCCACCGCGACGAGTTCGCGGCCCTGCCCGATCCGCGCAGCCGGTGGCGCGCGCTCGCCAACTTCGTTCTCATGGGCGCCGGTTCCCTCGTCCTCGGTCTCCTCATCGTCAGCGTCCACGAGAACCGCATGATCGGCGACCCGAGCCTGGCCGACCGCATCACCCACGTCCTGTACGGCCTCGTCGGCTTCGAGGGCCCCGTCGACTACGCGGGACCCACCTCCTGGACGGTCGCCTTCTCCCTCGGCGCCCTCGGCTGGCTGACCGCCGTCACCACCGTCTACCTCGCCTTCCGCCCCGAGCACCCAGCCGCCCGCCTCACCGAGGACGACGAGGTCAGGCTCCGCGCCCTGCTGGACCGGCACGGCAGCCGCGACTCCCTCGGCCACTTCGCGCTCCGCCGCGACAAGGCCGTCGTCTTCTCGCCCAGCGGCAAGGCGGCGGTGACCTACCGGGTGATCTCCGGCGTGATGCTCGCCAGCGGCGACCCCATCGGTGACGTGGAGGCCTGGCCCGGCGCCATCGAGCGCTTCATGGACGAGGCGCGGGCGCACTCCTGGACCCCGGCCGTGATGGGCTGCTCCGAGACGGGCGGCGAGGTGTGGACCCGCGAAACCGGTCTCGACGCCCTCGAACTGGGCGACGAGGCGGTGGTGGATGTCGCGGATTTCTCCCTGGCCGGGCGCGCGATGCGGAACGTGCGCCAGATGGTGAAGCGCATCGAGCGGGCTGGTTACGAGACACGGGTACGGCGCATCCGTGACCTCGGCGAGGGCGAACTGGACCGGATACGGCGCGCCGCCGAGGACTGGCGCGGCACCGACACCGAGCGCGGTTTCTCCATGGCACTCGGCCGTATCGGTGACCCGTCCGACGGGGACTGTCTGATCGCCACCGCCCACAAGGCGGACGCACAGCCCGGCCCGTACGGCGATCTGAAGGCCGTCCTGCACTTCGTCCCCTGGGGCACCGACGGGGTCTCCCTGGACCTCATGCGACGCGACCGCGCGGCCGACCCCGGCATGAACGAACTCCTCATCGTGGCCGCACTCCAGGCCGCACCCCGCCTCGGCGTCGAACGGGTCTCCCTCAACTTCGCCATGTTCCGCTCGGCACTCGCCCGCGGCGAGAAGATCGGCGCCGGGCCCGTGCTGCGCGCCTGGCGCGGACTGCTCGTGTTCCTCTCCCGCTGGTTCCAGATCGAGTCGCTGTACAAGTTCAACGCGAAGTTCCGCCCCCGCTGGGAGCCGCGCTTCGTCGTCTACGCCTCCTCGCGCGACCTCCCCCGCATCGGCCTCGCCGCCATGCAGGCCGAGGGCTTCGTGAACCTCGCCCTCCCCCGCCTCCTGCGCCGCCGCCCACGGGCCCGGCGCCCCTGCGCGCACGCGCCGGCGGAACGCGCCGTCAGAGCCGCGTAGCCCGGACGCCGCCCCGCCCCCTCCCCCGTCCGTACGTGGGCGGGGGCGCCGTACGGACCGGAGCGATCGGGGCCGGGGCGATCCGGTCCGGGAGGAGCGGAGCGTGCCAGGCGTCGACGGCGGACGAGACTTTGCGGACACGCCCTAGGCTGGGCGTATGAGCATTGAGCGCGGGCGCGGCCGAGTCGCGGGACTGCCGACGTGGGACCGCTGCGCGGTCATGGGGGTCGTGAACGTCACCCCCGACTCCTTCTCCGACGGCGGCCACTGGTTCAACACGACGGCAGCCGTCAAGCACGGCCTCGACCTGGTCGCCGAGGGCGCCGACCTGGTGGACGTGGGCGGCGAGTCCACCCGCCCCGGAGCCACCCGCGTCGACGAGGCGGAAGAGCTCAAGCGCGTCATCCCCGTCGTCCGCGGCCTCGCCGCCGAGGGCGTCACCGTCTCGGTGGACACCATGCGCGCCTCCGTGGCCGAACGGTCCCTCGCCGCCGGAGCCGCCCTCGTCAACGACGTCAGCGGCGGTCTCGCCGACCCCGCGATGCTCCCGGCCGTCGCCGCAGCGGGCGCCCCCTTCGTCGTCATGCACTGGCGCGGCTTCCTGGCGGGCGGGAACGTGAAGGGGGTGTACGAGGACGTGGTCTCCGAAGTCGTCGACGAGCTGCACGCACGCGTGGAGGCCGTCATCGACGCCGGGGTCGCCGCCGACCGGATCGTCGTCGACCCCGGGCTCGGCTTCTCCAAGGACCCCGAGCACGACCTCGCGCTCCTCGCCCACCTCGACCGCCTCCACGCCCTCGGCCACCCGCTGCTGGTCGCCGCCTCCCGCAAGCGCTTCCTCGGTCACGTCCTGGCCGACCCGAAGGGCGCACCGCCGCCCGCGCGCGAACGCGACGCCGCCACCGCCGCCGTCTCCGCGATCGCCGCCCAGCACGGCGCCTGGGCGGTCCGTGTGCACGAGGTCCGGGCCACCGCCGACGCCGTACGGGTCGCCCGCGCCGTCGAGGGTGCCCGCACCGGCGGGCCGTCCGGCACCGCCGGCCGTCCGGCCGCAGAGGGAGCCCGGTGAGCACACCGCAGACCGACGTCGAGCAGGTCGAACGCGCCAACACGGCCTTCTACGAGGCGCTGGAGCGCGGCGACTTCGAGGCTCTCTCCGGCCTGTGGCTGGCCCCGCTGGACACGTCCGACGACGACTTCGAGGGTGAGGGCGCGGTCGTGTCCTGCGTCCACCCGGGCTGGCCCGTCCTCAACGGCCGCGGCGAGGTCCTCCGCTCGTACGCGCTGATCATGGCGAACACGGAGTACATCCAGTTCTTCCTCACCGACGTGCACGTCTCCGTCTCCGGCGACACCGCCCTCGTCACCTGTACGGAGAACATCCTCAGCGGGGGCCCGGCACCCGACGACGGCGAGGAGCTCGGCCCGCTCGTCGGCCAGCTCGTCGTCGCCACGAACGTCCTCCGCCGCACCCCCGAGGGCTGGAAGCTCTGGTCCCACCACGCCTCACCCGTGCTCGCCGAATCCACCGAGGAAGAGGACGAGGACACCGCCGGTTGAGTGGGTATGGGTCCCACAGGGACCAAGAAGTGGTTGGAATCACCACCTCGGGGTAGGGGCGGCTACCAACCCGTGAGCCGCCGCGTTCCCCAGGGGAAACGTCCGGTGAAGCCTCGTCGCCTTCGCCCGGACGCCCGCCCCGTGGGCGAACGCTGTCAGTGCCCGCAGGTAGATTCGCCTGAGGCTGGTGTGCCGACCGCACTCGGTGCACGACGGCCGTTACCGACGATTGCAGGAGTGATTCGCGTGGATCGTGTCGCGCTGCGCGGCCTCAAGGCCCGCGGGCACCACGGCGTCTTCCAGAGGGAACGCGAGGAGGGCCAGACCTTCATCGTGGACCTGACGCTGGGCCTGGACATCCGGCCGGCCGCGGCCGACGACGACCTGACGAAGACCGTGCACTACGGGATCGTGGCGGAGGAGGTCGTCGCCGTCGTCCAGGGCGAGCCCGTCGATCTCATCGAGACGCTCGCCGAGCGCATCGCCCAGACGTGCCTCAAGCACGACGGGGTCCTGGAGGTCGAGGTCTGCGTCCACAAACCGGACGCGCCGATCACGGTCCCCTTCGACGACGTGACCGTCACGATCACCCGGAGCCGAGTATGACCGCCGCGTCCTTCACCGAGGGTCAGAGCGACCCGACCGTACAGCCGGTGCCCGCCTCGGTCGTCGAGCGCGTGGACGCCGCCGACTCGACCCTGCAGAACCCCCGGCGCGCCGTGATCTCCCTCGGCTCGAATCTGGGCAACCGCCTGGAGACCCTCCAGGGCGCCATCGACGCCCTGGAGGACACCCCCGGCGTCCGGGTCAAAGCGGTCTCCCCGGTCTACGAGACGGAGCCGTGGGGCGTCGAACCGGACAGCCAGCCCTCGTACTTCAACGCGGTCGTGGTCCTCAGGACCACCCTGCCGCCGTCCTCGCTCCTGGAGCGGGCGCACGCGGTCGAGGAGGCCTTCCACCGCGTACGGGACGAGCACTGGGGCCCCCGCACCATCGACGTGGACATCGTCGCGTACGCCGACCTCGTCTCGGACGACCCGGTGCTGACCCTCCCTCACCCGCGCGCCCACGAGCGGGCCTTCGTCCTCGCCCCCTGGCACGACGTCGACCCGGAGGCGCAGCTTCCCGGCCGCGGCGCCGTCGCCCAGCTCCTCAGCACGCTCACGCGGGACGGCGTAGCTCCCCGCGCGGACCTGGAACTCCGGCTGCCCGAGTAGTCGTTAAGGTCAGGACGACCACGGGCCGGCCGGCACAGGGCCGGCCCCAACGGGCTACCGAAGGGGCATCGTGAAAGAGCTGCGCATCCGGACACTGGCCGCGGTGTTCGTCGTGGCCGGAGTGCTGTCCTGGGCGGGCGCCCGCCTGTGGGCCGCGGTGGGCACGCTGCCCCGGGTCCCGCTCGCCGCACCCATCGTGCTCGCCCTGATCGCGATCGTCCTCCTCGCGACGGCCCTGTCGCTGCGCGCCCGCCTCAAGGCCCAGCGGGAGCGCCGCCCCGGCGCCAAGGGCGTCGACCCGCTGATGGCGGCCCGCGCGGTCGTCTTCGGCCAGGCGAGCGCTCTGGTCGCCGCCCTGGTGGCGGGACTGTACGGCGGGACCGGCGTCTTCCTCCTGGAGTCCCTGGAGGTCCCCGCCCGCCGCGACCAGGCCATCTACGCCGGCTTCTCCGTCCTCGCCGGCATCGCCGTCATAGCGGCCGGCTTCTTCCTGGAGCGCGTCTGCAAGCTCCCGGAGGACGACGACGAACACCACGGCGGAGCGGCCCCGGCCGCCTGACGACGAGCTGTGCGCCACGGGCCCCGGCCCCGCCGGTGAAGGCGGACCGGGGCCCGTGGCGCACAGAGCCCGACCGCGGACGGCCGGGGCGCCGCTACGGGCTCTTCTTGCTAGCGGGCCATGATGAGGCTCATCGCCTCGTTGCGGGTCGCCGCGTCCCGCAACTGTCCGCGCACCGCCGAGGTGATCGTCTTCGCGCCGGGCTTGCGGATGCCGCGCATCGACATGCACATGTGCTCGCACTCGATGACCACGATCACCCCGCGCGGCTCCAGGATCTCCATCAGCGAGTCGGCGATCTGGGTCGTCAGCCGCTCCTGCACCTGCGGGCGCCGGGCGTAGACGTCGACGAGACGGGCGAGCTTGGACAGGCCGGTGATCTTGCCGCTGGCCGCCGGGATGTAGCCGACGTGGGCGACACCCCGGAACGGGACCAGGTGATGCTCACAGGTGCTGAAGACCTCGATGTCCTTCACCAGGACCATCTCGTCGTGGCCCAGGTCGAACGTCGTCGTCAGCACGTCCTCCGGCTGCTGCCGCAGCCCCGCGAAGATCTCCTTGTACGCCCGCGCCACGCGCCCAGGCGTCTCCCTGAGGCCCTCTCGGTCCGGGTCCTCGCCGACGGCTATCAGGAGCTCGCGTACGGCGTTCTCGGCACGCTTCTCGTCGAACTCGCCGATCGCGGCCTCGCCGTCCAGCGTCACGGGGTCGGTCATCTGGTCCTCGTTCCTGTGGATCCTGCGCGTGCCGTCGACGCGTCCAAAAGGTGCGGGCGTACGAAAAAGCCGCGCCCCCCAAGGCTAGAACCTGGGGGGCGCGGCGTGCATTCCGGCCCTGGTGGGAGCGCCGGGAGCCGAACGATGTCAGCTCTCGGTGCGGTCCTCCGGGCTGCTCTCCGTCGCCGGGACGGACTCCGTCGCGGTGGCGATGGAAGCCGTCGAGCCGTTCGCGCCGTTCGTCAGTGCCAACTCCTTGGGGGAGAGCACCGGCGGGCGGGTGGACGGGGTACGGCGGGAGGAGCCGGTCCACGCGGGGCGGGCCGGGCGCTTCACGATGGGAGCGAAGACCTCGGCGATCTGCTCCTTGCTCAGCGTCTCCTTCTCCAGCAGCTGGAGCACCAGCGCGTCCAGAACGTCGCGGTTCTCGACCAGGATCTCCCAGGCCTCGTTGTGCGCGTTCTCGATGAGCTTCTTGACCTCTTCGTCGACGAGCGCGGCGACCTCTTCCGAGTAGTCACGCGGGTGCGACATCTCCCGGCCCAGGAAGGGCTCGGTGTTGTCGCCGCCGAACTTGATCGCGCCCAGACGCTCGGTCATGCCGTACTGCGTGACCATCGCGCGAGCGGTGGTCGTGGCCTTCTCGATGTCGTTCGCCGCACCGGTGGTCGGGTCGTGGAAGACGAGCTCCTCGGCCGCGCGGCCGCCCAGCATGTACGCGAGCTGGTCCAGCATCTCGTTGCGCGTCGTGGAGTACCTGTCCTCGTCCGGCAGGACCATCGTGTAGCCGAGGGCACGGCCGCGCGACAGGATCGTGATCTTGTGCACCGGGTCGGAGTTCGGGGAAGCCGCGGCGACCAGGGCGTGTCCGCCCTCGTGGTACGCGGTGATCTTCTTCTCCTTGTCCGACATGATCCGGGTCCGCTTCTGCGGGCCCGCGACCACACGGTCGATCGCCTCGTCCAGCATGTCGTTGTCGATGAGCTTCTTGTTGCCGCGCGCGGTGAGCAACGCAGCTTCGTTCAGCACGTTCGACAGGTCGGCACCGGTGAAGCCGGGGGTCCGGCGGGCCACCGCGGACAGGTCGACGCCCGGGGCGACCGGCTTGCCCTTCTGGTGGACCTTGAGGATCTCCAGACGGCCCTGCATGTCCGGACGGTCGACCGCGATCTGGCGGTCGAATCGGCCGGGGCGCAGGAGGGCCGGGTCGAGGATGTCGGGCCGGTTCGTGGCGGCGATCAGGATGACGCCGCCCTTCACGTCGAAGCCGTCCATCTCGACGAGCAGCTGGTTGAGGGTCTGCTCACGCTCGTCGTGACCACCGCCGAGGCCGGCGCCGCGATGGCGGCCGACCGCGTCGATCTCGTCGACGAAGACGATCGCCGGAGCGTTCGCCTTGGCCTGCTCGAAGAGGTCACGGACTCGGGAGGCACCGACACCGACGAACATCTCGACGAAGTCGGAACCCGAGATCGAGTAGAAGGGAACGCCCGCCTCGCCCGCGACGGCACGCGCGAGCAGGGTCTTGCCGGTACCGGGAGGCCCGTAGAGCAGGACGCCCTTGGGGATCTTGGCGCCGACGGCCTGGAACTTGGCCGGCTCCTGCAGGAACTCCTTGATCTCGTGGAGCTCCTCGACGGCCTCGTCCGAACCGGCGACGTCCGAGAACGTCGTCTTCGGGGTGTCCTTGGTGATGAGCTTCGCCTTGGACTTCCCGAAGTTCATGACCCGGGAGCCGCCACCCTGCATCTGATTCATCAGGAACAGGAAGACGACGACGATGAGGACGAAGGGCAGCAGAGACAGCAGGATGCCCAGGAACGGGTTCTGCTTGGACGGCGAAACGGTGTAGCCGTCCGGGATCTGCTTGTTCTCGAACTTGTTCTGGAGTGTGTTGGCCAGGGTCACACCCTGGTCGCCGATGTAACTCGACTGGATCTTGGAGCTGCCGTCGACCTTCTCGCCATCCTTCAGCGAGACCTTGACGACCTGCTCGTCGCCGGTGGTGATCTTTGCCGACTCGACCTTGTTCTGGTTGATCGCCTGGACGACCTGGCCGGTGTCCACCGTCTTGTAGCCGCCGGACGAACCGACGACCTGCATCAACACGACCACGGCAAGGACGGCCAGCACGATCCACATGACCGGCCCACGGAAGTATCGCTTCACGTCCATCCATACGGAGCGATGCCGCCCCGTCCCTCCTGCCATAGTGAGTTTGATAAAGACTGTTCTTCGGACGGTACCCCAGCATTGTCACCCGAAGCCGCAGGGGACTGCTGGCAATCCCGCCCACGCATGCTCCAACGGCGCGAAAGCCGCTGGGGTTCCCGAACGTCTTACGAGGACTCAGCCGCCCTCGCGGAGAGGGTGCTCAGCCGCCGTAGACGTGGGGCGCGAGCGTACCGACGAACGGGAGGTTGCGGTACTTCTCGGCGTAGTCCAGGCCGTACCCGATGACGAACTCGTTCGGGATGTCGAAGCCGACCCATTCCACGTCGATCGCGACCTTCGCCGCGTCCGGCTTGCGCAACAGCGTGCACACCTTCAGCGAGGCGGGCTCGCGCGAGCCGAGGTTGGACAGCAGCCAGGACAGGGTCAGTCCCGAGTCGATGATGTCCTCGACGATCAGGACGTGCTTGCCCTTGATGTCGGTGTCGAGATCCTTGAGGATCCGCACCACGCCGGAGGACTGGGTGCCCGCGCCGTACGACGACACGGCCATCCAGTCCATGGTGACGGGGGTGGACAGCGCACGCGCGAGGTCCGCCATGACCATCACGGCGCCCTTGAGCACTCCGACGATCAGCAGGTCCTTGCCCGCGTACTCCGCGTCGATCTTCGCGGCCAGCTCTGCCAGCTTCGCGTCGATCTCTTCCTTGGTGATGAGCACCGACTTGAGGTCGGTGCCCATGTCTTTCGCGTCCACCCGCATCACTTTCGGTCGTCCGTCCCACTTTTTTGGGCTCGCGCGGCCGGTCGGACCGCCCGGGACCCGGTACTGGGGTCCCGTGGAACCGCGTGAGCGGCCCCGGCGGAGGGTCCGGTTTTCAGCCTTGCCGAATCACCAGTCTGCCACCCTGGCGCTGAGCGACGACTTTGCCCGGGAGATTGATCGCTCCCTGGCCTCGCCAGCCGGTGATCAGCCGGTCGATCTCCTCGATGTGACGGGCGAACAGCGAACCGGCCGGGGCGCCCGCCTCGATGGCCGCGCGGCGCAGGATGCGGCGCCGTACGGCGGGCGGCAGGGCGTAGAGCTTGGCGCATTCCAGGAGGCCTGCCGCGTCGCGTACGGAGGCCTCGGCCTGGCTGGCCCAGGTGTCGAGGGCGTCGGCGTCGTCCCGGGACAGCTGGGCCGTCCGGGCGAGTGCCTCCACGACTCCTTTGCCGAGGGCCTTCTCCAGGGCGGGCAGCCCTTCGTGGCGGAGCCGGGAGCGGGTGTACGCCGGGTCGGTGTTGTGCGGGTCGTCCCAGACAGGCAGCGACTGGACCATGCAGGCCTTGCGGGCGGTCTGCCGGTCCAGGTGCAGGAAGGGACGCCGGTAACGGCCGTCGGCCCCCGAGACCGCGGCCATGCCGGACAGGGAGCGGATGCCGGAGCCGCGCGCGAGGCCGAGCAGGACGGTTTCGGCCTGGTCGTCGCGGGTGTGGCCGAGGAGGATCGCGGTGGCGCCGTGGCGCTCGGCGGCGGAGTCCAGGGCGGCGTACCGGGCGTCGCGGGCGGCGGCCTCGGGGCCTCCGTCGCGGCCGACGGTGACGGCGATCGACTCGGCGGGTGCCAGACCGAGTTCGGTGAGGCGCAGGACGACCTCGTCGGCGCGCAGGTCGGAACCGGGCTGCAGACCGTGGTCGACGGTGACGCCACCGGCGCGGATGCCGAGTTTGGGGGCCTCGAAGGCGAGGGCGGAGGCGAGCGCCATGGAATCGGCGCCGCCGGAGCACGCGACGAGGACGAGGGGTGCCGGGGGCGCGTCGCCGCCCTGGCGCGGCCGGGGAGAGGCCGCGGGGGGCTGTTCGAGGGGAGCGCCGGCGGGCACGGTCATGCTGCGGCGCGTTCCGGGGGCGGGGACGCGCTCGGCGTCGGGCACGCAGGGGCGCGCGGCACCGCGGGCGGGCGAACGCCGGGTGTCGGGGGTGGGCGGATGCTCGGTGAGGATGTCGTGGAGTACGCGGCGGACCGCCAGGCGTATCGCCGCGACCGCAGGATGGGGACCCATGTCCGGTTCCCTTCATGAAGTTTTCGGGGGGTTAGCCCGGGATCGGTCACTCAGAGTGTGTAGATGGTGACAGAACCGGGGCGTTCCCCGAGCATTGCACGCCTACCCATGCTCCACGGTCCCTCGGACGGGTGATTGGAGGGGCGTTTGCCTGCCGTCGGCCGGATCCGGTTCACGACCGTCCCGTAAGGTTCACGACTCCGCTTTGCGGTGCACCCGTGTGACCCAGTCCGCCGGTTTGGCGATCTCGGCCTTGGTCGGGAGGGTGTTCGGGGAGGTCCACACGCGGTTGAACCCGTCCATGCCCACCTCGTCGACGACCGCGCGGACGAAGCGCTCGCCGTCGCGGTACTGCCGGAGCTTGGCGTCGAGGCCGAGCAGCTTGCGCAGGGTCAGGTCGAGGCGGGAGGCACCCTTCGCCCGGCGCTGCTGGAACTTCTCGCGGATCTCGGCGACGGAGGGGACCACGGCGGGTCCGACGCCGTCCATCACGAAGTCGGCGTGTCCCTCCAGGAGGGACATCACGGCGGTGAGCCGGCTGAGGATCTCCCGCTGGGCGGGGGTCTGCACGATTTCCACAAGGGAACGGCCGCCGTCGTCCTCCTCCGTGTCGGGGCGCGAGCCGGCGAGCGACTGCGCGGCCTCGCGGACGCGCTCCAGGACCGTCATGGGGTCGACCTCGGTCTCCCCCAAGAACGACTGGATTTCGCCCTCCAGGTGGTCGCGCAGCCAGGGCACGGCCGAGAACTGGGTGCGGTGCGTCTCCTCGTGGAGGCACACCCAGAGGCGGAAGTCGTGGGGCTGGACGTCGAGTTCGCGCTCCACGTGCACGATGTTCGGGGCGACGAGCAGAAGCCTGCCACCGCCGTTGCCGGGACCCGCGGGGCCTCCGGCGGGCAGGTCCCGGGTCGCGGGCGCGAACGTCTCGTACTGCCCGAGGACCCGGGAGGACAGGAACGACAGCAGCATGCCCACCTCGACACCGGTGACCTTGCCGCCGACCGCGCCGAGGACGGCTCCGCCCGGAGTGTTGCCGCGTCGCTCCTGCATCTTCCCCAGGAGGGGCTTGAGGATCTCCCGGAACCCCGCGACGTTCGCCCGCACCCAGCCGGGGCGGTCGACGACGAGGACGGGGGTGTCGTGGACGACGTCGCCACCCATGCGGGTGAAGCCCCGGACGTGCTCCTCCGAGGACTTCGCGTGCCTGCGCAGTTCGGCGACGATGGCCCTGGCCTCGTCACGGCTCACTTCGGGGCCCGGCCGCACGAGCCGGGTCGCGGTCGACACCGCGAGGTTCCAGTCGACCATCCCAGTAGATGCAGCACCACCGATGCTCGTCATGCGTCAACCGTACGTGAGCGGGTCCGTGTGCGGTGAGGAGTACGGCGCCGGATGCGGCCGGGTGGGGGGCCGGTGGTGCTGGTGATGCCGGTGGGACGCAACGGGCCCGACACCGTCCGGACGGCCCCCCGTTCGCCCGTCCCGTCGCCGTAGCGGGGGCCCGTCCGTCCCGTCGCGTCGCGGCTACCGGCAGCCGCAGGACGCCAGCGCCGTCGCCGTGTGGTCGAGGGCGGACCGCGCGGCGAACGGATTGGGCGGGTTCGCCTCGTCGGACGTCATGAAGGCGAAGGCGAGGAGGCGGCCGTCCGCGTCGACGACCGTTCCGGCGAGGGTGTTCACGCCCGTCAGGGTGCCGGTCTTGGCGCGGACGACGCCGGTGGCCGTGGGGGCGTCGGCGTACCGGGTGCTGAGCGTGCCGGTGAAGCCGGCGATGGGCAGGCCGGTGAGGACCGTACGGAGTTCGGGGTGGTCCGGGTCCCCGGCCGCGGCCAGCAGGGCGGTGAGCAGGTCGGCGGAGAGCTTGTCGGCGCGGTTCAGGCCGCTGCCGTCCGCGAAGTGCGCGCCGGTGAGCGGCAGTCCGAGCTTCTTCAGCCGGGCGTGGATCGCCTTCGCGTCGCCGTCGAAGCTGGGGTCGGCGCCGGTGGCGAGGGCGACCTGGCGGGCCAGTGCCTCGGCGATGTCGTTGTCGCTGTTGGTCAGCATGCGCTCGACGAGGGCGGACAGCGGCGGCGAGGAGACGGACGCGAGGGCCTTCGAGCGGCCCGTCGCCTTCGAGAGGCCCGGTGAGGTCGTGTCGATGCCGCGGTCGTGGAGCAGGTCACCGAATCTGCGCGCCGCGTCGGCCGCCGGGTCCTGGGCGCGTGCGGCCGTACCGCTCGTGGTGTCGTCCAGGCGGCCCTCGTCGACCATCAGGGGGGTCACCTCGGCGATGTTCTCGTTGACCCCGATGGGGTGAAGTACGGGGCCGGTGTAGAGCGAGGTGTCGTAGGAGAGCGTCACGTGGTTCATGTGCCGGGACTTCAGCGCGGCGGCCGTCCGGTCGGCGAGGGTGCGCAGGCTCGCCCAGCCGTCGGTGACCTTGCGGGCGGTCAGTGTCGGGTCGCCGCCGCCGACCAGCACGACCTCCCTGGTGTCGGGCTCCAGGACCGTACGCGTGGTGATGCGGTGGTCGGGTCCGGGTGCCGTGAGGGCGGCGACGGCGGTGGCGATCTTCGTGGTGGAGGCCGGGGTCTGGACCTCGTCGGCGCCCTTGCCGTAGAGCCGCTTGCCGGTTGCCACGTCGACGACGACGGCGGTGCGCCGGGCGCCGAGGACGGAGTCGTCGAGCAGGGGGTCGAGGACGCTCTTGAGGGCCTTCCCGGCGGGGGCGGGCACGGTTCCCGTGGAGCGGCTCAGCCCGGCCAGGACGGAGGCGGCACTGGGGGCGGGCCTGGGTGCCGTCGCGGCGGCACCGGCCGCGCCCGCGTGATCTGCGCCACCCTCGGGTGCCCGCGATGTGGCCCAGTCGCGCTCCGCCGTACGCTGACCGCTGGAGTCCCAGGGGCCGGCCACGGTCACCGCACCGGCCGCGAGCGCCAGGCCCACGGTGGCGGCGACCGCTGTGAGCTGGGGTGTCGTGAATCGCACGGCACCGGGCCGCACCGCTCGGGTGACCCGCGCCACATGCGGTTTCACCGTCCGCGCGACCCGCACCAGATGCGGTCTCGCGGTCCGCCAAGCCCTCAGCTCTGGCACGACCACCAGCCCCTTTCGCGATCACCCACCTGCGTGAGGGACACTTAACCACCAGAACTATGTGCTGATCATGGAGGAGCCACCGGTGGAGTTCGACGTCACGATCGAGATTCCGAAGGGTTCACGGAACAAGTACGAGGTGGACCACGAGACCGGTCGGATCCGTCTGGACCGTCGACTCTTCACCTCGACCAGCTACCCGGCCGACTACGGCTTCGTCGAGAACACCCTCGGCGAGGACGGCGACCCGCTGGACGCCCTGGTCATCCTGGACGAGCCGACGTTCCCCGGCTGCCTCATCCAGTGCCGCACGATCGGCATGTTCCGGATGACGGACGAGGCCGGCGGCGACGACAAGCTGCTGTGCGTCCCGGCGCACGACCCGCGTGTGGAGCACCTGCGCGACATCCACCACGTGTCGGAGTTCGACCGCCTGGAGATCCAGCACTTCTTCGAGGTCTACAAGGACCTCGAGCCCGGCAAGTCCGTCGAGGGCGCCGACTGGGTCGGCCGCACGGACGCGGAGGCCGAGGTCGAGCGTTCCTACAAGCGCTTCAAGGAGTCGGGCGGTCACTGACCTGCCGTGGGCGGCCCCGGCCGCCCCGATTCCGAACGGGCCGTGCGATCCCCCTGGGGGCCGCGCGGCCCGTTCGCGTATCCGTACGCATACTGAGGCATACGGAGGTTAGAAGAAGATCCACAGGCAGGCGAAAGGCGAGGCGGGAGTTGGTGGCGGACCCGGAAGCGGAAGACCGCAAGCCGCAGTCGGACGAGGCGAGGAGCGCCTTCAGTCCGCCTGCCGGTCTCGCGGCGCCGGGATCGGCGACGGTGGACGACGAGTCGTCGACCACCTCGGAGTTCGCCCTCCCCAAGGGACTCGACGTCGCACAGGCGCCGGAGCCCGAGCAGGAGGGTTCGGCGTTCAGCCTCCCTGCCACCTACAGCGCGCGGCAGGCCCCGCCCGCCTTCACCCCGCCGAACGGCATCCCCGCGGTCAGTCTGACCAAGGACGCCCCCTGGCAGGACCGGATGCGCACGATGCTGCGCATGCCGGTGACCGAGCGGCCCGCGCCCGAGCCCGTCCACAAGGGGGACGAGTCGGGGCCCGCCGTTCCGCGCGTGCTCGACCTGACGCTGAGGATCGGCGAACTGCTCCTCGCGGGCGGTGAGGGCGCCGAGGACGTGGAGACGGCGATGTTCGCGGTCTGCCGCTCCTACGGCCTCGACCGCTGCGAGCCGACCGTCACCTTCACGCTGCTGTCGATCTCGCACCAGCCGTCCCTGGTGGACGACCCGGTGACGGCGTCACGGACGGTCCGCCGCCGGGGCACCGACTACACCCGCCTGTCGGCCGTGTACCGGCTCGTGGACGATCTCAGCGACCCGGAGACCGCGATCTCCCTGGAGGAGGCCTACGGGCGCCTCGCGGAGATGCGCCGCAACCGGCACCCGTACCCCGGATGGGCGCTCACGGCGTCCGGCGGGCTGCTGGCCGGTGCGGCCTCCGTGCTCGTCGGCGGTGACGCGATCGTGTTCGTCGCGGCGGCGCTCGGCGCGATGCTCGGCGACCGGCTCGCGTGGCTGTGCGCCGGACGCGGACTGCCGGAGTTCTACCAGTTCACCGTCGCCGCCATGCCGCCCGCCGCGATAGGGGTGGCGCTCACGGTCGCGCACGTCGACGTGAAGGCGTCCGCCGTGATCACCGGTGGGCTCTTCGCCCTGCTGCCGGGGCGGGCGCTCGTCGCGGGCGTGCAGGACGGTCTGACCGGCTTCTACATCACCGCGTCCGCGCGCCTGCTCGAAGTCATGTACTTCTTCGTCGGTATCGTCGCCGGCGTCCTGGTCGTGCTCTATTTCGGCGTGAAGCTGGGCGCCGAGCTGAACCCGGACGCCGCGCTGAACATCTCCGAACGGCCGCTGCTGCAGATCGCCGCGTCCATGCTGCTGTCGCTGACCTTCGCGGTCCTGCTCCAGCAGGAACGGTCCACCGTGCTGGCGGTGACCCTCAACGGCGGTGTGGCCTGGTCGGTGTACGGGGCGATGCGCTACGCGGGCGACATCTCGCCGGTGGCATCCACGGCCGTCGCGGCGGGCCTGGTCGGACTCTTCGGGCAACTGCTGTCGCGCTACCGGTTCGCCTCGGCGCTGCCGTACACGACGGCCGCGATCGGGCCCCTGCTGCCCGGTTCGGCCACCTACTTCGGGCTGCTGTCGATCGCGCAGAACAACGTGGACAAGGGGCTGGTCTCGCTCACCAAGGCGGCGGCCCTCGCGATGGCCATCGCGATCGGCGTGAACCTCGGATCGGAGATCTCGCGGCTCTTCCTGCGGCTGCCGGGCGGCTCCGCCGGCGGCCGTCGGGCCGCCAAGCGGACGCGCGGATTCTGAGGTCCGGGGCTGCCGCGAGGGCTGCCGGGCGGCCTCAGTTCTGGCCGTTCCCCTGGCCGTAGGGGTACTGCTCCGAGCCGTACTGCTGCTGGGAGGGGTCCTGCGGGTACGGCCTGCGCCTGCCCTGACGCGGGTCGTAGCCCTGCTGGGGCTGCTGGGACTGCTGGGACTGCTGAGGCTGTCCCTGGTCGTAGCCCTGCTGGTAGCCCTGGTCGTACTGCTGCTGGTCGTAGCCGCCCTGTCCCTGGCCGTACTGCTGCTGGTGCGGCTCCTGGTACTGCTGCTGCTGCGGGTAGCCGTAGGCCTGGTTCTGGTGCTGGCTCGCGTAGGGGTCCTGGCCCTGGTGGCCGTACGGGTCGTGGCCCTGGCCCTGGTGGCCGTACGAACCGTCGTGGCCGTTGTCCCCGTACGCCCGGCCCTGACTCTGGTAGCCGTACTGGTCCTGGCCCTCCTGGACCGGCGGCACGCGCAGCGGCCGGGTCGCGTCGTCCATGACGGGCGCGGCGGGGTGGGTGTGGGCGGCCGGCTGCTCCTGCGGCGGGTTCTTCCTGGCCTTGGACCGGGCGCGCAGGAACTCGATGGCGATCGGGACGACCGACACGAGGACGATCAGGATGAGGATCGCCTCGATGTTCTTGTTCACGAACTCGATGTTGCCGAGCCAGGAACCGAGCAGGGTGACACCCGCTCCCCACAGGACGCCGCCGATCACGTTGAACGTGATGAAGGAGCGGTACTTCATACCGCTGACGCCGGCGATGATCGGCGTGAACGTGCGCACGATCGGCACGAAGCGGGCCAGCACCAGGGACTTGGGCCCGTACTTCTCGAAGAACTCGTGGGCCTTCACCACGTTCTCCTGCTTGAACAGGCGGGAGTCCGGGCGGGTGAACAGGGAGGGACCGACCTTCTTGCCGAAGAGGTAGCCCGCCTGGTCGCCGAGGATCGCGGCGACGCAGATCAACAGGATCGCCGCCCACAGCGGGAAGTCCAGGGTGCCCGCCGTGATCAGCAGACCGCAGGTGAACAGCAGCGAGTCGCCCGGCAGGAAGAAGCCGATGAGCAGACCGGACTCGGCGAAGACGATGAGCAGCAGGCCCCAGATGCCGAAGTTGTCCAGGAGCGTGTTCGGATCCAGCCAGCTTGGACCTAGGGCAAGCGTCGTCACGGTTCCGGGCTCCTGAGGGGTGAAGGGAGGTGCGGCGGTCCTGTTCGGCCGACCAAAGCTATCAACGCAATGGGTCCATCCCAGGTTCCACCCGTGGCTCCAGGATGCACTGTGCGCCGACTGGGACAAAGCTGTGAGCCATGGGCATCGAAGAATACGGAGGCGGCCAGGGTCCCCAGTCGGACATTCTGGTCGTGACGACGAACGACGTACCCGGCTACCGCGTCGAGCGGGTCATCGGTGAGGTCTTCGGCCTCACCGTGCGCTCGCGTCATCTGGGCAGCCAGATCGGCGCGGGTCTGAAGTCGATGATCGGCGGTGAGCTCAAGGGGCTCACCAAGACGCTGGTCGAGACCAGGAACCAGGCCATGGAACGGCTCGTCGAGCAGGCACGCACGCGTGGCGGCAACGGCGTGCTGATGTTCCGCTTCGACGTGAGCGAGGCGGCGGACGTGGGCACGGAGGTGTGCGCGTACGGCACGGCCGTGGTCCTCGTGAAGGAGTAGCGCGAACAGCGGTACAGGTAACGCGAACGGCAGGTAGGGGTAAGGGGCGGCCGCCATGGACGGGCACCCCTTACCCCTCTGCCTACGGCCGGTCCGCGGCCGTGCGCGTGCGGCCGGTCCTCACCCGCCGGCCCGGGCCGCGTTCGCCGCGATCGCGGTCCTCAGGTGCTCGGCGAGCGCCGGCCGCATCGAGTCGTAGAACTCCTTGAACCGCTCGTCGGCGACGTACATCTCGCCGAGCCCCTGATGGATCTCGTAGGTGCAGTCGTAGAACCACCGGGTGATGTGCTGCCGGTGCTCCTCGGCCAGGTCCATGGCCCGCTCGCCGTCCGGCAGTTCACCGGCCTCCATGAGGGCGCCGTACCGCTCGCCCCAGGACGCCACCTCCGCCTGCATGCGTTTCCAGTCGTCCCTGGTGTAGCGGGCCGCGCGGCGCTGCGACTCGGCGTAGGTGTCCGTACCTCCCCAGCGGCGTTCGGCCTCCTCCGCGTGTGCCTCCGGGTCCTTGTCCCCGAAGACCTCGAACCGCTCCTCCGGCGTCAGGTCGATGCCCATCGTCCGTGCCTCCATGGCGTGCTCCACGGCCGCCGCCATCCTCTGCAGTCTCTCGATCCGGGCGGTCAGCAGGTCGTGCTGACGGCGCAGGTGTGTGCGCGGGTCGGCCTTCCCGGTGGCCTGATCGTCGAGCAGGGCGGCGACCTCGTCGAGCGGAAAGCCGAGCTCCCGGTAGAACAGGATCTGCTGCAGCCGGTCGAGGTCGGCGTCGCCGTAGCGCCGGTGCCCCGCCTGGCTGCGTCCGCCCGGTGCGAGCAGGCCGATCTCGTCGTAGTGGTGCAGCGTGCGCACCGTGATCCCGGCGAAACCGGCGACCTGGCCCACTGAGTAGCTCAACGTCCGCTCCTTCCTCGGTACGCGCTTCACGATGGGGCCTCACGCGACGTGAGGTGCAAGCCCCGGCCCGCCATCCGGTCCGGCCCCTCCCCCGTCACCCGCCCAACCGCCCGGGCCCGGCGACCGCTCGGGATGTTATGTCCGTTTCGCGCGCTTAGGGTGAGCCCGTGACCGACGAAGCGGCTCCCCCGGGGCCCGCCCCCTCCCGGGCGATGCGCGCACGCACCCTGCTGCCGCTGTTCCTCCCGGCCGTCGTCGTCGGCGCGGTCGCCAGTCTCCTCTTCGTGGGCGTGAGCGAGCTGGCCGACCAGCTCAAGGACGTGCTGTGGTCGACGCTTCCGGACGCGCTCGGCGTCGGCCGCTACTCCTCCCTGTGGATGATCGTCATGCTCACCGCCACCGGCATCCTGGTCGGCCTGGTCGTGTGGAAGGCGCCCGGACACGCGGGCCCCGACCCGGCGACCCTGGGGCTCCAGGCCTCCCCGATGGCCCTCGTCATCCTCCCGGGGCTCCTCGTGGCGACGGCGCTCATGCTGGCCGGCGGTCCGAGCCTCGGCCCGGAGAACCCGATCATCGCGGTCAACGTGGCGCTGGCGTTCTGGGCGGGCCGCAGGTTCGCGCCGACCGCCCCCGGCGAGCTGTGGGTGACCCTGGCCGAGGCCGCGACCATCGGCGCACTGTTCGGTACGCCGGTCGCGGCGGCGCTGGTCATCTCCGAGGCGCTCGCCGGACGCCAGGTGAAGGGCATGCTGTGGGACAACCTCTTCGCCCCGCTGACGGCGGCGTCGGTGGGCTCGATGACCACGGCGCTGATCGGCCATCCGAGCTTCGACCTGGATCTGCCCCCGCTCGGTGATCCCGGCTGGGCGGACGTCCTGTCCGCACTGGTGATCGCCTCCGCCGCGGCGGTGCTGGGCATGGCCTCGGTCTACGTCTTCCCCTACGTCCACAAGGTCTTCTCGCACTTGCGTCACCCCATGGTGGCGCTCCCCGTCGGCGGGCTCGTCCTCGGCCTGCTGGGCTGTCTGGGCGGCTCGCTGACGCTGTTCAAGGGCCTGGACCAGGTCGCCGCGCTGGCCAAGGACCCGGACGGCTACTCGGCGGGCCGGCTCGCGCTGATGACCGTGGTGAAGCTGGCCGCGCTGGTGATCGCGGCCGGCTCCGGTTTCCGCGGCGGCCGCATCTTCCCGGCCGTCTTCGCCGGCGCCGCGTTCGGGCTGTGCGCCCACGGTCTCGTGCCCTCGGTCCCGGCCTCGCTGGGCCTGGCCGCCGGAGTGCTGGGCATGCTCCTCGCGATCACCCGGCAGGGCTGGGTGAGCCTGTTCACGGCCGCCGTCCTGGTGTCCTCGCCCTCGATCATCGCCCTCCTGTGCATCGCCTCCCTGCCGGCCTGGCTGCTGGTGACCGGCCGGCCCCAGATGCAGCTGCGCAAGGACGGGACCGCGATCCGATGACCCGATCCGTGAACCGCGGGAGTGCCCGCATCCGATGAATGAAGGGGACGCTCCGTCCCACAGAACGATGGGAGAAGCCCATGCCGCTCCACAAGGGCCACCAGGCACACGAGGAAAGCCCGATGTCCGTCAACCCGTTCTACGGGGAGACCAACCCGGTCAGCGGCATGGTCGAGGCGCCGCCGAAGCACCGCCTCCCCGACGGCCCGCTACCGCCCACCACGGCGCTGCAGATCGTGCACGACGAGCTGATGCTGGACGGGAACTCCCGGCTGAACCTGGCCACCTTCGTCACCACCTGGATGGAACCGCAGGCGGGGATGCTGATGGCGGAATGCCGCGACAAGAACATGATCGACAAGGACGAGTACCCGCGCACGGCCGAGCTGGAGCGGCGTTGCGTGGCGATGCTCGCCGAGCTGTGGCACGCGCCCGATCCGTCGACGGCGGTGGGCTGTTCGACGACCGGGTCGAGCGAGGCGTGCATGCTCGCCGGCATGGCGCTGAAGCGGCGCTGGGCGCAGCGCAACGCCGACCGCTACCCCGGCGCGCGGCCCAACCTGGTGATGGGCGTGAACGTCCAGGTCTGCTGGGACAAGTTCTGCAACTTCTGGGAGGTCGAGGCACGCCAGGTCCCCATGGAGGGCGACCGGTTCCATATCGACCCCCAGGCGGCGGCCGAGCTGTGCGACGAGAACACCATCGGGGTGGTCGGCATCCTCGGCTCCACCTTCGACGGGTCGTACGAGCCGATCCAGGAGCTGTGCGCGGCGCTGGACGCGCTCCAGGAACGCACGGGCCTCGACATCCCGGTCCATGTCGACGGCGCGTCCGGCGCGATGGTCGCGCCCTTCATCGACGAGGACCTCATCTGGGACTTCCGGCTGCCCCGGGTGGCGTCGATCAACACCTCGGGCCACAAGTACGGCCTGGTGTACCCGGGTGTCGGCTGGGCGCTGTGGCGGACCCCCGAGGACCTGCCCGAGGAGCTGGTCTTCCGGGTGAACTACCTGGGCGGTGACATGCCGACCTTCGCGCTCAACTTCTCGCGCCCCGGAGCGCAGGTCGTCGCGCAGTACTACACGTTCCTGCGGCTCGGCCGCGAGGGCTACCGGACGGTGCAGCAGACGACCCGGGACGTGGCACGGGGTCTGGCCGAACGGGTCGACTGCCTGGGCGACTTCCGGCTCATCACCCGGGGGGACGAGCTGCCGGTGTTCGCCTTCACGACGGCGCCCGACATCACCTCGTACGACGTGTTCGACGTGTCCCGGCGGATGCGTGAGAGCGGCTGGCTGATCCCGGCTTACACGTTCCCCGAGAACCGGCAGGACCTGTCGGTGCTGCGTGTCGTGTGCCGCAACGGCTTCACCTCCGACCTGGCCGAGCTGTTCATCGACGACCTGAAGCGGCTGCTGCCCGAACTGCGCGGCCAGTCCCACCCATTGATCCGCGACAAGAGCGCGGCGACGAGCTTCCACCACTAGGGCCTGCGATCGGGCTCACCGGCCGGGCAGCCGTGGCGGGTCAGCGGGCGTCCTCCGGGTGCCGTTCGCCCGTCGCGTACGGGTTCTCCTCGCCCTCCGCGAGGATCCCGAGGAACGGCGCGCCCTCCCCGGCGAAGGTGTACGCGCCGGCCTCGACGCGGGCGATCAGACCGCGGGTCCACGTCGCGTCGGCGTCGGCGGAGTGGACCCACAGATTCATGATCTCGCCGATGTGGCCGAGCTGTTCCGGGCCGTCCTCGGGCACGTAGTGCTCGGTGACCGCCGCCCG
The DNA here is from genome assembly GCF_044766365.1 of Streptomyces sp. NPDC102279. Lineage (NCBI taxonomy): Bacteria > Bacillati > Actinomycetota > Actinomycetes > Kitasatosporales > Streptomycetaceae > Streptomyces > Streptomyces sp. NPDC102279. Next base: position 595,814 of record NZ_JBIWLU010000003.1, on the reverse strand, counting down.
CCACTCCTCGATCTTCCCGACGCGCTCCTTCAGGAGGGCCACGGCCTCCTCGCGCGGGAGGTCGACCATGAAGCCGATGCCCGCCGACCGCACGTCCATCTTCTGGTCGTACGCCGTCAGGGACGCGCGCAGCAGCGCCAGGAACTCCTCGGTGCCGCTGTCCGTGATCTCGTACTCGGTGCGGGGCGGGCCGCCGGCCGTGGACGGCGCGATCTCGTGGGCGTGCAGCAGTCCCTGCTTGGCCATCTGCTTGAGCGCGTGGTAGATCGAGCCGGGCTTGGCGTTGGACCACTCGTGCGCGCCCCAGTACTCCAGGTCGTTGCGCACCTGATAGCCGTGGGCCCGCCCGTGCTGGCGCACCGCGCCGAGCACGAGGAGACGGATCGCTGACATGCCGCCCAGCCTAAGGCGGGCGGGCGTGTCAGCCCCAGGAGGTGCCCTGCTCCTGTGCGACCAGTTCGAAGGCCGTCTTCCCGTCCAGGGACTCGCGGATGATGTCGGCGTGACCTGCGTGACGGGCCGTCTCGCGGATCAGGTGGAGAGCGACCCAGCGCATCGAGACGCGGCCGTCGGGCGGGAACCAGGGGTCGTTCGGGAGCGCGAAGGTGGCGTCGAGGCTCGGCACCGAGCGCAGGAACGCGTCGGTCTCGGCGGCGACCTTCTCCCAGTACGCGAGCTGGGAGGCGACGGTCTCGCCCTCGCCCAGGACGAAGCACTCGTGCCAGTTCGACTCGTCCCGCCGCACGGCGGGCGCCTCGCCCCGGGCGCGGGCGATCCACCCCTGCTCGACCTCGGCGACATGCTTGAGCAGCCCGGACAGGGACAGTTCGCTCGCGCTCGGCCGGCTCGCGGCCTGCTCCTCGGAGAGCCCGAGCAGCGCCCGGCGGACACCGCCCCGCTGCTCCTCGATGAAGGCGAGCAGCGCCCCCCGCTCGTCGCCCTGCTCCTCTGCTCGCACATGCGTGACCATGACCGGCCCCTCTCGTCCCATCGGGTCCTCTTGCCTGACACCGATGAACGCTACGGGCCCTTGCGGTCAGGTTCTGTCCGCAAGGGCCCGGGTGCGTGAGATGGAACGAGGACGGCTTCGGCGGCCGCGAGGACGCCCCGGTCCGGCTGTCAGAAGGGGAAGCGGCTGCGGCCGTGCTGCACGGAGATCCACTTCGTGGTGGTGAACGCGTCGACCGTCGTCTCGCCGTTCAGGCGGCCGATGCCGGAGTGCTTCTCGCCGCCGAAGGGGACGAGGGGTTCGTCGTGGACGGTGCCGTCGTTGACGTGGAACATGCCGGTGTCGATCTGCTTGGCGAAGTTCACGCCGCGCTCGACGTCGGCGGTGTGGACGGCGCCGGACAGCCCGTACGGGGTGTCGTTGACGAGGCGGACGGCCTCCTCCTCGCCGTCGAAGGGAACGAGGAAGACGACCGGCCCGAAGACCTCCTGCCGGAGCAGCGCGGAGTCGGCGGGCAGGCCGGTCAGGACGGAGGGCTCGACCAGGTTGTCCGTGGTCGTGCCGTGCACCAGGGCGGTGGCGCCCTCCGCGATCGCCTGCTCGACGGTGCCCGACAGGGCGTCCGCCTGCGAGGAGTTGATGACGGGGCCGATCACCGTCTGCGGGTCGCTCGGGTCACCGACCTTCAGGGTCCGCACCTTGGCGACGAACTTCTCGGTGAACTCGGCCTCGACGGAGCGGTCCACGAGGACACGGTTCGCCGCCATGCAGACCTGGCCCTGGTGGACGTAGCGGCTGAAGACCGCCGCGTCGACCGCGTAGTCGATGTCCGCGTCGTCCAGCACCACCAGGGCGCTGTTGCCGCCCAGTTCGAGGACCGAGCGCTTGAAGTTCGCGGCGCAGACCGTGGCGACGTGCCGGCCGACCTTGTCGGAGCCGGTGAAGGAGATGACCTTCGGCACCGGGTGCTCGATGAAGGCGTCGCCTATCTCGGCTATGTCGGTGATGACGACGTTCAGCAGGCCGCCCGGCAGCCCCGCGTCCTCGAAGATCTTCGCGACCAGGGAGCCGCCGACGATCGGCGTGTTCTGGTGCGGCTTGAGGACCACGCCGTTGCCGAGCGCGAGGGCCGGGGCGACGGACTTGACCGACAGCAGGAAGGGGAAGTTGAAGGGGCTGATGACGCCCACGACGCCCACCGGTACGCGGTAGAGGCGGTTCTCCTTGCCGTCGACCGGCGAGGGGATGATCTTGCCCTCGGGACGCAGCGCCAGCTGGACCGACTCGCGCAGGAACTCCCGGACGAGGTGCAACTCGAACGCGGCCTTGAGGCGGGTGCCGCCCAGCTCCGCGATGATCACCTCGGTGATCTCGGCCTCACGCTCGTCGATGAGGGCGAGGGCCTTCTCGAAGACGGCACGGCGCGCGTACGGGTTGGTGGCGCCCCATTCCTTCTGGGCGCGCTCGGCGGCACGGTAGGCGTCGTCGATCTCCTCCACCGTGGCGATGGTGATCGAGGCCAGCTTCTCGCCGTCGTACGGGTTGAAGTCGATGATGTCCCAGGAGCCGGTGCCCGGGCGCCACTCGCCGTCGATGTACTGCTGGGCCAGGTCGGTGAAGTAGGACGACATGCGCTCCCTCAATCCCTGTGCTGCCGAGGCAGGCTCCTGACCCGGGGCAGCGGACATCCGATCACGGTCTGATCACACGTCATCGTACTTGTGTTTCAAGGGAGTTGAAGGTGACCTGGCAAGTCCGTGGCCCCGATCAGGAGAGCTGGAGAAGACCCCTCAGCAGATCGCGGCTCTCGGACGGCCCGGGGCTGTCCTGCTGCAGCTGCTTGAGCGCGCTCTCGTACTGCGTGACGTCCTCGCGCTTGTCCAGGTAGAGCGCGCTGGTCAGCTGCTCCAGGTAGACGACGTCCGAGAGGTCGGACTCCGGGAAGCTGAGGAGGGTGAAGGAGCCGCTCTCGCCGGAGTGCCCGCCGAAGCTGAACGGCATGACCTGGAGCCGGACGTTGGGCTTCTCCGAGACCTCGATCAGGTGCTGGAGCTGTCCGCGCATCACCTCGCGGTCGCCGTACGGGCGGCGGAGCGCCGCCTCGTCGAGGACGATGTGGAACTCCGGGGCGTTCTCGGCGACGAGGTACTTCTGCCGTTCCAGACGCAGCGCGACGCGGCGGTCGACGTCGGCGGCGGAGGCGCCCTTCATGCCGCGCCGGACGACCGCGTGGGCGTACGCCTCGGTCTGCAACAGGCCGTGCACGAACTGGACTTCGTAGACACGGATCAGGTGGGCGGCGCCTTCGAGGCCCACATAGGTGGGGAACCAGCTCGGCAGGACGTCGGAGTAACTGTGCCACCAGCCCGCGACGTTGGCCTCCTTGGCGAGCGAGACCAGGGAGGTGCGCTCCGCCTCGTCGGTGATGCCGTAGAGCGTCAGCAGATCCTCGACGTCGCGCGTCTTGAAGCTCACCCGTCCCAACTCCATGCGGCTGATCTTCGATTCGGAGGCGCGGATCGAATAGCCGGCCGCTTCACGGGTGATGCCACGCGCCTCACGCAGGCGCCGCAGATGTGACCCCAGCAGCATGCGCCGCACCACCGAGCCGCTCGACTCACCAGCGCTCACGTTCGTCCGCCTCCCCAACCGTCTTCCAGACGCCGCAGTCTGCCACTAAAACACTTCAAGCAGTACTCGTTCGGTTACGGAAACGGAAAGGAGCCAACGGAGGCGTGCATTAACAGATCAACAGAGCGTCAACAACGGGAATAAGACGCCAGAAAAAATGCACAGGAACCAGGAGAGGAAGGTCCAATCCGGGCGCGTGCACGTGCATCTGCCCTTGCATCTGCTGTGCGCATTCGGAACCATGGTCCCCGCGCCACCGCTGCATCGCAACGACCGCGAACACCCGGGAGTGCCTCGCATGGGGACGAATGGATCGACCATGCTCGAACCCTTACGGCAGGGACTTCCGCCTCTCGATCCCGCGGCCGTGTGCAGCGCAGCTTCGTGCGCTCTGCCCGCCCGCTTCGAAGCGGTCCGCGAGGCGCGGCAGTTCACCCGCAGGACGCTGGACCAGTGGGACATCGGCGAGCGGTTCGACGACGTCTGCCTGGTCGTCTCCGAACTCGTCACCAACGCGCTGCGCCACGCCCTGCCCTCGGACACCCCGCGTGTCGACCAAGGGCCCCCCGTGCGGCTGCACTTGATGCGCTGGACCTCACGACTGGTGTGCGCGGTGCGCGACCCCAGTCACGAGAGCCCGGTCGCCGGCGACTCGGACGACTTCTCCGCCGAGTCGGGCCGCGGCCTGTTCCTCGTCGACTCGTTCGCCGACGGCTGGGGCTGGCACCCGCTCGCCGGGACGCTCAGCGGCAAGGTGGTCTGGGCACTGTTCCGGCTGCCGCCGCAGCCTGCACCCGCCGCTCCCCCCTGTACGTGAAGAACCGCGGCGCCTTCTGGCGCCGCGGTTCTACGCGCGTCACGGAACGCTGCGTGACGATTAGCCTCGGTCGATACCGGCCCTCCCGTGGCCGGCCCGTGCCGTGCGCCCCGCGATCACATCCGTCATCCGGCGATCAGATGGTCGAACTCGCCGTCCTTGATGCCCAGGAGCATCGCTTCTATCTCGGCGCGGGTGTAGACGAGCGCGGGCCCCTCGGGGAACCGCGAGTTCCGCACCGCGACGTCGCCGCCGGGCAGCCGCGCGAACTCCACGCAGGAACCCTGCGAGTTGCTGTGCCTGCTCTTCTGCCAGGCCACACCGTCGAGTTCGGTCGCGGCCATGCCGTTGTACACGTCGTCAGCCATGCCGTTGTACACGTCATCCAGGTCGAACACGTCGTGGTCCACAGGTCGCTCCCCGGTCGTGCAGTGGCTGAGGTGGCCATAGATGCAGTGGTCAACTGACTCGGATCATAGCTCTGTTCATGTGCAGATGCATGGGCAGATGCACGTGCACGGGGGGTGGTCCTGCGGTTACAGCTTCCGCCGGTTTTTGACTACCGACTGTGGTGCCGACCGCTACTGCCTGCGGCCCGTCCGAGCACGGACCGGACTACATCCGGTCCAGCGCATTCCCCAGAGCCCGCATCACATGCGACCTCCAGCCCCCGTCCATGATCTTGCGCGCCATCATCTGTGCGGGATCGTCCGGATCGAATCCCTCGTGTACTAGGAAGAGACGCGTGCCGCGCCCTTCCTGTTCCAGTGTCCATGTGATGGTCCAGTGGACAGTGCCGGAGGCATCCGCGTCGGCCCACCGGACGCTCAGCATCCGCTCCGGCTCGAAGGCGAGAACGCGCACGTCGACGGTGCCGGAGAAGTTCGTATGGGGGCGCGGGACGGACGTCAGCGTGTACCGGTGGCCGACTTCGAGCCGGAAGCCCTCCGATCCCGGCATCTGCCAACGCGCCAGCAGTTCCGGCTCGGTGAGGGCGCGCCAGACCTTCGCCGGCGGATGCGGCAGGAACTGGTCGACGCGGATCGTCGTGAGGTCATCATCCGGAACGTGGTTCATGTCCCGGCATCGTCGCCCATGCGGTCCAGGAGATCACCGAGGCCCCTGAGCCGGTCGCGCCAGAACCGCTCGTACGGATGGAGCCAGTCCTGGACGTCGGCCAGCGGGGCGGCCTCCAGCCGGTAGATGCGCTGCCGGCCCGCGCGCTCCTCGGACACGAGGCCCGCCTCCCGGAGCACCCGGAGGTGTTCCGAGAGGCTCGGGCGCCGCATGGCGAAGTGGTCGGCCAGCGCCTGGACGGGCTGGGGACCGCGCTCCCGCAGCAGACGGAGCACCTCACGCCGGGTGCCGTTGGCGAGCGCGGCGAAGAGCAGGTCCTCGCCGGCGCCGGACGGCGAGGCGGCGGAAGGCGAGGCCCCGGCGCCGGGCGCGGCGAGGGCGGGCGGGGCGGTGACGGGGGCCGAGGCGACCGAAGGGGAGGCCCCGGTGCCGGGCGGGGCGGGGGCGGGGGCCGAGGCGACAGCGGAAGTGGCGCCGGGCGTGGCCGTGCCCGCCGGTCGGCCGCCGCCGGGTTCCGTCGCCCGGCCCGGACCGGTCACAGCTCCGCTCCGGTCACCGTCATGGCGCGCTCCGCACCTTTCTTCTACGAGGCCGTGTCGAGGGCCTTCTCCGTGATCAGCATCAGACCGTTGCCATCCGGGTCGCGGAACGAGGCCATGCGGCCCCAGGGGAGGTCGTCGGGACCCTCCACCGCCACCCCGGCGGCGACGAGCCGAGCGCAGTCGGCGTCGACGTCGCTCGTGACCAACATGATCCCCCGGCTCCCGCCCGGCGTGAAACCGCCCATGCCCGGACCCGAGAGCGTGAAGACCGTCTGCGCCCCCGCGGGCGCCACCTGCAGCCAGCGGCCGGGCGGCATCTCCAGGTCGGCGGCGACCTCGAAGCCGAGGACGTCCGTGTAGAAGCGCAGGGCCCGGTCCTGGTCGGCGACGGGCAGCGTGACGAAGGAGGCGTGGGTGATGTTCATGGATCCAGGATAGGTAGGGAATTTCCTACCCGTCAACCGTAGGAAATCTCCTACCTGTGACATCCGGCGGCGGACTCCGGGAACCCTCGGACCGTCCTGGTAACTTGCGGCCGTTCAGGCGACGCGGCATCCGACCCACCTTTGGGGGCTTCAGTGACTACGGCGACCTTCCCGTTCCGCCGGGCACGGCTCACGGCCTCGGCCGCGGGTCTCGCGGCGGGGCTCGCGCTGACCGGCTGCGGCGGCGGCGACGGCGGCTCCGACGACACACCGACGAGCGCCGGCACGTCCGCCACGGCGGGCACCGGTACGGACGACGGCGGCACCGGCGGCGACTCCGGCGGCACGTCCTCCGCGGGCGGCGACCTGTCGGGCAGCTGGCTGACCACGGCGGGGGGCAAGGCCGTCGTGCTGATGGTCAACGGCAAGCAGGCCGGCCTCTTCGCGACCGGCGGCACCATGTGCAGCGGCACCACCGCCGAGAAGTCCGGCACGCGGACGATCCGTCTCGCCTGCACGGACGGCAGCAAGGACCGCGCCGTCGGCACGGTCGACTCCGTCAGCGGCAGCACCCTGCACGTCACTTGGCGGGGCGCGCTCGGCAAGGAGACGTACACGAAGAGCCAGGGCGGCAAGCTGCCCACGGGCCTGCCGACGGCGAGCCTCGGGCTGGGGTCCTGATCGGGCCGGCTTCCGGCCCGACGCGGGGAGCGTGCGGCCCCGGCCGCGCGTCCGGTCGGTCCGGTTCGGTGGGCGGAGGGGCCGATTCGGTCGGCACCGGGGCGTACCGCGGGCAGAAACGGGCGATAACGGTCCCGGTCGGGTGAACGGTGAGGGGTGCGCGACATCGGCGGACCCACGTGCGTGATGATCCATGCACATCGTTCCGACCCCCAGGGGAACCCATGCGCGCTCTGCCCATCGCCGTCACCGTCCTCGCCGCCGCCCTCGCCCTGACCTCGTGCGACGACGGCGGCTCCAGCGGCTCCGGGAAGTCCGGCGACCCGGCCGGCTCCGCTTCCGCGACGAAGGCCGCCACCGCGGCCTGCGCGATCGGCGACGCCGGTCTCCAGGTCGGCCCCGCGAACGCCGCGACGGCCGCGGGGGACACGGGCAACATCCCGGTCACCCTCACCAACAAGGGCGCGCGCTGCACGCTGAAGGGTGTCCCCCGGCTCTCCGTGAAGGCGGCGGCCGGGAGTGCGGCGGAGATCGGCGCCGACGACTCCGCGCAGCCCGAGGAGCTGACCCTCGCCAAGGGCGACACCGCGTCCTTCACCATCACCTACGTGCGGGGCGCGGAGGGCGACGCGAAGACCCTCGCCGCCAAGACCCTGACGATCGGCTTCCCCGGCGCAGGCGCCACCCAGGACTTCCCGTGGTCCTACGGCCCGGTCGCGGGCAAGGGCTCGGCGAGCACGCCGAACGCGACCGTGACGCCGTTCCAGCACGCGGGCGACTGAGCGCGTACCGCTCTGCACCGCGCCCAGCCCCCGGCAGTCGAGCCCCCGCCGGCCGGTGGGGGCTCGTCGCGCAGTTCCCCGCGCCGCTCAACATCACCCCGGCACCCCCGGCAGTCGAGCCCCCGCCCGCCGGTGGGCGGGGGCGCGCAGTTCCCCGCGCCCCTCAACACCGCCCCGGCAACCCCGGCAGTCGAGCCCCCGTCCGCCGGTCGGGGCTCGTCGCGCAGTTCCCCGCGCCGCTCAACACCAACCGGCCCGCCGGTGGGGTCCCCGCGGCCCTTGGGGGCGGGGTGCTCACCCGGGTCGGTCGGGCGTTCCCGGAAGGCGGCGCCGGTCGCCGACCTGGGCCCGGTCGGCCGCGGCGGCGCCCTCGTGCCAGCCGGCCTCGTCGGTGATTCCGCGCATCCGGGTCGTCACGGTCTGCGGGAACATCTCGTCCAGGTGGTTCGCCACCGCCACGTCGCGGGCCGCGAGCACCGGCAGCAACTCCCCCTCCGTGGCGGTCACCTGCCCCTCGGCTACCGACGCGAGCCGGTCCCCGATGCGGTACGCGTACGCCGCGAGGAACGACTGTCGGAAGGTCTTCGTCCGCTTGCGGCCGCCCGCCCGCTGGGCCGCCTCGGCCTTGGCCATCGCCCCCGTGGCCTGCACGAGGAGCGAGGTGTAGAGCAGTTCGACGGCCTCCAGGTCGGCTTCGAAGCCGACCACGGTCGAGAAACCGAGGGCGTCGTTCCACACGGCGCGGCAGCGGTTGGCCCCGGCCACCGCGTCCAGGAGCACCGCCTTGGCGGTCTCGTAGGGCGGCTCCACACCGATGCGGCAGGCGCCGGGTCCGTCCTTCGCGTGGGTCCGGGCCGCGAGCAGCGCCTCGTCGATGCTGTGCCGGGCCATCAGCTCCTGCGCCTTGGCGCTCAGCGCCTCCGCCTCCTCCGGGAAGCCGGTCGCCTCCGCCTTGGCGAGGAGGGCGCGGATGCGGCCGAGCATGCGCGTCTCGCGCGGGGCGGAGGCGGGGGCCGCCGCGTGCGGTGTCTCCAGCGGCTCGATGGACGGCAGGCGCAGGAGCAGGCGGCACAGCTCCAGGGCCGCGGTGGCGTGGGAGAAGCGGTCGGCGCGGACGGCGTGCGGCGTGGTGCCCAGCTCGTCGAGCTGCGCGGCCCAGCGCGCGCCCCGGGGTGAGCGGTCGCCGTCCTGCTCTTGGAGGATCAGGGACGTGACCAGGCGTACGTGAAGGTCGTCCAGATCGCGCCGCACGAGCCGTACGACGTCGGCGGGCTGCCAACCGCGCCGCCAGGCCGCCGTGACGAACTCTCGCCCCCGCCGGGCGAGTTCGGCGTCGGAGGCCGGGTCGGCGGCGAGCAGGGAGGCGCCGGTGTCGAGGGCCGCCTCGGAGTCGGCGTAGAGGGCGGCCTCGAAGGCGCGCTCCACGGTGCTGGACGTACTCATCCCCCGATCGTGTCACGGGCCCGGCGATGCCTCGGGGTATGGCCTGCCCGACCCCCGGGACGCCCCCTGGTGGTCGTGTCCGGGAGGCCGGCGGACGGTTCGCTGGAGCCATGACGCACACCGCCGCACGGACCGCCGTCGCCCCGCACCCACAGGAGCCGCCGCACAGCACCCCGGCCCCCGCCGTCCCGGGGGGCCGGGCATGCTGAGCCTGCGCTCCCTGCGGACGCGGTGGCCCTCGTTCCTCGGCTGCTTCGTCGCCGTCGCGCTCGGGGTCGCGGTGATGACGGCGATGGGCCTCGGGCTGGCCGCCGCGACCGACGCGCCCCCGCGGCCGCCGACACGCTTCGCGGACTCGCCGGTCGTGGTGATGGGCCGTGACACGGTCACGATGGAGGTGCGACGAGGTCCGGGCACGGCCCGGGTGTCGAAGCCGCTCGCGCATCCACACCCCGTGGACAGCGAGCTGCTGGCCGAACTGCGGGCCTTGGGGCGGGTGCGGACCGACGGCGCGGCCCGCGACGCGGTCGGTGTCGACGCGCCCGCCCCGGCCGTACGGCGTCTCGTCGGCGACCGGGCCCGTGTCCTGACCGGTGACGACCGGCATCTCGTCGACCCGTCCGCCGCCCGGGACGCCGAGGCGCTGGTGGGGGTGGACGCGCTGCTGGGCACGGCGGCCGGCGTGACGGCCTTCGTCGCGGTCTTCGTGACGGCGTCGACGTTCGCGTTCGTGGTGGCCCTGCGGCGAAGGGAGTTCGGGCTGCTGCGGCTCGCCGGGGCGCTGCCCGGGCAGGTCCGGCGGACGGTCCTCGGGGAAGCGCTCGCGCTGGGGCTGGTGGCCTCCGCCCTCGGCTGCGTGCTGGGCGACGCAGCGGCGCCCACGCTGGTACGGGAGTTGGTCGACGGCGAGGTGGCGCCGCCCTGGTTCGCCCTGCGGGCAGGGACGCACTGGCCGTACGCAGTCGCCTTCTCCACCGGGGTGTCGGTGGCGCTCGCGGGTGCCTGGGCGGCGGCTCGGCGCGCCGGGCGGACCGGTCCGCTGGAGGCGTTGCGAGAGGCCTCGGTCGACACGGGGGTGATGCCCGGGTCCCGGCGGGTGGCCGGGGCGGTCCTGCTGGTGGCCGGACTCGGCCTGACGGCCTGGACGCTGTACGCGGACCCGGCGGCCCTGCTGAAGCGCAAGACCTACGCGACCCAGCCGATGGTCCTCGTCACGGCGGTCGCCGTGCTGGCACCGGCGCTGGTCGGCCCGCTCGTCCGGCTGCTTCCGCTGCGGCGGCTGCCCCGCGCGTACGGCGTCCTGGTCCGCGCGAACGCCGCCGGGTCCGTCCGGCGCACCGCCGCCGTGGCCGCCCCGGCCCTGGTGACGGTCGCGCTGGCCGGATCGCTGCTCGGTTCGGCGGCGACGGTGACCGGCGCGCGGGCCGCGGAGGCACGGGAGCGAACGGCGGCTCAACTCGTCGTCACCGGCGAGCGGTTGGGACACGTGCGGGCGCCCGGCGCGACGGTGTCCGGGACCGCGTCGACAGCCGTCTTCGTCCGGGAGGACGGGACCGCGCTCGTACGGTCGGACGCGCGGGCGGTGGACGACGTGGCGGCGTTCGCGGCGGTGACCCGGCTGCCGGTCATCGCGGGGGACGTGCGCGATCTCGACGACCGGTCGATCGTCGTCGACGAGGAGTGGCGGCGCCGCGAGGTCGGCTCCCGGGTCGACGTCCGGCTCGGCGACGGGCGGCCCGCGCGACTGCGGATCGCGGCCGTGCTGGCGCGGGGCACGGGCGACAGCGGCGCGTATGTGACGGTGGCCAACGCGCCGGGGGCCCACCTCGACCGGCTCGACGTACGGATGCGGCGCGGGGCCGACCCGGCGGCGGTCACGAGCGCGCTGCGCGCCTCCGGCGGCACGGTGCGGACGGCCTCGCAATGGCTGGCCGCGACCGGACCGCGCTCCGGGCCGCAGACCCGGCTCGGGTTCCTGGTGGTCCTGGGCATCGCGCTCGTCTACGCCGCCATCGCGCTCGCGGGCACCTGCCTGATGGCGACGTCCGCACGGGGCGCGGAACTGCGGTCCCTGCGCATGGCGGGCGCCACCAGGGGCCAGGTGCTGGGCGTGGTCGCGGGCGAGGCGGCGCTGGCGGTCGGCGTCGGAGCGGCCCTCGGGGCCACGGTCGCCGCGGCGAACCTCGCCGGACTCGCGGGAGCGCTCGGCCGGTTGTCGGCACCCGTGACGGTGACGGTGCCGTGGGTCCCGGTGACCGGATGCGTCGGGGTGTGCATCGCGATCGGGGTGGGGGCCTCGGTGGCGGGGGCCTGGCGACGGGCGTGAGGGAGCGCCGATGCACGGGCGTGCCCGGCGACGGGCCCCGCCACCGAGCACGCCGGTTCGAGCGCCGGGGCCCTTCTCCATCTCCATCGATACTTTCCGTCGCGCACATCCCGCCGCGCACATCCCGCCGTGCACATCTCGCCGAATCCCATGGGCGGACATCCCTCTCACCACTGTCAACTTCGGGTTGACACTTGCGCACTGTCAACCTAGCGTTGACGCATGACGACGAACCCGCCCGGCAAGGCATCCGTACGGCTCGACGACCTCATCGACGCCATCAAGAACGTGCACAGCGACGCGCTCGACCAGCTTCAGGACGCGGTGATCGCGGCCGACCACCTGGGAGACGTGGCCGACCACCTGATCGGGCACTTCGTGGACCAGGCGCGGCGTTCGGGCGCGTCCTGGACGGACATCGGCAAGAGCATGGGAGTCACCCGGCAGGCCGCGCAGAAGCGGTTCGTGCCCAAGGCTGAGGTGGACCTGGACCCCAGCCAGGGCTTCGGGCGCTACACCGAGCGGGCCCGCAAGGTGGTCATGGTCGCGCACGAGGCGTCCAAGGCGGCGGGGAACACCGAGGGGCTTCCCGAGCACCTCGTCCTCGGTCTGCTCAGCGAGCCCGACGCCCTCGCCGCGCGGGCGATCACCGCGCAGGGCGTCTCCCTCGACAGCGTCCGCGAGGCCGCCACCGCCGCCCTGCCGCCCGCCGCCGACGACGTCCCCGAACTGGTCCCCTACGGTCCGGCCGCCAAGAAGGTCCTGGAACTCACCTTCCGCGAGGCCCTGCGCCTCGGTCACAACTACGTCGGCACCGAGCACATCCTGCTCGCCCTGCTGGAGTTCGAGAACGGCACGGGCGTCCTCAGCGGCGCGGGCGTCGACAAGGCGACGGCCGAGGCCCACATCACCGCCATGCTCGACGAGATCGTTCGGCAGAAGCAGGCCGCGGAGGGAACCGCGTAGGGACACGGCCAAGCCGCCGGTCGCGTCGCCGGACCGCGTTGTCAGACCCCCCTGCGAGACTCGGAAGCATGACCGAGCGATGGGCTCTCGCGCCGGCCGAGGACGGCGGCGCGGAGATCGCCGCCCTCGGCCCGGACGGGCTGCCCACCGGGCCGGTCCGCCGGGAGCCCGACCTCACCGAGGCCGTGCGGACCCGGCCGGACGTGACCCGGTGGGTGTGGCGGTCGACGGCCGACGTGTATCCGCGTCTGCTCGCCACGGGGGTGCGAGTAGAGCGGTGTTACGACATGGAGGCCGCCGAGACCCTGCTGCTCGGACACGAGGGGCGGCTCGGCGAGCCCCGGTCGGCGGCCGCCGCGCTGGCACGACTGCGCGGCGGCCCCGTGCCGCCGGACCCGCCACAGCGTTCCGCCGAGCCCGGTTCGCAGTCCTCCCTCTTCGAGCCGCGCCCGGTCCACCTGCCGCTCGCGGACCTCCTCGCCGTCTACGCCGACCAGCAGCGCCGCCACGACACCACCGCCCACCCCGAGCGGATGCGGCTGCTGACCGCCGCCGAGTCCGCGGGGATGCTGGTCGCCGCCGAGATGAACCAGTCGGGCCTCCCCTGGAGCGCGGACGTCCACCGTGGCGTCCTGAGCGAACTGCTCGGCGAGCGCTACACCGGAGGCGGTGAGCCGCGCCGCCTCGCCGAGCTGACCGACGAGGTCTCCGCCGCCTTCGGCAGACGCGTCAGACCCGACCTCCCCGCCGATGTCGTCAAGGCGTTCGCGCAGGCCGGGATCAAGGTCAAGTCCACCCGGCGCTGGGAGATCGAGTCCCTCGACCACCCGGCCGTGAAGCCGCTCCTGGAGTACAAGAAGCTGTACCGGATCTGGGTCGCCCACGGCTGGTCCTGGCTCCAGGACTGGGTCCGCGACGGCCGCTTCCGCCCCGAGTACCTGCCGGGCGGGACCGTCACCGGGCGCTGGGTGACCAACGGCGGCGGCGCCCTCCAGATCCCCAAGGTGATCCGCCGGGCGGTCGTGGCCGACCCCGGCTGGCGTCTGGTCGTCGCCGACGCCGACCAGATGGAGCCGCGCGTCCTCGCCGCCATCTCGCGCGACCCCGGTCTGATGGAGGTCGCCGGCCGCGAGAGCGACCTCTACCAGTCGGTGTCGGACCGGGCCTTCTCCGGCGACCGCGCCCAGGCCAAACTCGCCGTGCTCGGCGCGGTGTACGGACAGACGTCAGGCGACGGGCTCAAGAACCTCGCGCTCCTGCGCCGCCGTTTCCCCCGGGCCGTGGCCTACGTGGACGACGCGGCCCGCGCGGGCGAGGAGGGCCGTCTCGTCCGGACCTGGCTCGGGCGGACCTGCCCCCCGGCCGCCGGCACACGGGACGACGGCGGCGACGAGGCGGGCATCCCGCAGGACGATCCCGCCGAGACCCCCTCCGGCCAGGGCTGGGTGCCGGGGTACGCGTCCTCCGACTCCCGCGCCCGCGGCCGGTTCGCGCGCAACTTCGTCGTGCAGGGCAGCGCCGCCGACTGGGCCCTGCTGATGCTGGCGGGGCTGCGCCGCACCTGCGAGGACCTCGCCGCCGAGCTGGTGTTCTTCCAGCACGACGAGGTGATCGTGCACTGTCCCGCCGAGGAGGCCGACGCCGTGGTGGCCGCCATCCGCGAGGCGGCCGAACTCGCCGGCCGCCTCACCTTCGGGGAGACCCCGGTCCGGTTCCCGTTCACGACAGCGGTCGTCAGCTGCTACGCGGACGCCAAGTAGCCGCTCCCCACGGCCCGCCGACGCAGCCCCACACCGACCACGCGCTACACCGGCGGTCGTCGCTCCAGCCGTCACCGGTCCGAGCGGCGGCAGTCCCGTGAGCAGCGAACCGGCGGTCGTCCGTCCAGCCACCGGCAGTCCCGGGGCCCGCAATCCGCCCGCCGGCAGGAACCGACGGTCATTGGTCCCACCGTTGGCCGTCCCGGCGTCACCGGCCCGTCCGCCCGGCCGGCCGTCTCGCGATCGGCGAACCGGTCGCCGTCCGTCCAGCCACCGGCAGTCCCGGGGCCCGCAATCCGGCTGCCGGCAGGAACCGACGGTCGCTGGTGCCACCGGTGGCCGTCCCGGCGTCACCGGCCCGTCCGCCCGGCCGGCCGGCCGTCTCGCGATCGGCGAACCGGTCGCCGTCCGTCCAGCCACCGGCAGTCCCGGGGCCCGCAATCCGGCTGCCGGCAGGAACCGACGGTCGCTGGTGCCACCGGTGGCCGTCCCGGCGTCACCGGCCCGTCCGCCCGGCCGGCCGGCCGTCTCGCGATCGGCGAACCGGTCGCCGGCGGTCGGGCCACCCGCCGAACCGGTGTCGGTGATCGGGCCACCCGCCGGCCGGCATCACGTCGCCAGCAGTCTTCTCAGTTCGCCCACGACCGGGCTGTCCGTGTCCTCCAGGGCTTCCAGGGCCGACGCCCACTCCCGGTACGCGGCCTGTGTGTCGCCCTGTTCGCGAAGCAGCAGCCCGCGCTGGTGCCTGGCGAGACCGCCGGTGTACCGGTCGGCGCGGCGGTCGGCGCGGCAGCACAGCAGGTCGCACTCGCGCGCCGCCCGTTCCCTGTGGCCCACGCCGCGCAGGGCGCGCACCAGGCCGAGCCGGGTCTGCGACTCCCCGTGCCAGTCGCCGTGACTGCCCAGCACGCGCAGGCTCTCCTCGAAGTGCGGTACGGCGGCGGCCGGTTCGCCGAGCGTGAGGTGCGCGTAGCCGATGTTGCAGTGCGCGGAGTGCCGGATGATCACGTCCTGCAGGGCCTCGCCGATCGCGAGGCTGCGCTTGTGGTGGTCGATGGCGGCCCGCGGATCACTGTGCTCGTACAGGTTGCCGAGGTGGCTGTAGGTGATCGCCTCCATGTGCGGGTCGCCGAGCTCCCGGGAGAACTGCAGGCTCTGCAGCAGGGCCTCACCGGACTCGTCGTAGCGGCCGAGACCTTCGAGGAGCATGCCCCGGTTGTTCAGGCCACGCCGTACCCAGGACAGCACGCCGAGGCGGCGCCAGATCGCCAGCGCCTCGTCGTTCAGGGCGAGGGCCTCGGCCCCCCGACCCGTCATGAAGTGCAGCCCTCCGAGGTCGCCGAGCGCGTACGCCTCGGCCGCCTCGTCGCCGAGCAGCCGCGCCCCTTCGAGCGCCGCCCGCTGGAGGCGTTCCAACTCGGCGACGTGTCCGCTGCGTTGGACGTACGGGTTGAGTGTGCGAGCCAGCAGGGGGACGTACGGGGAGGTGCGTGCGTACCGCTCCGCCAGGGCGACCGCGTTCGCCAGCTCGGAGTCGCCCCAGGCGAAGGCCTCGCGGGCCGAGCGGAAGGCGGGTGTGGCCGCGAGGTCCGCCGAGTGCCCGGCGGGCTGCGAAGCGGTCGGCCTGCTGCGGTCCTCGCGGTCGAGGCCGGGTTCGAGGATCGCCTCCAGGGACCGGGCGGCGACCGAGGCGTACCAGCGCAGGGCCCGCTCGGCGACGACCGCGTCATGCCCGCCGGGGTCCTCGCCGCGCCGCACGCCCGATTGATCCGGTTCGCGCTCGCCGGACACGGCGCCGGGGGCACCTCCGGACCGGGCGGTGCCGGGCCGGGCGGTGCCGGGCCAGGCGGTGCCGGCGTGCGGGACCGGGCCCGCCGTGGCGAGGACGCACTCCGCGGCGCCCGCGATCTCGCGCGCGAAGTCCCGTACGAGGTCGTGGGGCGCGTAGCGGCCGTACGCCGTCTCCTCAAGGAGGGCGACGTCGACGAGGCGGTCGAGGGCGGCCTCGGCGCGGCGCTCGCCGGTGCCGGTGAGGCGGGCGAGCAGGGCGGCTCCGTAGACGGGCAGGTCGAGCGCGCCGATCCGGCACAGGGCGAGCGCCGCGTCCCGGTCCGCCTCGCGGTCGGAGGCGCGCAGCGCGTCGTGCGCGACGGCCAGGGAGCGGCGCACGCTCAGGTCGTCGTACTCCAGGTGATGCAACCGGCCCTCGGTCGCGGCCAGTTGACCGGCCAGCGCGTCGGGGGTGAGGGCGCTGCGCGCGGCGAGTCGGGCCGCGACGACGCGGAGGGCGAGGGGCAGCCGGCCGGTGAGTTCGACGAGGGGGTGCGCGCCGTCGAGTCCGTCCTGGCGGCCCGAGACAGCGCGGAGCAGGGCCGCGCTGTCCTCGTCCGTGAGGGGGGCGAGCGGGAAGCGGTGGGCGCCGTCCAGCGCGGTGAGCGGCGAGCGGCTCGTCACGATCACCGCGCAGTCCGGGCCCGCCGGCAGCAGCGGGCGCACCTGGGCGGCGTGGGACGCGTCGTCGAGGACCAGGAGGGTGCGGGTCGGCGCGAGCGCCGAACGGAGCAACGCGGCCGCCGCGTCGGAGTTCTCGGGGACGCGGCGAGGTTCCACCCCGAGGTCGCGCAGGAGTGCGGCGAGGGCCTGAGCGGCGGTGATCGGGGTCATGCCGGGGGTGGCGCCGTGCAGGTTCACGTACAACTGACCGTCGGGGAAACGTTCCCTCAGCTCGTGCGCCACATGCAGCGCGAGGGCGCTCTTGCCGACGCCGGCCATGCCGCTGATCACCGTGACGGGGGTGGAGGCGGGGGCGGCGCAGTGCGGATGCCACCCGTTGCGGGACCGGGGCGGGAGCTCCGGGAACGCGGCCGGCCGCTGCGGGCGCAGGATCCGGACCAGCTGGTCGCGGAGGTCCACGCGGCCCATGAAGTGGGCCGGGGGCGGCGGCAGTTGGGCGGGGCAGGACGGCGGGGCGGGCTCCTCCCCGCCCCGGTCCGCGGGTCCCGTTCCGGCGCCGGTACGGTCCGCTTCCGGAACCCGCCCACCGGTGGGGGCGGTGCTCGCGTCCCGGTCCGTCGCGCGAAGGATCTCCAGGTGGGCCTCGCGCACCGCGGGCCCGGGCTCGATGCCGAGCTCCTCGATCAGGCGGGCCCGCAGGTCGCGGTGGACGGCGAGGGCCTCGGCCTGGCGTCCGGTGCGGTGCAGGACGAGCATCAGCAGCCGGTGGAAGGACTCGCGGAGCGGATGTTCGGCGATCCGGGCGGCCAGCTCGGGGGCGAGACCGTCGAGCCGGGGGACGCTCGGCGCGAGGCGCAGCTCCGCCTCGTACCCCCATTCCAGGACCAGCAGCCGCGCCTCCTCCAGGCGCTGGACGAGGGCGTGTCCGCCGGGCTCGGGCGGCAGGCCGCTCAGCGGGGTGCCGCGCCAGAGCGCGAGTGCGGCGGCGGATTCCCGCAGCGCCCGCTCCGCGTCCTGTCCGGCGTGCGCGTCGCGTGCCCCGGTGGCGTGCCGCTCGAAGAGCCGGACGTCCAGCTCGCCCTCGGCGACCCGCAGGACGTAACCCGGCGGTACGGCACGCAGTCGGTCCGGATCGTCGAGGAGGCGGCGCAGCCGGGTCACGTGGTTGTGCAGCGAGGCCCGAGCGGAGGCAGGGGGCGCGCCACCCCACAGCGCGTCCTTGAGGGCGTCGACGGAGACGACCCGGCCCGGTTCGAGGAGGAGTGCGGCCAGCAGGGCACGGGTCTTGCCGCTGCCGATCGGGACGACCTCACCGTCGGCGCCGTAGAGCACCGGCGGCCCCAGCAGCCCGAACCGCAGCCCGTTCCGCATCACACCGCCCCACTGCCTTGCCGCCCGGCCACGGTGGCCACGCTCCACGACGCGTTCGCGTCCCACGACGACGACGCCCGCCGACCGCCTGACCGTTCCCTCCCGGGAACGTTGGCCTCATGTTAGCGATCCGTTGGTGTGGCCTGATGTGATCACTTCATCGGATCCGGCCCGACGGTGCGCGCGTACTACGCGTAACTCGGGGGAGTGTCGCCGCCGCGGCTGGATCCGGGACGTGGCAGGCCCCGGTCGTCGAGGTGAGCGACCGGGGCCTCCGTCTGTCGTGTGCCGGACTTCCGGCGCCGCCCGTGGGGCGGGCGCGGGACGCCCGGGACGGGCCCTCCCGGCGAGTGCGCCTGCAACCACTCGCGCGTCGTGGCCCGATCCGGACGGCTGTCCCTAGATGACGGGCGGCCGCCCGAGGCGGGTGAGACGCCAGACCGTGCGCCAGCGCATCGGGCGCCGTTCACCGCCGGACTGGCGCAGCCCCTCGGCGAATCCGCCGAACCAGGCCTTCAGGCCGCCGGCCGACCGGGTCCGCAGGAGCGTGAGCACGATCCAGATGCCCAGGTGGACCGGGATCAGCGGCAGGGGCAGCCGGCGGCGGGTGAGCCAGACGCGGTTGCGGGCGGTGACCCGGTAGTAGATGGCGTGGCGGGCCGGCGAGGTCTTGGGGTGCTGGAGGAGCAGCGAGGGCTCGTAGAGGACGGTCCAGCCGGCGTCGATGGCCCGCCAGGCGAGGTCGGTCTCCTCGTGCGCGAAGAAGAACTCGGCGGGCCAGTCCCCCGTCTCTGCGAGCATCGGCATGGACAGCGCGTGGCCGCCCCCGAGGAAGCCGGTGACCGGTCCGCCGCGCATCGGGTCCTTCGCCCCGACCCTCGGCACGTGGCGGCGCTGCGTCTCGCCCAGCTCGTCGGCGATGCGGAAACCGACGATGCCGAGGCGTGGCCGGGCCGCGTACAGGTCGCGCACCGTGCGCAGGACGTCGCCGTCGACGAGGAGGCCGTCGTCGTCGAGTTCGACGACCACGTCCACGTCCCCGAACTCACGCAGCCGGGCGAGCCCCACGTTCCGGCCACCGGGGCAGCCGAGGTTCTCGTCGAGTTCGATCGCGGTCACCTCGCCCGGCAGGCCGAGGCGTTCGGCGAACTCGGGCAGCGGGCAGCCGTTGCCGACGATCACGATCCGGGTGGGTGCGAGGTCCTGCTTGGCCACGGAGGTCAACAGGGCGTCGACCTCGGCGGGACGGTTGCCCATGGTCACCACGGCAACGGCGATCCGCGGCCCCTCCTCCGCCTGTGACACGACACCCACCCCATCCCGGCCGACAACTGTGCCGCGATGCTAGCCGTTCACCGGAAAGCCTCCTCACGTACGTCCCCAGGTCCGCGGCGCGTACGTCCGGGTCTGGGCCCTTACGTCCGCCGCCGGGCCCCGTTGTCTCCGGGATCTTCTCGCACGACTCTCATGTGACGGACCGTCAGGCCGGGTCAGTGCGCCACCGGCGGGGCCACACATCCCGTCTCCGGGTACGGGCCCGTGACCTCCGTCCACACCTGGTCGGCGTCCAGCATGCCGGAGACGCAGGCCGTCGCGCCGATCCGGATTCCGTAGAGCGTGCCCGGCACCTTCTCCGAGTGGTCCACGTTCCAGCGCGACCACGGCTCCTGTACGCGCAGGTCGGCAGGCGGGAACCCGAGGGCGGCGAGCGCGGGGCGTACGGCGTCCGGGCCGATGCGGCCCTCGGCGTGGAGCTTCTCCAGTACGGGCCGGACCTTAGCGGCCTGCTTCCGCGCCGACTCCCTGTCCTCCGCGGTCATCTCGCCGGGCCGGCGTCCGACGTTGTTCTCCTCGTTGTGCGGCGCGCTGTCGCCGCGGTCCGGCTCGGCGTGCGGGCTCGACGGCGCGGCGGCCGAAGAGGACACCGGAGAGGGCCGGTCGGGAGCTCCGCCGGGCGCCGCGGCCGGGCGGTGGGTGCCGCAGCCGGTCAGGCAGAGGACCGCGGACAGGGCCGTCGCGGCGGTCAGGGCGGGGACGGCCGGGAAGCGCTTGCGCGAGGACATGCCGTCCAGGGTGGCAGAGAGGCCCCCGGGACACCTGAGTACGCGCACTCAGCGCAAACCGGCCACGGACGCAAAGGAGTTGGTGGGGACAGGCCGAAGAGCGGCCGGTGCCACGCTGCTCGCTCTCCCCCCACAGGTCGCACGCCCAGTCCCGGGCGTGAACCCCACATGAAGGAAACGAAGTTGAGACGCAGCAGACTGAGGAAGGCGCGTGTCCCGGTCGCCTCGGCCGTCGCGATAGCGGTGGCCTGCGGGATCGGCACGACGCAGGCCTACGCGAACGCGGCCCCTCCGGGCGCGGCCGACGGCTGGTCCGCCACCCCCAAGTCCGTGCCGGCGGACGGGAAGGCCCCGGCGAAGAGCCGGCCGGACGCGGTCCCCGAGAAGCAGCGCGCCGAGCTGCTCGGCAAGAACTACAGCGCGTCGGCCGACCGGGCGTTCACCACGTCCGGCGACGGCACCGGCTTCCACGTGATGATCGCCGACGAGAAGAGCGGCTACGCCTGGAAGACCGCCGCCTCGCTGTCCGAGCCGGGTTTCGAGACGGACACCTGGATCGGCAACGCCTGTCCGACCGGCTCCGGCCGGTACGCGGCCGTCGCCTACGCGCCGCGCACCTTCACCAACAAGCCCGACCTGCTGAGCCGCGGCGCGTTCACCGCGATCGTGGACCTGAGGTCGGGAGCCGTCCGCAAGCTCCCCTTCCAGGCCACCCTCGGCTACTTCTCGCCCGGCTGCGGCACCACCGAGAACGCCGTGTTCTCGCAGTTCACCGACGAGGCCACCTCCCGGACGAACGAGACGCGGCTCGTCTCGGTCGCCGCTGCGACCGGCAGGTCCGTGGTCACGAAGGTGCCCGGCCAGGTCACCTCGGCGGTCCCGGTGGACGGCGCGATCGTCGGCGCCCGCGGGAACCGGGTCGTCCGTGTTCAGGGCGGCACGGTGAAGACCGTGGCCGTCACGCACGCCGTGCCCTTCCAGCTGCAGCCCGACGCCGACGGCGGTGTCACGTTCATCGACCGGCTGCCCGGCGGCGCCAAGAAGTCCTCCACCGACGACCGGGCCGCCGTCTCCCGCGTCGCCGCGAGCGCGTTGCGCACCCCCGACGGCAAGGGCCGGGCGGCCCAGCTCGGAGAGGGCTCGCTCACCGCGTTCGACCTGGCGCGCACCCCCGCCGGCGCGGTGTACGTGACCGGCTCGGCGAAGACGAGCGGATCGCTCCCCTCCGCCGTCCACAACCCGGGCGGCATCGCGAAGGACGCCCGGATCTCCAGCCGCGGCGGTGCCGCGGTGACCACCGCGTGGGCGGACGGCAAGGACTCCCGGATCTCCCAGAAGGACTCCTTCTCGGCGCGCACCGCCCGCATCACGCTGAAAGCCCTCGACACCGGGAAGAGCACCGTCCTCGACGCCGCGCCGGGCAACCGGATCGGTGACGCGGCCGCCCAGCGCGCCGCGACCGCGATGAGCCCGGCGCTGGCCGCGCCCGCAGGATCCGCGTCGGGGAAGTCCCCGTCCGGGACATCCACGTCCGGGAAGTCCACGTCCGGGAAGTCCGCCAAGGCGAGCCCGATGGCCGCCCCGGTCGACACCGACCGCACGTGCTCGGTGCCGCGCAACGACCCGAAGAAGCAGGCGTTCCAGCCGACCCCGCGGCAGATCGAGTGGGCCGTGGACCAGGCCGTCGTCGGCACCCTCAACAAGGGCGCGACCCGCGCGGCGAACTGGAAGAACACGGGCATGGGCGCCTACGCGCCGCAGACCCTGTTCCCGCTCCAGGCGCTGAGCGGCGGCAGCGGCGCCGGCTGGCACGTTCCCGCACAGGTGATGCTCGGCGTCACCGCGCAGGAGTCGAACATGTGGCAGGCCACCCGGTACGCCGTCCCCGGCGTCACCGCGAACCCGCTGGTCGGCAACTTCTACGGCGTCTCCTACTCCTCCGACGGCACCCAGACCGACCCGTGGGCCATCGACTGGAGCAAGTCCGACTGCGGTTACGGCGTCACCCAGGTCACCGACGGCATGCGGCTTCCGGGCAAGGGCCAGCCGACGAAGACGACCGCGCAGCAGGAGGCCATCGCCCTCGACTACGCGGCGAACATCGCGTCCGGCGTGAACATCCTGGTCGAGAAGTGGAACCAGACCCGCGCCGACGGGATCACCATCAACGACGGCAGCCCGCAGTGGATCGAGAACTGGTTCGCCGCCCTGTGGTCGTACAACACGGGCTACCACCTGAAGGCGGACGCGGGCAGCAACGCCGGCAAGTGGGGCCTCGGCTGGACCAACAACCCGGCCAACCCGCTGTGGAAGGAGAACCGCACGCCGTTCCTGGAGAACGCCGCCGGCGGTGACGACTACAGCCACGCCGCGCACCCGCAGGACTGGCCGTACGAGGAGAAGGTCATCGGCTGGGCGGCGCGCCCGATCTCGGCGATGTTCGCCCCCGGCGACTTCCAGCCCGGCTACCGCGCCGCCTGGTGGACGACGACCGCCGCGCGCACCGCGGCCAAGCCGCCCATCTCGCTGTTCTGCGACAGCAGCAACAACTGTGACCCGTCGAAGATCAGCGACAGCGCCACCAACAACACCGGCGGCGGCCCCTGCCTGCTGCCCGGTGACCCGAGCACCTCGGACCCGCTCTACCTGAAGTGCTGGTTCACCAAGGCCTCCACCTGGAAGAACTGCACCTCGGCCGCCCTGTGCGGCAACGCGCTGCACCGGTTCGACGACACCTATCCCGAGCAGCCGGACGCCAACTCGTACCCGCCCGACTGCTCGTCCGGTCTGCCGTCCGGCACCTACGTCGTCGACGACGTCGACAACGGTGTCGTACCGGCCGGATCCAGTGGCAGATCGTGCGGGGCCGTCTCCTCGGCGGGCACCTTCGGCTTCGGCTTCGGCACCGCCTCCGGCCGGATCGACCTGCACCAGATCGGCGCCGCCTACGGCAACCACTTCTGGTTCTCGCACACCAACAAGAGCGGGACGGCCGACGCGACCAAGCTCCAGACCACCGGCACCTGGACGCTGAACAAGGCGGACCGCGGCTGGATGCGCGTGTGGATCCACCTGCCGGACCACGGCGCGCACACCCGCCAGGCGCTGTACAAGGTCGGCGGGTCCAACTCGACCAGCCCCAACCGGACGCTGCTCCAGCGGGTGATGAAGAACCAGTGGGTCTCCCTCGGGGTCTTCAACTTCACCGGCACACCCACGCTCTCCCTGTCGAACGTCACCCAGGACGGCAAGGGCACCGAGGACGTCGCCTGGGACTCCGTCGGCTTCCAGCCGATGAGCGCCAAGCCCGCCAACCAGGTCGTCTCGATGGGCGACTCGTACTCCTCGGGCGAGGGCGCCTCGGCGAACGGCGGCGACGACTACTACCCCGAGTCCGACTACTACGACTCGGCGCAGCCCGACACCGAGGACAAGTGCCACCGCTCCAAGTTCTCCTGGTCGCGGCAGGCCACGCTGCCCGGCTACACGAAGTCGATCGGCGCGATGGCCGACGACCGCGACGCGGCCATGGACTACCACTTCATCGCCTGCTCCGGCGCCCGTCACTTCAACATCCTCAACCAGGGTCAGAGCAGTGAACTGCCGCAGATCCAGCAGGGGTACCTCGACCAGAACACCACGCTGGTCACGCTGAACATCGGCGGCAACGACGCCCGCTTCGCCGACATCGTCCAGGAGTGCATCACGGCCCTGACCGTGTGCAACAACAACTCCATCGACGCCGTCGACCCGGACACCGGCGCGAAGACCGGCCAGTCCACCGGTTCCCTGGAGGAATGGGCGCCCAAGTGGCTCCGCGAACAGATCAGACCCCGCCTGGCGAGCACGCTCAACGCACTGCACCAGAAGGCGCCGAACGCCAAGATCGTGCTGATGGGCTACCCGAAACTCCTGGAGAATGAAGGGAGTTGCGTCATCGGTATCGGTACGGAGGAGGCGCCGTGGCTGAACGGCATGGCCGACACGCTCGCCGCCGAGATGCAGGGCGCGGTCAACGACGCCAACACCCTCTACAACGCGAAGGCGGTCTTCTCCGACCCGCGCGACGAGTTCGCCGGCAAGGCCATCTGCGGTGACCCGGAGGACGTGAACGGCATCGTCCTGTCCGGTCACTCGAAGGCCGACAACCGGGACTGGGACTGGCTGCCGGGCAACGTGGCACCGTCCATGAAGTCGTTCCACCCGAAGATCGCGGGCGCCCGGCTGTACGCAGACAGCCTGCAGCACTCGCTGTGAGCCGCTCGACGCGGTTCTGCACGGCATGAGTTGAGATGAGGGCGGGGGTCCGGGTGCACGCACCCGGGCCCCCGTCCCCTTGCCATGGAAGGCTGCCACCATGACGAACCGCACCGCCGCCGGCCGGGCCACCCGCTGGGCGAAGGGCACCGCCGTCGCCGCGGTGTCCGCCGTCGTCTGCTACGGGATCTGGACGTCCTGCCGCTCCTGGGCGCAGGGCGTGCGCGACGCGAGCGAGGACGCCTTCCTCGCCGGGTCCCTCGAATCGCTGCTCGCCGGGATCGCCGGCGCCCTGTCCATGCCGCTGCTGCTGTGGGCGGGCATGCGCCTGCTCGGCGAACGCGGCAACCACCTCCTGCTGCTCGCGGGCACGGTGGCGTGGTTCCTGATCGGCGGTCACGTCGTCGAGGACGCGGTCGGACACGGGGCCACGGCCGCGTTCCTGGCCCTGTTCGCCGTCCTCGGCGGACTGGCGGCATTGGCTCAGCCGCGCCCGGCGTGAGCGGCCCCGCACGAAGGGCCGGGCGCGGTGGCGCCCGGCGCGGTGTTCCTATGCGCCTAGCCGACCGCCTATGCGTGTGACCACCCGATTCATGGCCGCCGCGGGACCGGCACGGTCAACTGGTGTTCAACGCCAGTCGACTGCACCGCCCCCGACCTGATCGGCGGGCGGGACCATGGAGGCGGTCCCCATGACAACACCCTTGGCCGACTACGCGATGTTCGTCGGCAAGCGCATCGCGATCGTCGAGCACATGCAGAACCACCCGTTCGTCCTCGGCCTGCACCAGGCCCGCGAGCACGGTCTGGAGGTGTGGCTGCTGACCGGCGACCGGTCCTGGTACACCCACGGGCACGACTGGGACGCGCACCCGCTCGCCGCCGCGGTCGACCGGGTCGTCGACGTCGACACCACCGACCTCGAAGCGGTGCTGTCCGTGGTGACCGGCGAGGACGGCACACCCCTCGTGGACGGCCTCACGTCGTTCTCCGACTACCACACGGTGCTCGCCGCGCAGGCGGCCCGCCGCCTCGGCCTGCCCGGCCCCGACCCGGCGGCCGTGGAGCGGGCCAACACCAAGGACCGGCTGCGGGTGGCGCTCGGCGACGTGCCCTACAACATCCCGCACATGCTGGTCAGCGGCCCCGGACAGCTGGACGAGGCGGCCCGCCGGCTGGGCTTCCCCATGATCGCCAAGCCGCCTGCCGAGGCGATCAGTTACGGGGTGCGCCGCGTCGACGACATGGCCCAGCTCGTCGAGGCCTGGCAGGAGCTGTCCGGCATCCGGCGGAGCCTGCGCGGCCAGCCGCGCTCCGGGGACGTGCTGCTGGAGACGTACGTCGAGGGCGTCGAGGTCAGCGTCGAGACCATGACCGTGAACGGGCACACGCACGTCTTCGGCGTCACCTCGAAGGACCTCTTCGGCGACCCGGCCTACATCGAGTGCGGCCACACCTTCCCCGTGCCGCTTCCCCACGAGGAACGCGACCAGCTCTACGCGGCGGTCATCGGCACCCTGGAGGCCATCGGCTACGACCACGGCCCCTGCCACACCGAGGTGCGGCGCACCGAGTCCGGCTGGCGCGTCATCGAGGCCAACCCGCGCACCCCGTCGAGCTGCATGACGATGCTCGTCACCGACGTCACCGGGCGCAGCCCCATCCTGGACGCCTGGCTCCTCACGATCGGCGAGGTCCCGGCGATCGAACCGGTCCGGCACTCCGGCGGCGCGGCCGTCCGCATGATCTACCCGCAGCGGCGCGGCATCCTTCAGCGGGTCGACGGCGTGGAGGCCGCCGCCTCGGTGCCCGGCGTACAGGTGCTGCTGCACGTGGAGAAGGGCGACCACCTGCTCCAGCGGATGGACAACTCCGCCTGCGTCGGCTTCACCTACTGCAGCGGACCCGACCGCCTGGAGGCGCAGGCCCTCGCCGACAAGGCCGCCGCCCACCTCGACTTCGTCGTCGAGGACGGGACGAGGGAGCTGTGACCGGCACCGGTCCGTATGCGGCCGGCCGCGGCGACGTGCGGCCGGTGGCGGACGCCGCCGGCCTGCCGGGCGCCGGCTGGGACGGACTGCTCGGCGCCGAGGACTTCTTCCAGACCTCGCGCTGGCTCGCGGTGCAGGAGCGCAACTCCGGCACCACGATGGACTTCCTGATGCGGCACCGGGACGGCGCCCCCGTCGCCGGACTCGTCGCCGCGTGGGCCGACGACGCGGTGCCGTGGCTGCTGGCCCGTCCGGACGCGATGCTCTCCCGGGCGCTGGAGGACGGCGGGACGCCCGAGGCGGAGGCCGTCCTGCGGGAGGTCGCCGGGGGCGATCCCGCCGCCCTGCTGCCGTCCCTGGTGTGCGGCGGCCGGCACCTGGGCCGCACCCGCGCCCTCGCGGGCCCGCACGCGGAGCCGGGCGACGTCGAGGCCCTGGTGGAGCGGGCCGAGCAGCTCGCGCGGGAGCGGGGCGCGGCGAGCGTCTGCTTCCCCCATGTCGACGTCCGGGACGCCGCGTTGGTGGATCTGCTGCACGCGCGCGGCTACCGCTCGCACCTGTCGGCGCACTACGCCTGGCTGCCCATCCCGCCCGGCGGCTGGGACGAGTTCCTCGCCCGGATGAGCAAGCACCGGCGCCGCCGGGTGCGTCTGGAGCGCCGGGCGCTCGCCGAGGCGAAGGTCGAGGTGCACCTCGAACCGCTCACCAAGGCGCTGGCGCCGCGCCTCGGCGAGCTCGACTGCAACCTGCTGCGCAAGTACGGCAATCCGGCGAGCCCCGAGCACTCGGCGGGGCTCCTCAGCTGGATCTCCGAGGTGATGGGCGACGACGCGATGGTCTCGGTGGCGCGCCAGAACGGCAGCATCATCGGCTTCGGCATGGTGCTGCGGTCCCGGGCACGCGGCGAGGAGCAGTGGTTCGGCCACCGCGCCGGATTCGACTACGAGGCCCAGGGCAAGCTGCCGCTCTACTACGACGTCCTGTACTACCGCGTCCTCGAAGCCGCCGCCCGCGAGGGCGTGTCCGTCCTGCACGCGGGGATCGGCAGCATCGAGGCGAAACTCGCCCGCGGCTGCCTGGCGAGCGAGGAGCACGCGTTCCTGCTCCGGCTGCCCCGCACTGGATCCGGCGCCACGGCCTCCGTGCCCCGCCCGGTGACGGCCCGGACCACGGCCGGAGCCGGACACCCCGCCGGGGGGACGGACGCTCCCCCGCGCACCTCCGACCGGGAGACGACCACACGATGAGCACCGGAACGGAACGACTCACACGCGCGGGTGCCGGCTGGAACGCCGCCGTCGGAGCGACGGTCAACCCCTCGACCGCGCGCGGCGGCACGCTGCGGCTGGTGTCCTCGGCCGACGTGGACTCCCTCGACCCGGCCCGCACCTACTACGTCTGGGTCTGGCTGCTCCAGCGGATGCTCAACCGCACCCTCATGGCGTATCCCACCGACGCGGGCCCCGCGGGGCTCGTGCCCGTCCCGGACCTCGCCGAGGGCCCCGGGCAGGTCGGCGACGGCGGCCGCACCTGGACCTACCGGCTGCGCCCCGGCCTGCGCTACGACGACGGCTCGCCGATCACCTCCGACGACGTGCGCAACGCCGTGCAGCGGGTGTTCGCACAGGACGTGCTGCCCGGCGGACCGACGTACCTCATCCCCCTCCTGGACGATCCGGCACGGCCCTACCCGGGCCCGTACCGCAGCGACGAACCGCTGGAGTCGGTGCTCACGCCCGATGACTGCACGATCGTCTTCCGGCTGCGGCGGCCGTTCTCCGACTTCGACCACCTCATGGCGCAGCCGGCCGCCGCCCCCGTACCGCGCCGCGCCGACCTCGGTGCCGAGTACGGGGAGAACCCGCGCTCCAGCGGCCCGTACCGCATCGCCGCGCACCGGCCGGGACGTTTCCTGCACCTGGAGCGCAACCCCTACTGGGACCGGGCGGGCGACCCGGTCCGCCCGGCGCTGCCCGACCGGGTCGAGCTGACCATCGGGGTGGACGTCGACGAGCTCGACCGGCGCCTGATCGCGGGCGAGTTCGACATCAACCTCGAAGGCAGGGGCCTGCAGCACGCGGCGCAGAGCCGCGTCACGGCGGACGGTGTACTGCGCTCCCGCACCGACAACCCGCGCACCAGCTTCCTGCACTTCGTCTCGATCCAGCCGCACGTCCCGCCGTTCGACAACGTGCACGCGCGGCGGGCCGTGCACTACGCCGCCGACAAGATCCTGCTCCAACAGGCCCGCGGCGGACCGGTCATGGGCGGCGACCTGACCACGGCGCTCTTCCCGCCCCGGCTCCCCGCCCACCAGGCCCTCGACCCCTACCCGACCGGAGTCGACCTGCGCGGCGACCTCGACGCGGCCCGCGCCGAACTCGCGGCGGCGGGACTGCCGGACGGCTTCGAGGCGGTGATCGGCACCCAGCGCGGCAAGTTCCGCCTCGTCGCCGACGCCGTGGTGGAGTCGGTGGCCCGCGTCGGCATCCGCCTGACCGTGAAGGAGCTGGACGTCGCCAGCTACTTCAGCCTGGGCGCCGGGCACCCGGACACGATCCGCGAGCACGCACTCGGGCTCGTCGTCACCGACTGGGGCGCCGACTTCCCCACCGAGTACGGCTTCCTCGCACCCCTCGTCGACGGCCGCCAGATCCGCCGCAACGGCGGCAACTGGAACATCTCCGAACTCGACGACCCGCGCGTCAACGACCTCGTCGACCGGAGTCTGCACACCACCGACCCCGCCGAACGCGCGAGCCACTGGCGGGAGATCGAGCGCCTGGTGATGGACCACGCCGTGATCCTCCCCCTGGTCCACGACAAGACCCTGCACTTCCGCAACCCCTGGGTCACGAACGTCTACGTCCATCCCGCCTTCGGGCTGTACGACGTCCAGGCGATGGGCGTCGCCCCCGACCGCGCCGAGAGCACCGACCGGGAGAACACACCGTGAACGACAGCACCCGGGGCCTGCGCCTCAGTCCGCTGGCCGCCGACGACGAGACCACCGTCCGCCAGTGGCTGACGCTGCTCGACGACGCGGCCGGTGACGTGCCGGGAGCCGCGCCGCCCTGCGCCGCCGACATGACGGGCTCGCTGCGCTTCCCGCCGCCCGCGACCAAACTGGAGGACTGGGTCGTCCGTCACGAGGGCCGGGGCGACCGCGTCGTCGGCGCGCTGCGGCTCGCGCTGCCCGACGGCGCGGACGTCGCCCGGGTCGACCAGCTCCTCGTCCATCCGGAGCTGCGGCGCCAAGGCATCGGGCGGGCGCTGTACGGCCGGGCGGCCGAACTCGCCGCCGGACACGGCCGTTCCGTGCTCTCCGGGACCGTCGTGGAGGCCCTGCCCGGCGGTCCCGTGCGGGACACCGCTCCGGCGGCCTTCGCCGCCGCGGCCGGCGCGCGGCGGGCGGCGGCGCCGGCCGGCGTGCACCAGTGGCTCGACCTCGCCCTCCACGACCCGCTCGCCTCCGGGCTCCCCGCCGTCCCGGCGGGCTACTCGCTGGTGACCTGGGGGACGATCACGCCCGACGCGTACGCGGTACGGGTCTCGGTGCTCGAACAGTCCCTGGGCGACGAGTCGTTCGACGAGGACCAGGAGGTCGGGACCAGCTACGCGCGGGAGTTCGAGACCATGCGGGTGGGGCGCGGCCGGAAGGCGTACCACACCGGTGTGCTGCACGAGGCGAGCGGAAGGCTGGCCGGCTACACCAGCGTCTCCAAGACCACCGGCAATCCCGGCTACGCGCTCCAGGGCATGACCGTCGTCCACCGTGCGCACCGCGGCCACCGGCTGGGCACGCTGCTGAAGCTCGCGAACCTGGAGTACGTGCTGCGGCACGAACCCGCCGTCCGGCTGATCGAGACGGCGAACGCCGAGGACAACACCGCGATGATCGCGGTCAACGCCGCCCTCGGCTTCACCCCGACGGACCGCTGGACGACCTGGACGGGTCTGGTCGGGGCATCCGGATCCCACTGACCCGAGGCTCTGTGAAGGAAGGCGTGAAGGCCGTGCCCGCTCGCCGGACGAGCGGGCACGGCCTTCGCGTCGTCGGCGCCGCGCGTCACCGGTCCAGCGGCGGGCCACGGACCGACACCGCGGGAGCGGCACGGGCCTCGCCGCTCGCGTCCGCCCCCCTTGGTGCCGGAGTCAGCGCCGCACGATGGGGGGCTGGTCGCGTGCGGGCGTTCGCGCCTGCGCGGGAACCGTTCCGCCGCCCTCCACCGGGGGCGGGCCCGCGGCGTCCCCGGCCGGTGCGCCCTTGCGCCTGAAGGGGTTCCAGCCGGTTCCCACCAGGACGCCCGCGACGACCGCCGCGCCGCCGATCGCGGACCAGGCCGTCGGCTGCTCGCCGAGGGCCAGCCAGGCGCCGAGGACGGCGACCACGGGCACCAGCATGGAGAACGGCGCCACCTTCCCCGCCTCGTACCGCTTCAGCAGGGTCGTCCAGATGCCGGAGCCGACCACCGAACCGGCCAGCGCCGTGTAGACGAGCGCGACCAGGCCGGGCCAGCCGTCGGCGGAGAACGAGGCGCCGAAGTCGCGCCAGCCGGTACCGGGGCCCTCCATGGCCGCCGAGAGGGCCAGCAGCGGAACGGGCGGAACGACCGACATCCACAGGGCGAACCGCAGCGGGTGATCGGGCCGCGCCTGCCGGCTGGCGATGTTGCCGAACGCCCAGCCGAGCGCCGCGAGCAGGGTCAGCAACAGCGGGAGCAGAGCGGCGCTGCGGGCCCGCTCCACGGCGATGACGGACATGCCGACGACCGCGACCGCGACGCCGGCCAACTGCCGCCGGGAGATCCGCTCACCCAGCAGCAGCGCGCCGAGGAGCATGGTGAAGGGCGCCGACGCCTGCACCACGACCGAGGCCTGCCCGGAGGGCATGCCCTGGTCGATGGCGAGGAAGAGCAGCCCGAACTGCATGGCGCCGAAGCCGAGTCCGTAGATCACCAGCCAGCGCGGCGGGACCTTCGGGCGGGGCACGAAGAGGATCACCGGCACGGCGAGGACGACGAAACGCAGCGCGGAGAGGAAGAACGGCGGGTAGTGGTCGAGCCCGACCCGCACCGCGAGGAAGTTCAGTCCCCACAGCACGGCGACGAGCACGGCGAGGAGTCGGTCCCGGACGCTCACCGGGCGGTTTTCGCCTTCAGGAGCCCGGAGTTGACGACGCGCGAGCCGAGTCCGCGCAGGAAGAGACCGTCGCCGATGGGCTTCTGCTCATCCGCGGACTGGCGCAGCACCAGCACGTGCGCGGTGCCCTCCCCGTCCTCCAGGAGCCAGCAGAACATCATCACGCCCGGGCAGGAGCCGGCCTTGAAGTAGGCCCTGCTCCATCGCGCCGGGTCGACCGCGATGCCGGGGTAGGCGGTCAGGATGTGCTCGACGGTCCCGGTGGTGTCCCGCGCGCTGTCGCCGCGCAGCCCGTCGAGGACGTGCAGGACGTCGTACGCCGTCATGTGCCAGTCGAGGCCGAGCCGGTGCACGGTCTCGCCGAGGTCGGAGCCGCGCACCGTCATCGGACGGGCGATCGTCCGCAGCAGGTCGCGCCGGCCCGCCTCGTCCCGCTCCGCCCACGCGGTACGCGACGCGGCCTCCCCCCAGCCGAGTTCGAAGACCTCGTGACTGGTCAGGAAGGGCCGCAGGAGCGCCGGGTCGTGGTGCCCGGACGCGGCGACGGCCCGCTCGACGGCCTCCCGGCCGATCCGGTCGGCGATCAGGTCGGCACCGGTGTTGTCGCTCATCGCGATCATCTTGTAAGCGGTCTCGCGCACGGAGACACGGGTGCCGTCCGGCAGATCCT
Source organism: Streptomyces sp. NPDC102279 (assembly GCF_044766365.1). NCBI lineage: Bacteria > Bacillati > Actinomycetota > Actinomycetes > Kitasatosporales > Streptomycetaceae > Streptomyces > Streptomyces sp. NPDC102279. Next base: position 563,467 of record NZ_JBIWLU010000003.1, on the reverse strand, counting down.
GCATGTCACCGGTGGGCAGGCTGCGCAGTTCGGGCCGGACGGTGACCTCGTCGTCCCAGGTCAGTTCCCCGTTCTCGACGGACCGTACGAGGGCCCGCATCACGTAGAGCTTGTACGCCGACCCGGTGGGCATCGGCCGGTCCGCGTCGGACGCGTGCAGGACCTCGATCCCGTCGGGCGTCAGACGCGCCGCGAGGACGGAGTGGTCGACGCCGGGAGTGCGCAGCACGTCCTCCAGCGCGGCCCAGTCGGCGATCTCCGGGATCTGGATCTCGGGCAGGAAGGTGAGGATGCGGATCAGCCCGGAGGAGTCGAGGGTGAGCGACAGGGTGTGCCGCACACCGGTCGGGCCGGCCAGGGTGACCCAGCCCTTGTGCGCGATCGGCTGGTAGTCCAGGACGGTGAACGGCCCCTTCTCGCGCCACTCGCCGAGCGTCGCGGAGAAGCCCTGGCTGCGCCGGGGCGGGAAGGTGGGGACGAAGCGTTCGACCGTGACGCCGTCCGCCGCGAGGTCCGGTGCCGTCAGCAGCCCGACCGCCCAGCGCGCCGCCTCACCCATCGGGGAGTCGTCGGCCGCGAGCGCCGCCTTCGGGGCGGCGGACGGGGAACCAGGGGCTTGGATCATCATCGCTCCACTCAGCTCTCGGTGACCGTGATCGCGCCGCACGGGCACAGCTCGGCGCAGAGCCGGGCCGAGGCGTGCAGGGCGGCTGCGGGGGTGGCGTCGAGCAGGACGACGGTGCCGGTGACCGGGTCCTGGTCGAAGAGATCGGGCTCGGCCGCGGCGCACCGGCCCATGGCGCAGCAGGCGTCGGGCACGATGGCGATCGTCAGGCCTCCCCCGCGCTCCGCGCCCTTCTCCGCGCCCGGCTCCGGGTCCGTGCCGCTCGGCTCGTGCTCGTCGCTCACCAGGTCACCGGCAGTGCGCCGAGCCCGTAACTCGACACCTCGTGGCGGAAGTCCAGTTCCTCGAAGGGCACCGCGAGCCGCACACCGGGCATCCAGCGCAGGACGGCGGCGAGCATCTCCTCGATCTCGACCTTGGCGAGCCACTGGCCGAGGCACTGGTGGATGCCGTGGCCGAAGGCGAGGTGGCGGCGGGCGTCGCGGTGCGGGTCGATGGTGTCGGGGGACGGGAAGACCCCCTCGTCACGGTTGCCGGCGGCCAGCGAGAGGACGACGCCCTCCCCGGCCCGGATCGTCACGTCGTCGAGCCGGACGTCCTCGACGGCGGCGCGGGCCAGCCCGTTCTGCACGATGGAGTGGAAGCGCAGCAGTTCGTCGACCGCCTTCGGCAGCAGGCTCTCGTCCTTGGCGAGCGCGCCGGCCAGGTTCGGGTCGGTGGCGAGACTGAGCAGGCTGAGCGCGGCCTGGCTGGCGGTCGTGCCGTGTCCGGCGACCAGCAGCAGCCGGCACATCGGCACGAGCTCCTCCACGCTCAGCCGGCCGGTGCGCACCTGCTCGGTCACCAGCCGGCTCACCAGGTCGGTGCCCGGGTCGGCGACCCGCTCCTCGACGAGGTCACGCAGGAAGCCGTCCAACTCGTCTCGGGCGGCGGCCACTTGGTCCGGCGTGTAACCGCGGTCGATGAGGATCGCGCTGCGGCTCTCGATGAAGTCCCCCTCGGACACCCCGAAGAGCAGGGTGATGACCTTGGAGGGCACGGATGTCGTGAGACCGGTGACGAGGTCGACGGGCCGCTCGCCGGAGGAGACCAGCGCGGACAGCATCTCGTCGAGCATTTCCCGCAGCACCGGCCGCATCTCCTCGGCGCGCCGGGCCAGGAAGTCCCGCGTGAGCATCGAACGCAGCCGGGAGTGGTCCGGGTCGTCCATGCGGATGAAGGAGGCCGTGTGCGGTGCGGCGCGCACCAGTTGGGAGGTGCGGGTCAGCATCGGGAAGCCCGGGGCGCTGGTGACGGCGGTGAACCGGCGGTCGCCGAGCACGGCCCGTACCCCGGCGTGTGAGGTGACCAGCCAGACCCTGCTGCCGTCCCACAGGGTGACCTTGCTCGCGGCCGGACCGGCGCGCAGTCCGGCGAGCTGCGGGGGCGGGTCCACGGGACAGCCCCGTGGCATCGGGTACGAGGGGGCCGCCTTCTCGTCCTGGAGTGCCGCGTCGTTCTGCATCATCCACCGCCTATCGCTGCGCAGGTCGCTGCACCGGGGTCGCGCCGACGTGCTGTCGCCGTCCCAATCTGCCGTGCCCGCCCGGAGGCGTCGTGGCCTGGCGGCCCGGCGCGCATAACCGGCCGGAAACAGTCATAACCAGCTGCTCCTTCGGCCATTCACCCGGCCACGGCCCTGCTGCTAACGTCGCGGCGTCCCGACTGAATTGGTCCGGCGTCCCGGCCGAAATGAGCAGGTGTCCCGGCCCAATCGGCCCGGCGGCCCGGCCGAATTCCCGGACCTGTCCACACACCGGAACTCGCCCCCGGGGAGAACGATGACCAAGACGTCAGCACTGCAGGGAAAAGTCGCGCTCGTCACGGGCGCGAGTTCGGGCATCGGCGCGGCCACCGCGCGAGCGCTCGCCGCGGAGGGCGCGGCGGTCGCCGTCGCGGCCCGCCGGGTCGACCGGCTGACCGCGCTCGCGGACGAACTCGCCGCGACGGGAGCAACCGTGCACGTCGTCGAACTGGACGTGACCGACGAGCGGGCCGCGGCCGACGCCGTACGGTCCACGGTGGAGACCCTGGGGCGCCTCGACATCCTCGTGAACAACGCCGGGATCATGCTGCTCGGCCCCGTCGAGGACGCCGACACCACCGACTGGACCCGGATGATCAACACCAACGTGCTCGGGCTGATGTACATGACCCACGCGGCCCTTCCGCACCTGCTCAGGAGCCAGGGCACGGTCGTGCAGATCTCCTCGATCGCCGGCCGCGTGGCAGGGCGCGGGGCGGCCGGCTACAACGCGAGCAAGTTCGCCGTGAACGGCTTCAGCGAGGGGCTGCGCCAGGAGGTCACCGAACGCGGGGTGCGCGTGGTGGTCGTCGAGCCGGGCACGGTCGAGACGGAACTGCGCGAGCACATCACCCACGCGCCGACGAAGGCCGCGATCGAGGAACGGGTCGCCAAGATCCGGCAGTTGCAGGCCACCGACATCGCCGAGGCGGTGCGCTACGCCGTCACCGCGCCGGCCCGCGCGACGGTCAACGAGATCTTCATCCGCCCGACCGACCAGGCCTGAGCGGCCCCGCCGCACCCGGTCTCCGGACGGTCTCCGGTGCCTCTCCCGAAGTGAGGAGAGCCCGGAGAGAGGACGTGCCTAACATCACCGCAGCGACAAACGGAGAATTCGGCCACTTTCGAATTCATCGAGCCACTGCGGACAATCACACGGCACAGTCCTTGACCACAAAGGAAACCGACATTGTCTTCCGGGTCAGAAATAACGCCTGCGGTACATCCTGCACTCGCCTCTGTTCCCGACCGGCCGACATCCTTTCCCCCATCCCCATCCCCCACCGCCACGACCGCTCCGGCGTCCGCCACCGCCGCGCCCCCCACGCCGGCGGCCCCCGGCGCCGTCCCCGCGGGCTTCCCCTTCACCCGCCCCGACCTGTCCCTGCTGGACGCGGTCGGGCAGTGCGGGGACCTCGCCGAGGCCGCCCGCCGGACCGGGTCGCGGGGCGGCGCCGTGGAGCGCCAACTGGACCGCCTGGACAAGGCGGTGGGACTGCCGCTGACCCTGCGCGGCCGGCACACCGCACGCCTCACCTCGGCGGGCTCGCGCCTGCTGGCCGCCGGCCGCCGGTTCTTCCGCCAGGTCGACCTCGCGGTCCGGACGGACATCTTCGGGCACGGGCCCGAGGCCGTCGACGCCCCGGCCGTCCTGGCCATCGCCTCCGCCGAACCGTTCCTGGAGGACGTCGTCGAGGACGCCGCCGCCGCCCTGGACATCCTGCTGTCGGTGCACCACGACACACCCCAGCAGGTCATGCGCAGGCTCGCCGGATACCACGTGGACGCGGCGCACACCTGGAGCCTGGACGCCCCGGGCCGGTCCGTCGAACGCCCCGTGCGCACCTACCCGGTACTCGACGACCCCCTGTGGGTCACCCTGCCCCACGGCCACCGGCTGGCCGGCGGCGGCGCGGTCTCGCTCGCCGATCTGCGGGACGAGACCTGGGTGTCCGAGGTCGGACCCGACTCCGAGGTCCTGGTCGCGCGGGTCTTCCAGACGGCCGGGCTGCCCGCCCCCGCCGCCCTGCACGTCACCGGGGCCTCCGTGGCCCGGGGCATGCTGCGGCGCGGCGACGCGATCGGCCTCGGCTCCCCGACCCGCCCGGCCGTCGTCGCGCCCTCCGTGGTGCACCGGTCCGTCGTGGAACGCCCCCACCGCTCCACCAGCCTCCTCGTCGACCCGACGGTCGTTCCCGGCGCCCTCGCGGAGCACCTGGCCGAGCTGCTCGCCGACCGCTATCTGCGGCGGTTCGCCGACCGTCACCCGGGCCTGCTCGCCGAGCCCTGGTGGACACGCTGGTACCGCGAGCGAACGACCGGAGCCGCCCGCACCGGCGGTCCGGCACCGGCCGCGCCCACGGCGCCGGACGCCGCGCAGGGCACCCGGAAGCTCGACGTCGACGACCTGCACGTACTGCGGGCGGTGGCGCGGCACGGCAGCATCAACCGGGCGGCCGCGGTGCTCTCCATCAGCCAGTCCGCGCTGACCCGCCGCATCCACCGGCTCGAACTCGGCCTGGGCACCCAGCTGTTGCTGCGCAGCGCACGGGGTACGGACCTCACCGGGTCCACCCGCAGCTTCCTGCACCGGCTGGGCCGCTTCGAGGCGGAGTTCCACGAGGCGGCGCAGTCCTGCCGGAGCCTCGCCCTGCCGGTGGTCACGGGAACCCACCGGCAGGACCCGCGCGCGGTGTCTCAGCTCGCCCCGAGCGCCACGTAGTCGTACATCCCGAAGGACCCGGTCACGTAGACGTTGCGGGCGTCCGGGTGCCGGTAGAGGAGCGAGCGCGGATACAGGTACGGCACGATCACCGCGTGCTCCATGGTGAGGCGGTCGATCCGGTGCCAGATCTCCGCGCGCTCGGCCGGGTCGGAGGAGGTCGCCCCGCGGTCGAGCAGGGCGTTGATCTCCGGGTCGTCGAGCTCGCCCATGTTCTGGTTGCCGCGCTCCTTGATGGCCCGGCCGTCGACGATCTGCTGGAGGAACCCGTACCCGTCGGGGAAGTCGGCGCCCCAGCCGAACATGATGATCCCGATGCCGTGTTCGCGCAGATAGGCCGGGCAGCCGCCGTAGATGTCGAAGTAGTCGCCCGAGGGGAAGTCCAGGACCTCGGCCTCGATCCCGACCCGGGCGAGCCCGGCGGCCAGCGCCTCGGCCGCCCGGTACTCCTTCAGCCGGTCCTTGCGGGCGGCGATCTTCGTACGGAACCCGTCGGGCATCCCGGCGGCGGCGAGTTCGGCACGCGCCGCGTCGAGGTCGCCGCGCCCCTCGGGTCCCACCGGGTAGCGGTCGAAGTCCTGATGGCCGTCGATGGTCGGCGGCAGGATGGTCGTCGCGATGTCCCCGCCGACCGAACCGCCGTACGCCTCCTGCATCGCCGCCTTGTCCGTGGCGAACTGCACGGCACGGCGGGCGTGCACGTTGTCGAACGGCGCGATCCGGCTCGACAGGCAGTAGATCCAGGTGAACCCGGACAGCGGGTTGTCGGCGTCGGCGCGCAGCGCCGGGTCGGCCAGGATCTTCTCCTGCGTCGAGGGCTGGACGCCGAACCCGGCGAGGTCGATGTGCGCCTCCCCGGCGAGCAGCATCCGGTCCACGTCGTGCGGGTCCTTGCCGAGGTGGACCTCGATACGCTCCGCCCGCTGCCTGCGGACCGGGTCGGTCTCCGGGTCCCAGTGCGGATTGCGTTCCAGGACCGCGAGTTCACCGCGCGTGTACGAGACCACGCGGTACGGGCCCGTCGCGACCGGCCGCAACCGGTACGCCGCGCCGGTGTCGAGCCGGCGCGGCACCGGGGTCGTGCTCGGCATCGTCGCCAGCAGGTCCATCCCCGCGAACGGCTCGGCCAGCCGGAACACGAGGGTGCGCTCGTCGGGGGTCTCCAGGGTGACCGGCCCGTCGGCCTCGGGCTCACGCCACGGCCCGCCGTACTCGGTGCCCAGCAGGTGCCGGAAGTAGGTGGGTCCCGCGCCGAGCACGTCCGTGCCGTAATTGCTGCGGGCTATCGCGTACTTGACGTCGCCGGAGGTGACCGGGCCGCCGTCCTCGTACCGCAGTCCCTCGCGCAGCCGGTACGTCCACACCCGGCCGCCCTCCGAGGCCTCCCCGAGAGACTCCGCCAGGTCCGGCACGAGGCGCTGGCCGTCCTTGCCCGGCGCGGTGTCGAAGGTGACGAGCGTCCGCCCGATCAGGCGCAGGAAGTTCCACGTGTACGCGTAGTACGTGTTGCCCGGGTCCAGCGAGTCGAAGTCGTCGGTGCGGACGAGGCGGAGGGTGCCGCCGAGTGCGTCGCCCGGCCTCACCACGCCCCGGACGCCCGCGTCGTACCCGGCCTCGCCGGCAGATGTCCTCGTGCTCTCCATGTCCCTGCAGCCCTCCTCGCGGATGCTTTCCGCCCTCATCGTGGGGGCCGGACACCGTCCGCAGGGCCGCTGGACAGGGGGACGCATAGCGACTGCGGGGTCGGCATACCCGTGCCCGGGGGCGCCCCCCCCGGACCCGCCCGAAGGCTCCGGCCCGTCCGGCGAATGAGGACGAGGCCGTACAGGCCGAAGCGGGCGCCCGGGGGCGGCAGCCCTCAGGTACGGGACGGGCAGGGGCGGCGGGGGCGAGAACCCGCCGGGGCGGACGTCAGGTCGTGTACTCCGAGTTGAGGCGGACGTAGCCCTCGGTGAGGTCGCAGCCGTACACGGTGAACGCCCCCTCGGCGATCCCGAGGTCGATCCCGATGACCACCTCGTCCCCCTTGAGGTGCTCCGCGACAGCGGCCCGTACGGCGTCCTCCTCCACCACGTCGGCGGACCCCGCGGGGTACACCTCCGTCTCCCCGAACCGGATCCGCACCGCGTCCTGCTCGATGTCGGTGTCGTCGGAGCACTTGCCGACCGCCATCGCGACCCGTCCCCAGTTGGGATCGCTGCCGTGCACGGCGGTCTTCACGAGCGGCGAGTTGACGACGGTCTTGCCGACCCGCTTGGCCTGGGCGGCGTCCCGTGCCCCGGTCACCCGCACCTCGATGAGCTTGCTCGCCCCCTCACCGTCGCTCGCGATGTCCTTGACGAGCGCGAGGGCGACCTCGTGGAGGACCTGTTCGAACTCCTCGGGATCGACGTCGCCGGCCAGCCCGTTGGCGAACAGGACCGCCGTGTCGCTGGTCGAGGTGTCCGTGTCGATGCTGACGGCGTTGAACGTCCGGTCCATGACCCGCCGGAAGATCCGGTCCTGCTCGGCCGGGTCGAGGCGGGCGTCGGTGGCGAAGAAGGTGAGCAGCGTCGCCATGTCGGGCTCCAGCATGCCGACACCCTTGGCGATCCCGACGACCGTCGCGGCGCCGCACCGCAGCCGGACCTCCTTGGGCCGGGTGTCGGTGGTCATGATGGCGCGGGCCGCCCGGTCGAAGCCGCCCTCGGGGAAGGGCAGGGCCAGCGACTTGAGGTGCTCGCGGATCTGCGGCATGGGGTACTGGCGGCCGATCACGCCGGTGGAGGCGACCAGCACCTCCGACGCGGGCACGCCGAGCGTGGCGGCGACCGAGGCACGGATCTCGCGCGCGTTGGCCTCGCCCTCCCCGCCGGTCGCGACGTTGGCGTTGCGGGCCAGCACGACGACGCCCCGCGCCTGTCCGTCGGCGACGGCCTCGCGGCTCAGCAGAACGCTCGGCCCGACGAACCTGGACCGGGTGAACACCCCGCTGACCTGGGCCGGGACGGTCGAGGCGAGCACGGTGAAGTCGTCCCGCCCGTCGTCGCCGAGACCGACCGGAGCGGTGTGCACGACGAAGCCCAGCGGCGTCGCCCGAGCCGTCGATGTGGAGTCGGACATGTCCATCGTCTCCCGTCTGTGTTACCTGCAGTGAGCCAGCGTTTCACGCACCGCTCGGGGCGCCACCGAGAACGAGCCGAACGCGCCGCGGCCCCCTCCGCGCGCCCCGGGGCCAGGATCGGGGTGCGCGAAGAGGGCCCGACGACCGTCCGGCGGCAATCTGCCTAGCGGCGCGGGGAGAACGACACCACGTCGCCCGCCCGTTCACCACCCGACAACTGCCCGTTGCGCTCCGTCCTGATGTACACCCGGTGCAGCCAGCGGTCCTTGCCGTCCCAGCGCGGGCTGAACGGCGTACGGGCGTGCGTGGTACGGAAGTTGTCGATGATCAGGAGGTCACCGGGGGTCAGCTTCACGGCCTCCGTCACGTCGTCCAGGGCCTGCGACAGGGCGGCGACGGCCTCCTTGTCGCCCGCGTCCTCGGGGGCGAGCAGCTCACGGTCGTAGCCGAGGAACGGGTCCTTCGCGTCGCCGTACAGCGCCTTGACCTCGGCGATCGCGCCCGGGTCCTCGATGCCGCCGCGGAAGGCGACGTCCACGCAGCACGGCAGCTTGCGGTCGAAGAGCCGCGCCTTGGTGTCCTCGTCCAGCAGGGCGAGAGCCTTGCGCACCGAGCCGACCAGCGTCTCGGCCCGGCGCTCGTGGTCCGCGCGGGAGCAGGCGAGCATGACGTAGTTCGGCTGGAGGACGTGGTACGCCATCTCGGTGTGGAACTCCAGGAGCGTCTCGGAGGTCTCCGAGCTGAGGTAGTGCGCGCCCGGCGAGGGATACACGTCGTGGTAGACCGTGCCGGAGCGCAACTCGGCGTAGCCGGTGTGCAGTCCGAGCCGGCGGCCGGCCAGGGCGAGCATCGCCTCCATGAGCAGCCGGCCCCGGTCGGCCGGCGCGGGTGTGGAGACGGGCGTGGGCGGCAGCTCGCCCTCCGTCTCCAACGGCAGTCCGCGCAGCAGCAGATAGCCGTCCTCGGTGCCCTCGGCGTTGAACCTGTCGAGGGCGGTGCCTATGTCGCGCGGCAGCCGCTCGGACAGGGCCTTCGCCTGCTCCAGGAAGCCGTACAGGTCGGCGCGCGGCACCTCGGGGAGTTCGGCCGCGAGGGCACGCAGGTGTTCCTGGTGGGCGGTGCAGTCGATGATCGGAGAAGCCATGGGTGCGATGTCTCCTTTGCGTCTGGATGCGACGGTGCGCGGGCCGCGTCGGGCCGGAACGGCCTCGGGGCTACGCCGGGGCGCGGTGGGCGCGGGCGTACTGGTAGAGCAGTTCGGCGCCGATCTCGGTGGCCAGGACGGAGGTGATCCCGGCGTGGTCGTACAGGGGCGAGACCTCCATGACGTCGAAGCCCACCGGTCTGAGGTCGCCGACGCAGCGCAGCAGGGCGAGGACCTCGCGGGAGCTCAGACCGCCGGGCGCGGGGGTTCCCGTGCCGGGGGCGAAGGCGGGGTCGAGGACGTCGATGTCGACCGACACGTACACGGGCCGTCCCCCGACCCGTTCCCGTACGAGGTCCGCGGTGCCCGCCACACCGAGGTCGCCGAACTCGTCGGCGGTCACGACGCGGACGCCGTTGCCGCGGGCGTAGTCGAGCGAGTCGGGCTTCGGGTTGTGGCCGCGGATCCCGATCTGCACCATGGCGGCCGGATCGATGAGCTTCTCCTCGATGCCGTGCCGGAAGGGTGTGCCGTGGTGGTACTGGCCGCCGTAGAACGCGGGGTTGGTGTCGGAGTGCGCGTCCAGGTGCACGACGGCGACGGGCCCGTGCTGCTCGGCGACGGCCCGCAGGGCGGCCACGGTCAGGGAGTGGTCGCCGCCCAGCATCATGAAGGCGGCGTTGCTCTTGAGCAGTTCCGCCAGATGACGCTGCGCGGTCTCGATCGCGATGTTCATGTTGAACGGCGTGAGGTCGATGTCGCCGCCGTCGACACAGTTGATGAGGTCGAAGGTGCCCGGGCCCCGGTCGATGCCGACGCCGTGGATGAGCCCGGACTCGTTGCGGATCGCGCGGGGTCCGAAGCGGGCGCCGGGCCGGTAGCTGGTGCCGCCGTCGTAGGGGGCGCCGATGACGACGACGTCGTAGCCGCGCGGATCCTGGTCGTGCGGCAGGCGCATGAAGGTGGGGATCTGCGCGTAGCGGGGCGAGACGTGCGAGTCGATGCGTTCCACGGCTCAGTTCCCCTCCGGGAGGTCGTCGGCGCGCACGGTCCCGGCCGGGACCGTGCGGCGGGTGTACGGCCTGGTGCTGGGGCCACGCGGTGGCCGGCCGGCGCGGACGCGGGGGCCGCCGCCGGCGGATCCTCGGCCGGCTGTGAGGGAGTTCGGTTCCGTGCGGTCGGTGGGCGCGCTCATGCCGCACCCCGTCGCAGCCGCTCGGCGACCGAGCGGACCACCTCGGTGGTGCTCACCTGGCCCGGGTCCTCGCCCCCCACCACGGTGCGGTCGAACAGCAACCGCACGACCTGCTGTTTGGCCGCGTCGACGGAGCGCTCCGCGATGCCCTCCTCCAGCAGCATCAGCGAGAAGGACGAGGTGGTGCCGGAGCCCTCGTGGACGCCCAGCTTCGGCCGCTTCACGGTCTGTTCGGGCAGCAGCTCGGCCATCGACGCCCGCAGCACCCACTTGTCGCGCCCGTAGCGGCGCTTGAGCCCCGCCTCCAGCGACACGAGCAGGTCGAGCACGTCACGGTCCCAGTACGGGTGCGTGGACCAGTGGCCGCACACGGCGGACAGCACCGGCGACATCTCGTTGAGCCCGTCGTACGTCGCCATGTCGTACGCGACCGCCGTGTCGAGGTCGGGCAGCCGGTCCTCACGGTGCATGCCCGCGAGCGGGATGTCGGCGCCGTATCCGGTGAGCACGCGGCGGGGCGGCCCGTCGAGCGCGCGGTAGAGCGCGACGAGGGGCAGCAGGTACTCGATGATGTTCGGGTCCTCCGACTCCGACGCCCAGACGGCGTACGGGAGTTGGCCGAGCAGGTCCGTCGTCGGGACGACGATCTCCCGGTGCCGGCTGCCGAGGTGGTCGGCGACCGTGCGGGCCTGCGCGAACTCGTCGGAGACGTCGGTGCCCATCGACAGCGAGTCGATCCGCCCGGCGGCCCGGTGGGCGAGCGCGGCCACCCCGGAGGAGTCGATGCCGCCGGACAGCACGACCAGCGGGGTGGCGCCGGGGGTGACGCGGGCGCCCACCGCCCGGTCGAGCGCCGCGTGCACGGCGTCCACGGCCTCGCTCTCGTCCATGACGCGGCGGGCCAGCGGCGGCGCCCAGGTACGGTGCGCGGCTGCCGTGCCGGTGCCGAGGTCGATGTCCAGCACGGTGCCCGCGGGCACTTGGTAGACGCCGGGAAGGCCGCGCACCCGGCGGGCGTCCGCGAACGGGAAGCCGCGCGGACCGCCGTGTCCGGACAGGGTCTTGGCCTCGGTCGAGGCCGTGACCTCGCCGGGGCCCGCGCACACGTACAGCGGGACGGAGCCGGCGTGGTCGGTGGCCAGCAGCACCCGCCCACCGGAGCAGACGACCGCCGCGAAGCGGCCGTTGACCAGGCGGAAGGCGTGCAGGCCGTAGCGGCGCAGCAGGTCCAGCAGCAGCTGGGCGTCGCCCGCCGAGCCGGCGCCGGATCCGAGGACGGAGGAGAGGTCGCCGCGGTTGTAGATCTCCCCGGCGAGCACAACGGCGGTGTCGGTGTCGTGCGCGAGGGCGGCGTCGGGCGGGGTCCCGGGGGTGTGCACCAGGGTCGTGCCGAGGGTCTGCGAGCGCAGTCTCAGGTCGACGCCGGTGTGGGTGCCCCGGGTGGCGAAGGCGGCTCGGGGGGCCCGGCCCCCGCTCGGGCGAGCGGAGGCCAGGAACCCGAAGGCCGCTGGAAGGTCCTGGGAGGCCATGATCAGATACTCAGTGCCCCGAAGCCACCGGGCTGGAAGTCGTAGTTGATCGGGACCTCGATCAGGAACGGGCGGCCGAGCCCGGCGCCCTTGCGCAGCGCGGCGAGTAGTTCCTGCCGGTCGGTCGCCTTGGTCGCCTCGACACCGTTGGCCTCGGCGAGGGCGACGAAGTCGACGCCGTTGAACTTGACCGCCGGGTCGTGGCTGCGGTGGTGACCGAGGTTCTGGTAGAGCTCGATCAGTCCGTTGGTGTCGTTGTTCACGACGACCGTCACGATGGGCAGGTTGAGGCGGGCGATGGTCTCCAGGTCCGCGCTGTTGGAGTGGAAGCCGCCGTCGCCCGCGATGAGGAAGGTGGGCTGGCCGGGGCGCGCGAGCTGGGCGCCCATGGCCGCGGGGATGCCGTAGCCGAAGCTGGAGCAGCCGGCCGAGGTGAGGAAGCCGAAGGGCTGGTCGGCGCGGGCGAACAGCACCCCGTAGTGCCGGAAGAAGCCGATGTCCGAGACGATCGTGCCCTCACCGGACTCGGCGACCTCCTCCATGACGGTGTTCATGGAGTCCATGACCTGGTGGACCCGCATGCCGTCCTCGTGCACCGTCGGGTCCGCGAGGAACTCGGCGACCCGGGCGCGCAGCGGCTCGATGTCGTGGCGCTTCTTGGCCGGGAACGGGGCGGTCGCGGCGTCGAGGTGCTCGACGAAGGCGAGGACGTCGGTGACGACGTCGACGGTGGGCCGGTAGACGCGCGGGATCGGGTTGGCGGTGGGCGAGACGCGGACGGTCTTCTTCTCGGCGCCCTTCTGCCACATCGAGGGCCGCAGGTCCTCGGCGTAGTCGTAGCCGACGGTGAGGATGAGGTCGGCGGGGCCGAACAGGGTCTCCAGGGCGGGGAAGTCCAGGATGCCGTCCATGTAGCCGGTGACCGCGCCGTAGTTCAGCTCGTGTCCGTGCGGCAGGACACCCTTGGCTATGTAGGTCGTGATGACCGGCACGTTCAGCCGCTCGGCCAGCGCGCGGATCGCGGGCACCGCGCCGGAGCGGATCGCGGCGGCGCCGACCACCAGCACCGGGTGCTGCGCGGACCGGAACAGCTCGACGGCCTCGTCGGCGGCCTTCTGCCAGCCGTCCTGCACCGCGCCGATCGGCTTGCGCGGGGTGTTCGCCGGCGGGCGCTCCGCCTCGGCGTCGATGCCCTCGGAGGAACCGAGCAGGTCGACCGGCAGCGAGATGAAGCTGGGGCCGACCGGCTCGGTCATGGCGGCGGTCACCGCGGAGTCGACGAGGTCGGTGATCTCGTGCGGACGCTCCAGCTCCACCGCGTACTTGGACATCGGCGCGATGATCGACACGGAGTCCAGGCACTGGTGCGTGTCGTTGGGGAAGATGTCGTGCGACTCCGACTGGGCGGCCAGCGCGATGACCGGCGACCGGTCGAGGACCGAGGTGGCGATGCCGGTGGAGAGGTTGGTCATGCCGGGGCCGAGCGTGGCCCAGCAGGCCTGCGGACGGCCGGTGATACGGGCGAGCACGTCGGCGGCGACGCCGGCGGTGAACTCGTGCCGGGTGAGGACGAAGTCGATCCCCTCGACCTCGTCGAAGAGGATCGACGCGGCCTCGCGGCCGACCACGCCGAACACCTTCTCCACGCCGTGGTCACGCAGTCGCGCGAGGAGCGCGTGCGCTGCGGTCGGCTTGCTGCTGGGGCCGGTCGATACACGGGACATGGATGGTCTCCAGACTCGGTCAGCGGTGAACACGTCGCGGCAACCCTGACCAGGGCCGCTCTTCGCGGCCTCTCCCTGCCATATCGGGGAGCCTGCCGGGGAGTGCGCGGAGAGAATCCGAAGACCGGGTGGAACAATGGGTTCCGATTCAACTCTCTTCAAATCGGACAGAGTTCGTCCGATATCGCTTATCGGTGAACCCCGTTCCTGATGAGTTCAGGCCACTGTTGATCCCGGTACGGATCCATCAGGCGGCCCTTTCTTCTGAGGTCTAGACCACTAAAGGCGAATGACCGCTCGTTCCCGGCCAGACCACCCGGGCGTATTCGGCCGGGTCCCCGCCACGGCCAAGCGGAGGGGTCGGATACCCGCCACCACCCGTCCATGATTTCTTTCTCCTTTACCTTGTCTTGAACCGTGCGTCCGGGGAGAGACCGGAGAGCGACGGACGATTAATCTGCGCCACATGATTCGTTCGGACGGCTACGTCGACCACCCGCGGTACGACAGGCGCAGGTCCCGCCGTCGCGCCGTCGTATCAACGTTTGTGGCACTTGCGGCGACCGCGGGAATCGGCTACTGGGCACACAACGCCCTGGTCGGGGACGACGGGGACGATCCCCAGGTGACCGCCGCCACCGGGCAGCTCGACAAGTTCCTGACCGCGTGGGCGTCGGGCGACGCCCAGCGGGCGGGCCGGCTGACGGACACCCCCGACAACGCCGAGTCGTTGATCAAGTCCGTCATGACGAACCTGGAGCCGACCAGGACGGAGATCACGGCGGGCACCGGAAAACGGGAAGCGGAAGGGGAAGTCGAGATTCCGTTCACCGTGAAGATGGTCCTTTCGGGAGCCGGGGATTACCAGTGGCACTCGAAGGCCCAGCTCATCCGGAAGAGCGGCGGCTGGACGGTCGAATTCCGTACACCTCTCATTCACCCGGATATGGTTCCGGGTCAGACCCTCGCCCTCAAGTCCCGGGAGCGCGCGGAGATCCTGGACCGCAACGGCGACGAACTGCAGTCCGCGTCCCTCGCCGGCGCCGTCGACCCGAAGACCGGAAAAGGAATCTCCGGACTCCAGGCCCGCTACGACAAGCAGCTCACCGGAGGCGGCGGGGCCGCCCGGTCCGTCGTCGTCGTGGAACGGGAGAGCGGCCGCGTCGTGAAGCGGCTCACCGGCTCCGGCAAGGACGCCGGCAAGGCGGTGCGGACGACCATCGACCCGAAGGTGCAGGAGGCCGCCGCGGCGGCACTCGACGGCGTCAAGAAGAACGCGGCCCTCGTCGCCATCGACCCGAGCACCGGGGACATCCTCGCGGCGGCCAACCTGCCCTCCGGCATGAACCGCGCCCTGGAGGGCCGCTATCCGCCCGGCTCCACCTTCAAGGTCGTCACCTCCGCCGCCCTCCTGAAACAGGGGATGCGGCCCTCCGACAAGGCCGACTGCCCCAAGTTCGCCTACGTCAACGGCCAGCGCTTCGAGAACCAGGACCAGTTCGTGCTGCCCGCCGGCTCGACGTTCAAGGACGCGTTCGCCCACTCCTGCAACACCTTCTTCGTCGGGGCCCGGGGCAAGCTGTCCGCCTCGGCGCTGCACGACACCGCCGAGGCGTTCGGGATCGGCGGCTCCTGGGACGCGGGCACGGTCACGTACGACGGCAGCGTCCCGGTGGCGACGGGCGACAACGACAAGGCCGCCTCCACCATCGGCCAGGCCAGGACCCAGGCCTCCCCGCTCGTCATGGCCTCCATCGCCGCCACGGTCAAGGAGGGCGCCTTCAAGCAGCCCGTCCTGGTGCCGGACGCCGTGAGGAAGCGCTACGAGGCCTCCGCCCGGCTGGAGCCGGGCGTGGTCGGCAGCCTGCGCGAGATGATGCGCGCCACCGTCACCGACGGAGCGGGCCGGGCCCTCAAGGGCCTACCCGGCGAACCCCACGCCAAGACGGGCACCGCCGAGTTCGGCAACGACACGCCGCCCCGCACCCACGCCTGGATGATCGGCTACCAGGGCGACCGCGAACTCGCCTGGTCGGTCCTCCTGGAGGACGGCGGTTCCGGTGGCTCGGACGCCGGCCCGATCGCGGCCAGGTTCCTGAAGAACCTCGGCTGAGCCCCGCACGGCACCGACCGACCCACGCCGCCGGCGGAACCTCCGCCGGCGCGCGCCACCGAGAGACCCACCCATCCGTGACCAGCACAGCGGGACCGGCACCCCGGGACCGAAGCGGCGGGAACCGGCACCCCGGGACCTGCACAGCGGTCGGACGTCACGGAGCACTTGAGCCGACGGTACGGGGGACGCACCAGCACGCTCCACGAAACGCCGACGGGACCACCCTCCAGGTCCCCGCGGCGGTTCCCCTCCGTTCCGTCACCACCTCAGCCCCTGTTGGGCGACGGCTTGATTCACACAAACAAGGGGAACCGTCATGAACAGCAGGACCAGCCTGACGATCCAGCTCCTCGGCCCCGTGACCCTGGTGAGAAACGGGATACCGATACCCATCCGGGGTCAGCGGCAGCGACGGTTCCTCGCTTCCTTGGCGCTGAAGCCCGGACAGGTCACCACCAAGGAAGCGATCATCGAGGACTCCTGGGACGGCGAACCGCCGCTGACCGTCTCCGGACAGCTCCAGACCTCCGCCTGGATGATCCGCACCGCACTGGCCGACGCCGGCCTCACCCGGGACGCGCTCGCCTCGCACACCCTCGGCTACGAACTCCGCGTACCCGCCGACCGTATCGACGTCTTCGTCTTCCGCGACGCCGTACGGCACGTCCGTGAACTCCACGCCCGCGGCCAGTACAAGAGTGCCTCCGAGTCCCTCGACGGCGCGCTCGGCATGTGGCGGGGCGCCGCCCTCACGGACGTCACGTCGAGCCGACTGCGCATGAAGGGCGACGCCCTGGACCGCGAACGCACGGCCGCCGCCGAACTGCGCGCCCTGATCGACGTCGGGCTCGGCCACTACGGCGAGGCGATCTCCCAGCTGTCGGAGCTGGTCGACCACGACCCGCTGCGCGAGGACCTCTACGCCGGGCTGATGAAGGCGTACTACGGCGAGGGACGGCAGGCCGACGCCATCCGCGTCTTCCACCGCGCCAAGGAGATCCTGCGCGAGCAGATCGGCATCAACCCCGGCTCGCGCTTACGGGAGTTGATGCAGGCGATCCTCCAGCAGGACGAGCAGCTCCTGCGGGCCACCGGGATCCCGCTCTCCGGGGACCGGGTGGGGTGACCCGGGCACCCGGCGGGCAGCCGGCCCCGGCCGCCCGGCGCGCGTGAGCGAACTCCCGCCGGACCTGGGGGTGTCGTCCGGATCACGGGTCCCCGAGACCCGCCGGCCCCTCCCGACACCCCCGCCGCAATGACCGAAAATCCCCCCATACGCCACCCCCTGTCGTAGCGTTCCTCGGACTCATGACCCTCGTCAGTCGTCAGAGGAAGCGGGG
This sequence comes from Streptomyces sp. NPDC102279, assembly GCF_044766365.1. Classification (NCBI taxonomy): domain Bacteria; kingdom Bacillati; phylum Actinomycetota; class Actinomycetes; order Kitasatosporales; family Streptomycetaceae; genus Streptomyces; species Streptomyces sp. NPDC102279. The sequence goes on along the minus strand of NZ_JBIWLU010000003.1, from coordinate 546,405 downwards.
CAGAACATGGCCGGGCGGCGTGCGGTCCTCAAGGGAGTCCTGGCGGTGTCGGGTACGGCGGCGGGTGCCGCCGGCCTGGTCGGAGCGGCGCCCACGGCGCGCCGGGGCGCCCCGTACACGACCTCCGTGGAGATGCGCTGGCTGGGCGTCTCCGGCTGGGAGATCGTCATCGACGGCGACCGCAGCATCCTCTTCGACCCGTACCTGAGCCGGATGCCGTACGCGGACAGGAAGGGCGACCTGGACCCGTCCCTCCCGCTCCGCTGCGACCGGACGGCGGTGGAACAGCTCGCCGCCCACCACCTGCGCGGCGCCCCGGAGCTGATCCTCGTCAGCCACGGACACTTCGACCACGTGGCGGACGTACCGCAGCTGCTGGCCCGCCCCGCCTGGGCGAGGCACCGCATCCGCGCGGTGTGCGACGAGACCGTGGGCCATCTGCTGACGGCGATGGGTACACCACGCGCCCGAATGGATGATGTGATTCCGGTCAAGGGCGGCGAGTACCTCCAGTTCGACGGCTACACGGTCGAGGTGTTCCGCAGCCTGCACAGCCAGCAGGCCGACCACGGCTACTTCGCCCCCGGCAGCAGGACCGTCCCGCCCCGCCGCCCCAGCACCCTGGGCGACCTCGTCGAGGGGGACACCCTGGCGTACCAGGTCACGGTGGACGGCGGCCCGAGCATCCTCCTCATGGGCGCGAGCAACTTCGCGGAACGCGAGCTGTCGGGCATCCGCCCCGACATCGCGACGATCGCCATGACCTCCCACTCGGCCCTCCACCGCTACGTGGAGCGCCTCCTGTCCGCGACCGGCAACCCGCCCCTGCTCATCCCGAACCACCACGACGACATGACCACCCCCCTCTCGAAGACCCCCTCGCTGCTGGCCGCCACCACCCCCACCACGGCGGCCGAGCAGCTGACGGCCGCCTCCACCCCCTCCTCACGGGTCCTGAACCCGCAGCATCTGCGGGCCGTGGACGTCACCGCCGCGCTCGCCTGACACCGGCGGCCCGGGCACCGCCCACCGCACGGATCGCCCCCGCGGCCCCGCGGGTCCATGCTGAGGAGAGCGGGCGCCCGGTCTCGCACGGACGGGCGCCACGAGGTTCCGGAGGGCGTCATGAGCTCACCATCCGTCCCGCCGCCCCCACCGCTCCCCCCGCAGGGACCGGGAGCCACGGACAAGGGCCTCAAGGGCGGCGCCCTGGGCCTGTTCTCCAGCACGGTGATCGGGCTGGCCTCCACCGCTCCCGCCTACAGCCTCGCCGCGACCCTCGGCGTCATCGTCGGCATCGTGGGCTTCCAGTCGCCGATCATCATCGTGCTCGCCTTCGTCCCGATGTTCCTGATCGCCTACGGCTACAAGGAACTGAACCGGGCCGACCCCGACTGCGGGACCACGTTCACCTGGGCGTCCCGGGCCTTCGGACCCCGTACCGGCTGGCTCGGCGGATGGGGCATCGTCGCCGCCGACATCATCGTGATGGCCAACCTGGCGCAGATCGCGGGCGCGTACGGCTTCCAGCTGATCGGCGCGGACGGGCTGGCGCAGAACACGTTCTGGGTCACCTTCGTCGGTGTCGTGTGGATCGCCGTGATGACGCTGATCTGCTACATCGGCATCGAGCTGTCGGCCAACCTGCAGAAGGCGCTGCTCACGATCGAGATCGTGGTGCTGGTCCTGCTGGCGGTGACCGCCCTGGTCAAGGTCTACGGCGGCACGGCGCCGGCCGTCTCCTCCGAGGTCTCCTGGTCGTGGTTCAACCCCTTCGAGATCAACTCCTTCGACGACCTGACCAAGTCCATCCTCGCCGGGGTGTTCATCTACTGGGGCTGGGACACCGCCGTGTCCGTGAACGAGGAGACCGCCGACCGCGACCGCACCCCGGGCCGCGCCGCCGTCATCTCCACCGTGATCCTGCTGCTGGTGTATCTCATGGTCACGACGTCGGCGCAGTCGTTCGCCGGTGTCGGCGACACGGGCATCGGCCTCGGCAACCCCGACAACTCCGGGGACGTCCTGTCCAGCCTCGGCGCGGAGGTGTTCGGCACCGGAGGCCTCGGCCAGGTCGCCACCAAGCTCCTGATCGTCATGGTCCTCACCTCGGCCGCGGCCTCGACCCAGACGACGATCCTGCCCACGGCCCGCACGACCCTGTCCATGGCCGCGTTCAAGGCCCTCCCGCAGCGCTTCGCGCGCATCCACCCGCGCTTCCTCACCCCGACCTGGTCCACCGTCGGCATGGGGATCGCCTCGATCGCCTTCTACGTGCTGCTGACGCAGGTCAGCGAGAACGTCCTCGCCGACTCCATCGGCTCCGTCGGCCTGATGATCGCCTTCTACTACGGCCTCACCGGCTTCGCCTGCGTCTGGTACTACCGCAGGGTCCTCACCCGCAGTCCGCGCGACCTCTGGACCAGGGGCGTCATGCCGGGCCTGGGCGGCGCCATGCTGCTGTACTTCTTCATCAACGCCTGCATCGTGTACTCCGCCTCCGACTACGGCAGCACGTCCTGGACCCTGCCGTTCCCGCCGCACTGGCAGCTCGGCGGCGTCTTCGTCACCGGCATCGGCGCCCTCCTCGTCGGCGCCGTCCTGATGCTCCTGTACGGCGTGTTCCGCCCGGCGTTCTTCCGCAAGGAGACGATCCCGGTCTCGGCCCACGACAAGGAGGGCCACTGACCGGTGTCACCCTGCCCTTCGGGCGTCCCGCGCCACCGGGCGTGCCGCTTCTTCAGGCGTCCCTCCGGACCCCCGGAAGCCCGTCGACCATCAGGCGGAGCGTGAAGTCGAAGCGGTCGTGGACCGTTCCGGCGGTGAGTTCGGCGGCGTAGCGCTTCGTGTGCGGGAAGGTGTCGTCGGGCAGGGCGGCGAACCGGCGCAGCAGTTCGTCGCGGCTCACGACCCACTCGCCCTCCCCACGGCCGAGCCGGCTGTTCACCAGGGCGACCTCGAGGCTGTAGGCGTTGACGTACAGCGACAGCGAGTCGAGGGCCCAGGCGGCGATCTGCGGGTCGACGCCTCCGGCGAGCAGGAGGGCGAGCATGCCCTCGCCGACCCGCAGCGTCTCCAGGTTCGACGGGGCGGCGGCGATGGCAGCGCGGGAGATGCCCGGATACCGCAGGTACTGGTCGCGCAGCTGGGTGCAGACTCCGATGAGCTGCTGCCGCCAGAGTGCGGGATCCGGCTCCGGCAGCTCGATCTCGGCGCACAGCCGGCCGATGAGCAGCTCGTCCAGGTCCTCCTTGTTGACCACGTGGGCGTACAGCGACGACGGCCCCGTCTCCAACGCGGTGGCCACCCGCCGCATCGTGAGGGCGTCGTACCCCTCCGCCTCGACGATGCCGAACGCGGTGCCGATGATGGCCTCGACCGTGATCGGCTTCTTGCGCCCGCCGGACGGTCCGCGCCGGGCCGTGGGTGCGCTCGTGCCGGTGCCGAGCTGGTGCCGGGCCGCGCGGCGTTGCTCCGGAGTCGGTGACATACGGGAAGTCTAACCAATCGACGAACGGTGTTCCGCGTCACCAAGAACACCGTTCGCCTTGCTCGGAACCGCGTTCTTCTGTAGAACAGTGTTCGTGTCCATCGACCAGCGCTTGCCCCAAGCGCCTCCCACCAGTAGCCCGCCGTCGCGCACCGCATGGCTCGTCCTGACCGTCGTGGTCATGGCCGACGTCATGGACCTCATCGACTCCAGCATCGCGAGCCTCGCCGGCCCGTCCATCCACGCCGACCTCGGCGGCTCACAGGTCACCGTCCAGTGGGTGCTCAGCGCCTACACCGCCGCCTTCGCGCTCGGCCTCGTCACCTCGGGCCGCCTCGGGGACGTGCTCGGACGCCGCCGCCTCTTCCTGCTCGGCATGACCGGCTTCACCCTGACCTCACTGGCCTGCGGCCTGGCGCCCGACCCGCTCTTCCTGATCGTCGCCCGCACCTTGCAGGGCCTGTGCGGATCGGTGATGATCCCGCAGGGTCTGGCCCTCGTGAAGGTCGTGTTCCCGCCGCAGCACCTGCGCAAGGCGCTGACCCCCGTAGGCCCACTGATGGGCATGACCATGGTCGGCGGGCCCATTCTGGCCGGCTGGCTGCTCCACCTGGACCTGTTCGGCAGCCAGTGGCGTTCGATCTTCCTCATCAACGTGCCGCTCGGCATCCTGGCCGGCGCCCTCGCGTGGCGGGTCCTGCCCCGCCGGGGCGGCGAGGACCCGACCGCCCGCCTCGACCTCACCGGCGTCGGCCTGCTCACCGCGGCCTCGGCCCTGCTGATCGTCCCGCTCATCCAGGGACGCGAACTCGGCTGGCCCGCCTGGACCTACGCCATGATGGCCGCCTCGGTCGTCCTGCTCGCCGCGTTCGTCCTCTCCCAGCGGCGCAGCCGCCACCCCGTCATCACACCGTCGCTGTTCCGCAAGCGCAGCTTCGTCGTCGGCCTGCTGATCGTCGCCGGGTTCTACGCCTCGCTCAGCGCGTTCGTCCTCGTCATCAACCTGCTGCTGCAGCAGGGTCTGCACTGGTCCCCGCTGCACACCGGCCTCACCCTGGTCCCCTGGGCCCTCGGCACGGCCGTCGCCGTCCTCCTCGCGGGCGCCGTGCTCGCCGAGAAACTGGGACGCGCGACCCTGCACCTCGGCCTGGCCGTCGCGGTCCTCGGCCTGCTGTCCCTGTGGTGGTCCGTCGCCCACTTCGCGGCCGGCATCACCGTCTGGAACCTGACCCCCGCGCTCCTGCTCACCGGATTCGGCTCAGGCCTGGTCTTCGTGCCACTGGTCGACTTCATCATCGGCGACGCCACCGCCGAGGAGGTCGGCACGGGCGCGGGCCTGCTCAACGCGGTCCAGCAGTTCGCGGGCGCGATGGGCGTCGCCGCCCTCGGCACGCTCTTCTTCGCCCGGGTGGGCCACCCGTCCCTGTCCTCCTACCTCTCCGCGGCGGAACTGATCTTCGCCACAGCCGCAGCCCTGAACTTCCTCACCCTGCTCCTGGTGGGCCTGCTCCCCCGCCACGCCCAACAGGCCCACGGCTGAACCCCGCCCGGACGGACCGCACCACCGTCCACGGATCACCTACCTCGCGGACCAGCGCCGCCGACACGGCCGCACTGCACCGTCCACCGAAACAGGGCATGAAAAAACCCCAGGTCACGGCGAGTGAGTCCTGGGGTAATTCCGAGCCGCCTTCGGGATTCGAACCCGAGACCTACGCATTACGAGCTGTCCGATCTTGCTCCGGGCGCGTCCGTAGGGGTCCATGAAACTGGCTTCCGAGCTGGTCAGAAGGTTCAGGAACTTCAATGGACGTTGGCGGACGACGCCGGTCTGAGCACTGAATGAGACTGCAACTGAGACTGACCCCTGGCTCGCGGCGTCGAGTGAAAGCACGCGGAAGGTCGAACCGGAAGATTGACAGGCCGCGCAACGATCAAGCCCCGCCCGCCCTTTCGCGCCTCATATCACCTCGGCGCTCCACTGGTGCCCCCACGCCGAGCCGGCCAGAGTCCGCTTACTTAGCTCTTTCGACAGCGATCAACAGAGCTGACAGCTACCTCTTGAGGCGGTCGTTGACCGAGGAGCATCAACTCCACGTCCCGCTCCATCTGCTCGGGCACAGATGTAGCCGTGCGCTGGGCGGGTGAGGCGGAACGACTGCGTGGAGCTGACCGGACTCGGTACGGTGATCGGCCAGACAGGGGTAAGAGGGGGACAGGCCTGTGCCTCAGGAACATGTGTACAAAGATGACGAGTGGGCGACCTATGCCGCGCGCGACAAGGCAAAGCATGAGCTCGAGATGGCCCGGCTGCGCAGCAAGACCCCTCCATACGCGCTCGTCGCACTCTCGGGGCTGTCCCTAGCCATCTTGATAGTGGTCCCGTCCGTGGTGACCCTGTTCAGAGGCTCGAGCTGGTGGCCCGCCATCGTCGCGACGTCGGGGCTGGTCTTGTTGGGGACGGGTGTTACCACGATCGTATTGCGTGACCGGCGCCGCGAAGCTGCTCGCCAGAAGGAAGCCGAGCGCCTGGATAGCGCGGCCGATCAGTTGAGGGAGCGAATGGAGCTCCCCAGCTTGGTCAACTTCAACCGAGTTTTGCTCGAGCAGTACCACGGCATCGCAACCAAACAGGCGAACAAGTCCTTCGCGAGCAGCCTGGCGGCCATGGCGGTGGGTTTGGTCGTCATGGTGGTCGCGTTCTACGCGTCGATGCAGTTCACGGCAACAGGAGAGCGGGTCTTCATCGGCTCGCTGGCCGCGCTGGCTACCGCGTTTGTCGGGTACCTCAGCAAGACGTTCCTCTCGGTCTATGACCGGTCGTTGCAGCAGCTCAACCAGTATTTCAACCAACCGGTCCTAAACCAGTACTTCCTGTATGCGGAACGGGTCGCGGACGGCATGGATGGCCCAACGAAGGAAGAGCTGCTGAAGCGCATCGTTACGGAGGTCCTTGACGCCGGGATGCAGATGCACACGGTGTTCGGCGCTGTCAGCACGCGTGGTGCCGATGGGCCAAAGCTAGCGCCATCAGGTAGCCAGCCGGTTGATGCGTCATCGACCATTGCCGCAGCCTGACAGGCGGCGTGACGCTCCCACAGCGATTCTGAGGATGCCCCCGGCTGTAGTCGGCTAGGCAAGTGACCTGGCTATAAGCCGATGACGGGGACCAACCAACCGCAGGCTGGAGCCCAGGTCTGCGGCCATAGCCGCCCTTGGCGCCTAACCAAGACCCAAGCGCTCCACCGGGCACCGATCGTCCCACCTGGCACCCCGCGCGGGTGCACCACTATGCACTCCGCGCAGGAAGCGGGCGGTCTCGGCTACGGCTTCCCTGCGGCCCTCGGCGCGGCGGCGGCCGATCCCTCCCGCCCGGTCCTCGCGGTGGTCTAGCAGGGCTGACACACGTCAGTCGCGAGGGGACAGCGCCGGTCGCCTTACGCAACCGCGCTCCGAGGTCGCGCGGAGCCGGTTGGACCAGGGCAAGCAGGTCTCCTTGTCAGTGCCTTGATTTACGGTGTCGCCCATGGCTCCATCTGAGATCACACGCGCGGGAATCCTGCGAGCGATTGAAGAGCACGACCGACTTGGAGTGGACTCGTTCCGTGCCACCTACGGCTTCCACGCGGCTGCCACCTACCTACTTGTGTACGAGGGGCGGCAGTACGACTCGAAGGCTATAGCCGGCGTCGCTCACAAGTACGACTTCGGCGAAGCTCTCAAGCCCTCAACGCCAGGGTTCAGCGGTGGCCTCAAGGCCGCCGTAGCGTGGCTGAGGCGGGAGGGCTTCACCGTCGTGGAGCTGCCCAAAACCTTCCACCGGCGCGTGGGAGACCTGCGGCCGGCACGGCGCGCGGCTGGCACGGCGTTGCACCGGCCTGTGCTTCTCCTGTGGGCGATCGGGCAGGCCATAGCTGGCGCTCCACGCATGCAGCCCTGGTCCACCACACGCGACGCCATAGCCCCGCTATTGGAGAAGTACGCCCACATCGAGGACGGCACGGCGGGCGCGCGCTACCCGTTTTGGGCACTCACGCGCGATGACTTGTGGATCTTGGATCGTGCGGAGGGCTTCGTCCTCACCAGCCGTGGACAGCGTCCCACCCTGGAGTCCTTGGATCAGGTCGACCCTACCGGCGGTCTCCGTGAGGATGACTGCGCTCTGCTGCAATCGCGCCCTGAAGCCGCGGCCTCTGCCGCAGCCAGCCTCATCATGCGTTACTTCTACCCGCTGCCTTCCGACCTGCTGAGGGACTTCGGGCTGCACGAACTGCTCGCCGGCCGGTGGGCCGACGCACTACGGCCGCAAATGGGCGAGACCTTCAAGGACCGCGACGCCATCTGGCGCGCCTACGGTGGCCAGAAGATGGCAGGGATCGGCTGTCTCGCTGATGGCATCTTGAGCGCCTTCTCGGATGACAAAGGCCCCTACGCTGACGGCCGCATGCCAGATACGAATTGGATCGCCTACGTCGGTGACGGTCTTTCCGGGGACCAAAGCATCACAGATGGCAACGAACTCATGGCCGAGTATCAGTCTGCTGGCCGCCCCCTGCGCTACTGGCACAAACCCTTCCAAGGACAATTCAGCTTCGAAACGTGGGCTGTCATCGTGCAACGCCGTTTGCGATGGGGCATCGGGGAAGACAAGCAGTGGCGACGCGAATACGTCTGGGTGCTTGCCCCTGTGCCCTCCCCAGAGCGCGAGGCTTGGCCGCCGGACGCCCTCGAAGCCTTGAATGCCGACACCCGCGAGCTTCACAACGACACGGACGCATACCGTCCAAGCGACCTGGACCCGCAACTACGCGATACCTCGGAGACCGACGAGGACGCCTACCGGCGCCTGACCCGGAACGCGGAAGCCAACGCCAATCGGCGGCAGGAGTTGAAGAAGCCATCACTCGCCGACCGCTACGTACGGGATCCCAGTGCAAGGGCGGCAGTTATGCGCCGCAGCAAGGGCAGTTGCGAGAGTCCCGAATGCGCCGGCCACCCGAAGGAGCGAACTACAGCAGGTCAGCCCATCTTGCAGGTCGACCATGTAAAAGACCTAGCTAAGGGCGGGCCCGACGCTCCCTGGAACATGATCGCCCTCTGCCCAAACTGTCACGCCCTAAAGACTTACGGCGTCAACAGGGAGAAGCTGCGTCGCCTCCTCGCTGCGACGGCACGGCTTCTGCACGTCGAGGCGCTTGGTTAGCCAGGCACCGGCCCCGTGCTCCCAAATCAACAGGGTGGTCGTGACCTGGCTGCCGGTTCACGGCCGATGAACTCTCCTGACAGGCAGCGCAACTGACGCAGACGGGGCGGCGCTAGCAGAGTTGTCAGCAGGGAGTCAACACGAACGCCGACAACTAGTCACTGCCCTCTAACGGAGAGTAGGCTCGCTGCGAACTGTGCGATCCAGGAGGTCCGTTGACGGCACGCCGACTGTTGCCCATCAATGCCTTGCTGGGTCTATGCACATCTCACGACATCAACCCAGCGCCCCTGGCCAGCACTGGCTTCCAAGTTGTTGCACTCGAAGCGCCCATTACCTGCGGTGGAAGCTCCAGCGTGGTCGCTGACGTGGTCCTGTTTCACCGAGAGGCCGCACACCTAGTCGTCTGCGAGAGTAAATCCGGCGCAAATGTTGAAGTCGATCAAGCTCGCCGGTACGGCAGGCTCCTACCTCAAAACGTGGTCAGGGCGGTGTCACTCAGCCTGCCTCACGCCATGGAGCTGTCGCTGGAGATCCTCTACGTCGGCCTCGAGGAGCATGCCGAACGCCTCACTCTCAGCCTGGACGCGGCCAAGGCCAATTGCCCCCTCCTCACGGTGTCGGACAAGTCGATCAAGCTCCTCCGCCCCGAGCACGCTTCTGCGAACCTGCTAGCCGGGATCCCTGCGGATGGAGTCGGCCTCTTGGCTCCCCCCACTAGCTACATCCCCTACGACCATGAGTCAGACGACACCGAGTTCGTAGTGCCAGTACGCGGCCGCCTTGTGCAAGCCGCATCACGGGGCGAGGTCTCCGTCACAGCACGCGGACTGGCCGAGGCATGCTGTCCTCGCTTCGGGCACTACGGCAGACAGGCCCGGGGGCAAATCGTGGCAAAGGTCGCCAAAGCCGCCCGCCAGATCGCCACTGAACACCCCGATACCTTTCGGTGCGCAATGAGCCCTGGCCGGGACGAGACGCTCGTTAACATCCTCCGAACACCTGAGGATTTCGACGCTCGTGGACGTACACAGGCTTATCAGGCCCTTTCGAGACGCTCGCGCTCCCGGCAGCGACTCCAAACGGACCCAAACCAGCTTGACCTGTTGCAGGAGCTGGGCGACGGTGACGATAGTGAAGACAACGAGGCAGAGGAGAGGCCATGACGACTCGGGCGACCATGGTCGAGAGCCTGCAAGACGCCTCCGGACCGACACGCACAGTAGTGCTAGAAGCACACTGCGGAGAGGCGAACCCCGAGAAGCGAATTCGCTCCATCTTCGGCACAGAGGAATACATTCCAACCGAAGACGCTTTCCTCTTCCGCGTATTCTCCGATGAGGGTGATTTTTGGGTAGACCAACTCGGAGATCGATTCTGGTCTGTGCATTCAAGCATGCCAATGCGCAAGCTAAATCCAATTCTTCATGAGAAAATCGAGAGACGTCGGGACCTCGATTGGATGTGGCTTCCATCAGGGCATCTAGAAAACGTGTGGCCAAACGCGGTTTCAAATCGTGTCCGAACGAAGTTTCACGGGAGAGATTTCCTAACCGAAGACGACCCAGCCCAAGATCTCACGATTAATCTGGCTGGGCGCGACGCTGAACGCTTGTTGAGGCACATTTCGAACGACGCAGAGTATCGATCTGCCGTCTCATTCGACAGTGTGCAAGTGTCGCTAAGCGATCCCGCCCTAGGTCGCATCAATGAAGGCATCGACAGAATGGGACGCTTTGCGGTCTCAGGGGATCTGGAATATCACTTCCAGTTCGTCGATACGGTTATCCGTCGGTATAGTCGACTCGTGAAGCTATTCGAGACGCGCGCGATTGACTGGTCTCCTGCGGCAGCGACCGGAGGGGTTGCGCTAACAGGATCCCCTATCGCGATTCGCTTCAGCCGCCAAATCCCTGACCTTGAGAGTTTCGCATCTAGCCTCTTTGCTTCACGGCAGCCATTCCGCCTATGGGGAGTGCCAGAACTGTCAGGGGAAGTAATTAGCGTCGAAGCCGTGGACCTACACGTGGGACACAGCTTGCGCATGGAGATTGGCCGCCAATGGATGCGCATTTACATTGGCGTTGGAACGTGCGGCAATACAATTGCCCGCCTAGTCAGCAATCTCCAACATCGCTTTGACAGTCAACTAGAATTCATCGACCCAGAACTACAATCCGCCCTGGAACTCGACGGCGAGGCAAGCACGCACGCGAATACTTTGAGTCCAAGCCTGTAACGGATTCGTTCAAAGTGAGAGCCGCACTGTAGAGCGGCTCATTTGGCATACCCGAACTACGGGCTGGGCCGTGACGTCGCCCGACAACTAAGTAAGTAAGTAAAAGGACTGCTCAGGTAGCGCCTGTGCCGTTGATGACTGGTCGCGCTCAAGCGGCGCATCGCAACCTCCCTTGCGAGATCTCGCGCGCTCTTTCATGCCTTCAGCAGCGACTGGATTCAAGCGATGCAGAGCTTAAGACGTCTCATGCCTCTCAGGGCTCTCCCGAAGCAGACGCCTTACGAGCTGTCCGATCTTGGCTTGGAGGCGTACATGGGCGTCCGCGAAGCAGGCTTTCCCCTGGTCGGTGGGGTTCGCGGACGTCCACGGACCCCTCTGAACGGTTTCGGACCAAGCATCAAATGAGACTGCAACTGAGACTGGCCCCTGGCCGATCGCTCTAATTGCCGTGCGCCACAGCGCTGCGCCCCGGCACCCTTGCCTCCATGACGAAGGTTGAGCAAGACAACACGCGGGCCACCACCGGCCTGGAAGCATTGACAATGCTGTTGGAATCGGACGTGGCAGCCTTTACCCCTACGTCGGATGATCAGCGGCCCTTCCTAGTCGGATGGGGCTTGCTGGCAGCCCTCCATGGTCAGGCGTCCGCAGTGGTACTGCTGCATCGCAAGGGGTTCGGCCACGAGGCAGCCCCCAATCGTCGCTTGATGATCGAGTACATGGCACAGATTCAATGGCTGGCAAGGGACGGTGGGGACGCCGTTGATTCTCTGAATAGGGCGTTCCAGCACACTCAGGACAAACTACGCAAGGCGATCGACCGTGGCGGCACCTTTTCGTACGACGACGAGGTAGCTGCGTCGGCCGATGCAGTCGCGTCGGCCGCTATCACACCCAACGCCGCCAACCAGTACGCGAATACCAGCAAGCTCCTGAACAGCCTGGCGACCAAAGGCTTGCTGGAAGTCTGGCTCAGCGAAACGCAGCTGTCGCACTCGGGACTGACGGCCGCTCAGTCATTCCGTGATGACTCTGGCGAGGCGGTGCGACTGCTCGCACGGCCGGAGTACGGGAAGGCTCCCGACCCGAGCGAGCGTTCGCCACTCATGGCCTGCCTGCTGCTCTACCTCGGCATGCAGGCGTTCAACGACTTGATGCCGGGCAAGCCCTGGGCCGCAGACCTTGACCGCATCGGGAGGGAGGTCGGGCTAATCGAGGACGAAAGCCCTGCCGGCCCTTGACGATGCCTCCTGGCAAGTACCGCTCGCCACCTCCACAAGCAGATGACCTACCAACTTCCCGCGGCTAGGCTCCTACTCCTCAGCCAGAGATGAGCAGGAGCCACCGCAGGACAGGAACGGCTTTCAGGGCCGCCGATCTCCAGCACGGAACATGCCTCCGACCCGGGGGTTCTCTCACTCCCGTTCGCAACTCTCACGTCTTGGTCCACTTATGGCCCGCAGTGAGCCGATGCCGGGCATCATTCCGTCATGGACGCAGGGATAGCCGCAGTGCTAGGTGCCGCCGCGGGCACCGTCGGAACCTTCGCCTCGGGTTGGGCATCACGGTCCGTGGCCAGGATGCAGGTGCACAGTGACGCCATCCGAGAGCGCACGGAGCCCCGGCGGGCATCCTACGAAGCCTTCGCGTCGTCCGCGGCAGCTCTGCAAAATCATCTCGCCCCTTGGATCACTCACGGACGACACTTCTTACCACCGAGTTTCCTCGCCGGAGATCGCTCAGAGGATAGCGGCGTCATTATTTCGCCGGACACCTTCAAAGAGGGCTACATATCGCGAGCTGTTGAACTGGCCGATGAGATAGCCACTAACGGGAGAAGAGTAATCCTAAACGGCCCCCTGACCATAGAGCCAGAGGCCACGAAAGTTATGGAACTCTCAAAATCACTCGTAGGCCTTTTTCGAGTCATGCATGAACTGAAGAGCGTAACGGATAATTTCCCGACAGCCATGGGATGGAAGACATCTCATCTACCTAAGGATCTAGAGCTTTTCAATAGCGCGTTGCGCGCATTCTTGAAGGTCGCCAGTTCCGCACTCGATCAGCACGCTAGCCAGAAGGGGCGGAAAGAGTAGAATGCAAGCGGAGGTAATTTCCGCCCTTATCGGGGCGGCCGTAGCCACACCCGCCGCAGCAGCCGCATATGCGGTGGGTCGACATCAGGCGACGGCTTCCATAAAGTCGGCGGAAACGCAAGTAGAAGGTCCTCACCACATGTGGCGCAGCGAGAACCAGCGGACCGCCTGGCTTGCCTTTACTGAGGCACTGGACGGCGCCGAGAACGTTCTCAGTCGCCCTCTCGACGCCATTGCATCGTGGGCAGAGTACGCCACCGAGGTCGCCGAGGCCGCGACCTGCGTAGATACTGAACTACGGAAAATTGAGTTCGAAGGGCCTGGAAAAATATACGCCCTGGCCGAGCAGGCATCGGCGAAACAGCGCGGTTTGGCGATTATCAGGTTTCAATTTGGCCCACTTATAGCGGCACAGGACAAATTCGATCTGGCTGTGGCTAAGGCGCGGCGAGCGCAAACATTGGGCATAAGCCAACCACTGGACGGTACGACTCTCGAAGCTCAAACCGCGCTTACCGCTACGAGAGCAGAAATTCTGCGCAACGGCCCGGTAGAACTGCCTATCGAAATCCGGCAAATGGCAGAGACGGCCATGGCACCATTTTCCGTAAATATGGACCCTCTCTCCCAGCAAATAATCCAGAACTTTACACAAGGACTCACTACTGGAGTTATCTCGATTTTTTCCTCGGCGCCGCAATCCGCAGTAGCGGCGAGAGGGAAGCTGCAAGAATGCACTTACCTGAGCGAGCAAGAAAGGATGGGCGTCCTGTATCTCTCCGCCTTCGGCGTCGCTCCCACATTTAAGAGAGTTATGGATTCATTCAACTCCACCTACAAAGCCACGCGAGCGATTTTCTTAAAGGAAGTCAATCAGCGTATGAGAGCAAAGCCAACCGAACCCGAATTGCCGGACATCGTGTAAGGTCGCATCGTGCTTGTACTTTTCGACCTAGACAACACGCTAATAGACCGTAGTGCCAGCCTGGACGAATGGGCTCGCGCCTTCATTCGCTCCCACTCCCTGCCCGGCGGGGCATACGCAATAATCTGCGCACAACTCTGCGAGCGGGCGTATCCCGAGGACTTCGTGGCACTTCAGACAGTGCTTGGGATCGGAGACGACCCCTGGAACCTTTGGCACGAGTACGTCGAAGGCGTTGCGCGCTCTGTGCGCTGCTTCCCCGGAGTCAGGGATGGGCTCGAAGCGCTGCGCGGCTCGGGGTGGACCATTGGCATCGCAACGAACGGCGCAGGGGACATCCAGCGGGCCAAGCTCGCTAGGTCGGGTCTCGCGCCGCTCTTCGACGGCATCTGTGTGTCAGAGGAAGTAGGAGTGCGGAAGCCGGCCCACGGCTTCTTCGAAGCCGCAGCGGCGGAATGTGGTGCGACGCTGAGCGCCGGAGGGTGGCTAGTAGGCGACAACCCTGACACGGACATGGGTGGGGCAAGGGCGGCGGGGCTAAAGACGTTGTGGGTGGCCAATGGACGGGAATGGCCCGATGGCCTCGACGCGCCGGACGTCATGGTGTCGGACATCGCGGAGGCCATCGAGGTTCTGCAAAGGAGTACGGTCTAGGGCAACTCGTCGTGCAGGCTGGTGTGCAGCTCGTCCAGTACAAGTGCGAGATCCGGCGACACGTCTTTAAGGCCCGTCCAGCGATCCATCACGGCGCCTGCGGCCATGGCCAGCTCAGACGGGAGGCCCACCTCTTCGAGAGCGTGCGCCGCCTCCTTCATTTCGGGGCCCCAACGCCATGATCGGGCAGCGACCTTTGGGAGGTAGCCGGTCTCTGCCAGGTAGCTGGTCGTACGCTCTTCGGCGATGTCGAGTAGCTCAGCCTCTACCCCGTGATCACTAGCGAGGGCGTACGCGACGGCCGCTAGTACGCGGCTCGCCTTCTGATAGCTGCTGTACGACAACTTGAGGGCGGAGGCCTGCCCGATGCCGCCAGGCAAGAGGCGCGCTTGCACGGCACTTCCGTCGAAGAGGCGGGCGCCCAAGGCCACAGCGTCGGCAGGTCCAGAAAGGTAGAGGCGAGTGTTCTTCGAGTTCGACGGCGGGGACCCGATCACGGAGCCGTCAACCGCGGTCGCGCCAGAACACTGAACGATGGCACTGATGTTGGCCATCGTTGCTGGGGAAACCGCGTTCCCATCGACGTAGATACGGGCATACGAGCACGCCGCGACGTCACGCGCCACGTCCTCAGCGGCGGCCGGCGGGCAGAGACTCAGGATGATGTCCGCCCTCTCGGCCATCTCTCCCAACGCGTTTACAGGGGTGAGCCCATATCGTTTGGCTCGGGCTTGACTGCTCGCACTGCGCCCGGCCGGGCACCAGAGCACCTCAGCGCCGGAGCGCCTAACCTGACCAGCGACGGCAGCCCCCATGCTGCCCGGGTGCAGGATGCCGACCGTCGTCATCCGACAAGCTCCCGAATGTTCCGGTCCTCGGCTGAGGCATTGGTCGCGAGGGCGTCGATGATGGCGTCGGCGGACTCGGTGGGGCTGAGCCGATCGGTCCGGAGCGCTAGGGTCCAAGGCTCGGTTTCGTGGGCCAACAGGTCCTCTCGGGTCTCGTGCCAAACCTTCACCCGGGCCTCCGCATCCCTGTCCCCGCGGCTGATGGAACGCGACTCCGTAACATCCAGGGGACACCACAAGAGCACACGGATCCAGTTCAGTGGAAAGGTAGCAACCGCACTGGCCCCCAGGACCTGCCCCATATGTAGAACGGGGATGCGGTTGGCGTCCACCAAAGCAGCGATGCCCTTCCAGTCGATGGCGTACTCAGCTTCATAGCGGGCGTTGCGGTAAAGGAGCGCTCCGGCCCGCGACAGTGCTTCGATGTGCTCAGCGGTCGTAAGCCGGTATCCCGCCGTACGCCCAGGCCCAGCCTTGAGACGCTCGAACAGCGCGAACTCCGCGCGGAGTCGCGACAGTTCACCAGTGATGGTGTCCTTTCCAACGCCGGGCGGCCCGTAAAGGATCACGCCCGAAGATGTCACAGTCCACCGCCACTCAGCACATCGCGCGCCTCATCGACAAGGGCGACGGCAGCGCCAAGGCTGTTGTCGACGACAAAATGTGGGCCCTGCGGACGGAAATTCAGGTCGAGTCCTGACGCGTACTCCTCCCACGCTTCCATTTTCCAGGCGTCACGTGCCGCACCTCGGAATTCGATATACTCGCGCATCGATTCGAGATCACACTCAACCCATATGGTTGCAACCGAAACCCGCTTTGACCGACAACGGTTTTGGAAGCGCTGCATCCACTCAGCTTGGGCGTATTCGGCGATGAACGGGGCGTCAAGAATTGCCGATATTCCGCAATCCAAGTTGTCCCATGCAGATTCCATGAGGCACCGGTATTCTAGCGGCCGGACCTGCTCGCGATAGAGCTGCGAACTCCGGTCGTGCGCCTCCCCACCCAGCGACACGAGCAGTCGGTCAACCAGCGGACGCGTCAGTGAGTCTTTGTCGAGGATCGGCCAACCAGTGAGCCCTCCGAGAAACTTCGCGAACTCCGACTTTCCCGATCCGGCGTAACCCCCTACCAACACCACGGTTGGCCCATCAGTGCTTACCCCTGCTGCGTGGCGGCTCCATGCATTTATCACACGGTTACGCAGAGCCTCACTGTCCACGCCATCCGTACCTTCGCGGATGCTGCTCAGCGCCTTACGTACTGCGTCCGGCTGATCGGGGAGCTTTCGCTCAGCGGAAGCGGGTGCCGGTACGGATTCCACAGGGGCATCCTCTCCGGGCAGAGCCTTACGGAAGCCGAGTTGAGCCTCATTGCGACGATAGAGGCGGCAGTACGCCCGGCGGTAATGCGGACCGGGATACACCGAACCCTTTTCGTGGCCCCAGATCGTCTGGAAGTTTGCGGCGACATTGAAACCGTGCCGCTCCGCGATTTCGCGGAGCTTCTCCCCTGTGTCTTCAAGAGTGAGCCCTATCTCCTCGCGGTGCATCCGCAGGAGATCCGGCTTCCAGTCTGGGTGCTTCCGAGCCATCTGCCCCTCCTAGATAGCTAGTCGGAGCCGCGAGTGTAGCGGTCCGACTAGCACAGTGGAAATTCGTGATAGCGCATGTGTAAGCGGATGTATAAAACCGCTCGGACTTTCTCAGCTAGCGGGACGTGATACCGGTTTTCACGCCGCGGCGGTGAACTTGAGGCACATCGAACGAGGAGGTTCAGATGCCCCACGGCACGGTCTTTCAGGCCTCACCCTGGCTTGCTCGAAGGTCAGCTAGCTTCCAGGGTCGCGACACGTTGACGCAGCTCGCCAACTTCGGTCCGGAGCTTCTCGACTTCCTGGCGCAGCTCGGCCACGGCCCCGCCCGGATCGGCCAACTGCGCAGCGGAACGGCCGGCGCCAGCAGTCAGAAACACGCCCTTGCCCTGATGGCTGACGACAAGCCCGTCAGTCTTCAACTGACCGATGGCGGCTCGCGCCACGGTCACCGTGACGCCGTACGCCTTCTGAAGGTCGCCGTACGAGGGGAGTTGGCCAGTACTGGCGAACTCGTCATTCGCGATGCGTCGCCGCAGGTCATCGGCCACCTGCTGATAGGCGAACTGTTTGCCGGTCCACTCGACCATCCGCACCCCAACTCTTGTTCGGTCCCTGCCTCATAGTGCCCGTGTCGCAGAGGTAGAACCAGCGCCCCACGCCGCTTGTTCCGTGAGAAGACTTGACGCACTCTGCCTCAGAGTGCACTCTGAGGCAGAGTTGAGAAAGTGACTCAGCCTGCAAGGGGCAGAACACCTAATCAACCTGTTTGACCTGCACGAATGCGCATGGCGGGGACGCTGCAATCCCGCGAAAGGCCAGAGGGACAGGGCTTCGGCCCGACTGGCGAGGTGGCCCGGTGACCGCGAGCAACGGCCGGAGAGTGGGGACAAGGTCCCCCTTGCAGTGTGTTTGCCCTGTTCAGCAAGCCGAAGGAGTCCCAGTGAGTCAACGAATGCGATGGGCGCAGCCGTGACCGACCGGCACGGCGGCGCCGCTTCACTCCCGGTCCGTGAGCGCGATCGAGCGCCACGGCCAACCGGTCACTTCCGATCGATCCGCGGCGGCTAGCGCTGCGGCCGGTTGCCTCCCCCGCCCGTCCGGCCCGCGAGGTCGTACGGGCGAGGTCGAGGGGAGCCGGGGCCGGCATCACCGGCCAAGGTCCGTCACCCATACCGATACGGCGCGCCCCCGGAGCTGGAACTCCGGGGGCGCTTTGGGCCGTACCAGAGCTAGGAGACACGACCCATGAAGTGCATCGTTGCTGGTCATGTGGCTGTTACGCCCGTCGAGTTCGCGGAGCTGGCGTTCGGCATCGACCTTGAGCTGTTCACCGGCCCCGGCAGGGAGTCGGACCTGGAGCGGGCGGCGCGGCTGGACGTGGCGCGGGAAGTCCTCGCGGAGCTGCGCGAGAGCGACCCGGAGGCCGCCGCGTTCGCCGAATCGCTGCTGCGCATGAGCCCGCTCATCTCCCCCCCGGGCGTTCGCCGTTCGCGCCGCACCACGAAGCGTCAGGGTGGCCGCTGCACCGCCGGAACGCAGGTGGCGGCATGACGGAGCCATTGACCCTGGCCGGTCTGTCCGTACCGATGCGGGCACTGCGCACGCTGGCCGCCGAGTACGGCGACCTGCCCACACCGACCGTGGGTATCACCCCGATCTTCCCCGAGCGTCTGGACCTGTCGCTGCACAACGGGCTCGGTGAGTTCGAGTCGTGGCGATTGGCTCTGGACATCCGCCCGGAGCACGTGGAGTTGCGTGAGCAGTCCGGCGACACATGGACGCTCCGCGGGACCGCCCCCTACGCCGGTGCTGAGATCCACCTGATCGCCTACGGGCCCACCCTCAACAGCATGCAGGCGGTCGCCGGGGACGGGGGCCGCGATGCTTGAGTCCCTGTCCGCGGAGCAGATCCGCTCCGCTGAGAAGACGCTCTCCTACGGGACGTGGGCCATCACCGCGGGCGCGGTGCTGTTCTCCGTTCTCACGGTCACGCCGCTGGTCGAACGGGTCACCCCGGACGGCTGGGACCGCACGGCGCCGATCCTTCCCCTGGTTGTGGATACCGCGGTGGTCATCGTGGTCCGCCTGGATGCAACCGTGGCCCGACTGGGCGGAACGTCCGGGGCGTGGCCGGCCGTGCTGCGGTGGATGACCGGTCTCATGACGCTGCTCCTGAACATCGGGGACAGTGCCCTGGACGGGGACACGGTCGGTGTCGCGGTCCACTCCGTGGCGCCGCTCCTGCTGATCGCCACTGCCGAAGCGGGGCTCTCCTACCGGCGTGCGATCAATCGAGCCGTGGACCGGATCGAGCGTTCACGGGTCGCTGAGATCGAGCAGCGTGAACAGCAGCAGCGGGCCGACCGTGAACGCGAACGGGCGGACCGTGAACACCGTGAACAGCAGGCTCGCGATCACGCCGAAAGGCTCGAACGCGAGCGTGTCGATCGGGAGGCTTCCGAGCGGGCCGCGGAGCGCGACCACACGGCCCGGATGGAGCGTGAACGCCAGGACCGTGAGGCCGAAACCCGTCGTGAGCAGCGCGAACACGAAGAACGCGTCCGGCGCGAAGAGCAGCAGCGCGAGGATGCGTTGCGCCGTGAACAGCGTGAACAGGCGGACCGTTCACGGGCCGACCGGCAGGCCCGGGAGGTCGTCTCCCTAGCCCGCGAGACGGTTGAGCGGGAGAGCGTGAACACCGTGAACGGCGTCGTGAACACCGCCGTGAACAGCCGGCCGACCCCGTTCACGAAGATGCCCGAGGACGACGCTCGCGCCTACCTCCGCTCGTTCGGAGAGGGCGAGAAGTCGGTGCGGCAACTCGCGGAAGAGACCGGCTGGTCGATCGGCTGGGTCGCCACCCGGCTGCGCGAGAGCAGCGCGGAGGAGAGCGAGCCGGCTGAGGCTGCCGTCTGATGGCCTCCGTACCGGTCTACTCCTGGCGCCTCGCCCCCGACGGTCTCGCCACGATCCGGCAGCTCCGTGCCCGGGGGTTACGGCCCGGCGGGCAGGACGTGGCTGCGCAGATCGAGCGGCCCCGCTATCGGCGCGGCCCGTTGGTCGCCTACCTGTACGAGATCGACAAGGCCAAGCCCGTACGCCCGATGACGCCGGCGAAATGGGCTGCTCTGGCCAAGGCCAACACCGCGCGCCGCACGTGCCCGGAGTGCAGCAGGGATGCCGGATACGTCATCCCCGCCACGCTCGGCATGTGCGTGACCTGCGCCTATCCCGAGGAACAGTGCATCGCCTGAACATCCCATCCGAGTAGAGGAGTTCGAGTGAAAAGCACTCGTCACCGCGTCCTCACCGCGTGCGCCGCCGCTCTCAGTGCGGCGCTGGCTGTCGCTATCGGCGTGCGGCTGTCCGGCTACGGCGTGCCGCCCGTGCTGCTGCTGGCCTGCTGCCTGTCCTGCGTGGCCACCTTCGCCAGTCTGCTGTTCCGCCTGATCAGCGCCATGTCGACCACCATCCACCGCTGTGGGCGGGCCGGCTGCGACTTCTCGGTGAGCCTCACCCACACGGACAGCGCGGAAAACCGGCGCTGGCAGGAGATCGCCGCGAGCCACCCGCACCGCACCCACTGAACTGCGCATTTCCCCTAATTCGGCAGGCCCGGCCGGACGACCTCTCACAGACACCAGCCGGGCCCTACTCCGCTTAAGGAGTGCTCACAGCATGACGGACCTCAGTACAGAACCGGTAGCCGTTCCGGCTGCCCCCACCACACCCCCGCCCCCGCCCGCGCAGCCCAAGACCGCAGCCAAAGACGTGAAGGAGGTCGACCACACGCCCGGCGGCTGGCCGATCGTCCCGCTCGCCCTGTCCGGTGCCAACGGCACCGTCGGCGCGGTCGCCGCCGCTTCCCTGGCAGGCGGGCCGATCGCCGCGGCGGTGGCCGCGACCGGCATGGTCGTCCTCGGCACCATCGCCGCCGCCCGCTCGCGCAAGCCCAACGACCGCCGCGACGCCCGCCGGCAGGCGGCCCGCACCGCCGGCCGCGACACAGCCCGCAGAACCGGTACGGGCAGTCACGGCAGCGGCGGGAGTCGCTCGGGCGGCTCGCGCTCCGGTAATTCCGGTGGCCGGTCGGGCAAGGTGCCCGGCCAGCACCGCCGCAGCAACGGCGGCAGCACGGCCCGCCACGGCAGCACCGGCGGAAAGACGCTCACCAAGACCGGCAACGGCCTGTCCAAGCACGCAGCCCCCACGCACAGTGTGGGCGCGGGCAAGGGAGCTGCGGGCCGGTTGGGGCAGGTCAAGGCTCTGCGAGCCGCGCAGAAGGACGCGGCCGGCTCGCGGGGCGGGCAGCGGAAACAGACGACCGACGCCCGCCGCGCGGTCGCCGACGCCCGCCGCAACGCCAAGACCGCCAAGACCGGCGGGGCCGGCAACAGCCGATCGGGCAAGCGCACGAGTCCCGCAAGTCGCCTACTCGGAGGCACCGCCCGCAAGGCACGGGCCATGCGGGATGCAGCGGTGGCCAAGCAGCGCAACAAGCGGGACGCCAAGACCGGCGGCACCGTCGCAGCCCAGCGGGCGCAGGTCCGCAAGGCCCCG
The DNA here is from genome assembly GCF_044766365.1 of Streptomyces sp. NPDC102279. NCBI lineage: Bacteria > Bacillati > Actinomycetota > Actinomycetes > Kitasatosporales > Streptomycetaceae > Streptomyces > Streptomyces sp. NPDC102279. The sequence goes on along the minus strand of NZ_JBIWLU010000003.1, from coordinate 524,790 downwards.
GCCCGTAAGGCGGCCCGGCAGGCGTTGCGCCGGTCCGCGGCCCGCTTCCACGGCCGCCGTCTGCTCGCCGCGCTGCTCGCGCTGCCGGTCGGGTTGCTCGGCTGCCTGTCGACCTGGATCGGCCGGAAGTTCCGCCTCCCCGCCCTGATCCACCCCGGACGGCGCCTGTTCCGGCGGATGGTGCAGACCGCGGGAGAGCAGCGCGCGGCCCGGGATGCGACCGCCCGCGAGAAGCAGCGCGAGCAGGAGGCTGCCGCGGATGCGGCAGCCTCGAAGGACGGCACAGACGGTATCGCGGACGGCGTTGCCCGGCCCGCGGCCACGGTTCCCACCAGCACGAACATCCCTGTGAGTGAAGGAGAGCACGTGTCCGGATTCCGGTTCGAAGAGGCCGCTGCCGAGATGGAGCAGGCCGCCAACCAGTACGAGCCCGAGAACGCCATGGAGATCCTCGCCATGGTCGAAGGGCTCCCGGCCGCGCTCACCGCGGTCGCCAACGTCATGAAGATCCTCGCCGAACGCTCCGACTCCGAGTTCCCGCTGGAGAAGGAGGTCGCCGACGGGTTCAACGACATCTTCGGCGCCCTGATGAGCGCGGTCGCGGTCGCAGAGGACATGGGGCCGCTGTTCCGCCAAGCGCACGAGCAGGACATCGCCCGGCACGAGGACCCCCGCAACGGCACCGACGCTGAGAAGGGCTGGAACGTCTGACATGAGCAGCACCGCCACCGCCAAGAAGCAGCAGAGCAGTGGCCCGGTGCTGGACTGGAGCGCCGGTCACGGACCCGTGACCGGCGCTCTGTCCGCCACCACCGGAGCCTTCGCCCTCGCCACCACCGGCGCCGCAACCGCCATGCCCCCCGGCTGGGCCCTCGCAGTCGGCGCCGCCGGCGCCCTCGGTCACACCGTCGCCGGCATCCGGGTCCGCAACGCCGGCCGCACCCTCGCCACCAAAGCCGCATCCTGGCTGGTCGGCGCAGGCTGGACCACGTGGGCCATGACGCACGGCCCGCTCACCTGGACCGCCCTCGGATCCCTCGCCACCATCGGCGTGGGCATCGGCGCCGCCGCACGCTCCGTCGCCCTGTACGAGGAGGCGCGTGAGGACGAAGCCAACGCCGCTGAACAACGTCTAATCGCTGCGGAGTTGTCCGCGGAGCGGCGTGCGATCGCCGCGGAATGGGTCGACCGCATCCAGCGCGTCTGCTCCATCAGCGTCCGCGTCGTCGGTGTGGAGATGTGGAAGACCGGCGCCGGATACTCCATCGACGCCGAACTCCCGCCCGGCGGCGCCACCTGGAACAAGATTGCAGGCGAGTCGCCGCGGCTGTCCGCCGATGCGCGGCTGCCGCACGGCTGCACCGCCACTGCCTCCCCCGGCATCCACCAGGGCCGCGTCATCATCGACGTGACCACCGTCAACGTGCTGGAAGAAGTGCGCAACTACCCCGCGGACTACGGGCCGCTCTCCGTGCACACCGGCATCCCCTGGGGGTACCGGACGAACGCGAAAGAGGTTCTCGCCTACCTGCGCGAGCAGTGCGCCCTGATCGTCGGCCCGACCGGTTCGGGCAAGACGAACATGGTCCACAACATTCTCGCCGGGTTCGCCCGCGCTGAGGACATGCTCACGTGGGTGATCGACCTCAACGCCGGCTCCGCCGGACTCCCTTGGGTCCTCCCGGCGCTGAACGGGGAGCTGACGCGGGAGGACGGCAAGCCTGTGCGGCCCGGGGTCGACTGGCTGGCAGGGACGTACGAGGACGCCGCGGCCATGCTCGATGCCGCGGTGCGCGTGGCCAAGCAGCGCAAGATGGGCTACCAGGACGTGTTGTCCAAGGCCAACACGGACCTGCTGCCGGTCAACGCGAAGATCCCGCAGATCATGCTCGTCATCGACGAGGGCGCGGAGATCCTGGCCAGCACCGACCGGCAGATCCGCAAGCTCGCCGAGAAGCTCACCGAGGTCATCCGCATCGCCCGCGCCATGGGCGTCCGCACCGTCATCACCGCCCTCGGCGCCACCGGCAGCGTCCTCAACAACCTCATGATCCGCCGCGAAGCAAAGGTCCGCGTCGCCCTCACCGGCGGCGAGACCGAAGGCATGGACCTGAGCAAGATGTTCCCCGGCAGCCGCGGGCTCCGAGTCGACCAGGCCCCGCACAAGGGTGCCGGGTTCATGAGCACCCCGGAATCGCCGGCCGCGCTGTTCAAGTCGTGGCGGATCCTCCCCAACCAGATCCGGGAGATCACCGCCGCAACATCCGACCGGCACCCCACGCTCGATGACGTGTCCGCGAAGGCCGCCGGCCCCGCCTACGCGCGGCGCTGGGATGCCGAGCGCACCGCATGGATGCGCGATCAGGTCGTCTCGGACGACGCCGGCGACGACTCGCCGACGACGCCCGGACTGCGACTGTCCGCCCTGAGCGAGCAGCAGGAGTCCCCCGAGGACGCGTTGGCTCGCCGCTTCCGGGAGGAGATCGACGCGCAGTTCGGCACCGTCCCCGAGCCCGGGATTTCAGAGCCGAACGACGTGACGGAGCACCCGGCCGGACTGAACCTGTCGGCCCTGCGAAGCGAGGAAGACAGCCCCGCGCAACAGGCCGCACTCGCCGCGCTGATCGCCGCCGGGCCCGCCGGGACGGGAGCGTCCGCGATCGCTCGCGCACTGGAGGACGCGTTCGGCACGACGCGTCAGACGGTCGTGGGGTGGCTGAAAACGTGGGCACGGGACGGCACCGCCGTGCGTGTCGGGGAGGGCACGAAAGCCCGCTACGTCCACCGCTCCCACAACGCCAACGACTGATCGCTTGTCGCTTGTCGTCCCTCCCACGCCGCATGTCGTCCGAGGGTCCCGTGGGGCCCGGATACGGCTTGTGACCTGGGAGGCGACAAGCGACAAGACAAGCGACAAGACAAGCAAGGCGACAAGCCGCACGACAAGCCAGACGACAAGCAAACCCACCCGCCGCGCGGGCCCGCGCCACCAGTTGGCGCGGGCCCGCGGCACACCCCTGAGGGAGTCATAAATGCGTCAGCACACCCCGCCCGGACAGATGGCCCCGCACATCCCCGCCGACGTCTTCCAGCAAGCGCAGGCGACCGGACAGCCGGTCGTGTTCGTCGTCAACGACACCCCGCCCCCGTTCCCGTGGGCCCGGCTGTTCATCCCGTTCGCGATCGCCGGGGCCGCCGCCCTCGGCACCTGGGGCGTGGTCGCCGCCCTGTGCTGGCTCATGGATGTCGCTGCACACACCGCGACCGTCATCGGCGGTGCCGCCGGACCGATCGGAGCCGGCGGCATCACGTTGAAGCTCGCCCGCGGCAAGAACACCTAGCTACGCCAAGGGCGGCCCCCTCGTCTCGCCAAAGTCGCGGGGCCGCCCTTGTGATCCAGCCCGTTCATACCGAACTGGAGACCTCCAGCATGACCGATCGAACCGACAAGCCGCGAGTACCGGACGGCACCGAGCAGGTGACCATGGTCCGCACCGAGCCCCGCTCCGACGGCAGCGCCGTTCTGGTCCTGCTCACCGTGGGCCCGCCGCTCACCCTCATCGAGCACCGCATGGAACTCGACCCGTACCTGACCCGGGCCCTGTTCCACACCCTCGCCCGCGACCTGGACGGCATCCCCACCCCGCCCCCGACCCCCGAAGCGACCGCGCTACTGGACGCACTCCGAGCCGGCGACCGCGAAGCCTTCACCGCGGCCGTGGACGGATACAGCGACAGCATCCTCAGCCTGTGGACGGACAAGGGAGCCAGCGCATGACGCTCGCCATCCCGTGCCGCAGCGAACGCGCCTTACGACCGCGAGCACTGGACCTGTACTCGTGCGCCGGCGGCGCCGGAACCGGGCTCGCCCGCGCCGGGTTCGCCGTGCACGGCTGTGACATCGCCGACCGCCCGAACTACCCCTTCCCGTACCACCAGGGCGACGCGCTCGAATACTTCGCCCACCTGATCGACTCGGGTGAGATCCGCCAATACGCGTTCGTCCACGCCTCCCCGCCGTGCCAGGAAAAGTTCACGCTCACCGTGGGTACCAACCGCTCCCAAGGGTGGGGCGGAACGCACGTCGACCTGGTCGCCCCCACCCGCGATCTGCTCGAAAAGACCGGTCTGCCGTATTCGATCGAGCAGCCCAACGGGCGCGCGGAGATCCGCAAAGACCTCTCCCTGTGCGGGGAGATGTTCGGGCTCGGAGTCATCCGGCACCGCAACTTCGAGCTGGGCGGCTGGACCATCGAGCGGCCCGCGCACGTCCCGCACCGGGGCCGCGTACGCGGATGGCGGCACGGCGAGTACTACGAGGGTCCCTATGTCGCCGCGTACGGCAACGGCGGGGGCAAGCCCTCCATCCCCGAACTGCAAGCCGCGATGGGGATCACATGGACCGACGTCCGCGAGGAACTCACCGAGGCCATCCCGCCCGCCTATGGCGAGTTCATCGGCCGTGCCTTCCTCGCCTCCCTCCCGGTGGGGGCGGCGGCATGAGCGAGCACCTGCGTACCGCGCTCACCCTCGCGGCTCAAGGCGTGCCCGTGCTGCCGTTGCGCGAGGGAAAGGTGCCATTCGGAAACTGCCCTACCTGCGCCAAGAACGCATGCGGTGGCCGGCCGAACATGAAGACGCCCGGCTTCTGCACCTGCCCGGCGCCCTGCCACGGCTGGGCCGCCGCGACCACCGATCCGGACCTCATCGAGTCCGCCATCTGGCGCCGTGCATGGGTGCGGGCGAGGGCGGTCGCCTATCACCCTGGCGGGGCCTGGTTGACGGTCGTGGACCTGGACCACGCCGAAGCCATCGCGTGGGCCCGCGAGACCCTGCCCGCCACCCGGACCGTGCCGACCACACGCGGCGAGCACTGGCTCTACATGGGGCCCATGCCGTCGGCGAACGCCGTACGGCCCGGCGTGGACATCAAGTCGTCCATGCAGTACGCCCGTTGGCTCGGCACCGGAACCGGCACCATGGCGCCCCTGCCGGACGTCGTGCGAGGACTGATCGTCAAGGAGCCCACCCCGGCTCGTCTGACGACCGTCACGGTGCCCGCGCCAGCTGGCGGCGGGGAGTGCCCGCACCGCACGCCGACCTATCTGGACCGTGGGATCGCCATGGCGGAGCAGCGCATCACCGAGGCCCGGGAGGCGGTGCACGCGACCGTCTACCGCACATTCCTCGCCGTGCTCTCGACGCACGGTCGGTGCGGCTGCCTCACCGAGACGCACACCGCGCGCCTGTTCACCGCCGCGCAGGCCAAGGGCGAATCGCCCCGGCACTGCACGGATGCGTGGACCAACGCTCTGACCACGTTGGGACTGAGCCATGTCTGAGGACGACAAGACTCCCGGCCGCGAGGTCATCGCGGACTACGCCCAAGAGCACTTCCGGTACTTCCGCACCGCCGACGGGACCGTGTACGCGCAGAAGAAGGGCCACCCCGTGGCCCGCCCGATCCGCTCCCAGGGCACCACCGGCAGCCACAGGCAAGAACTCATGGTCGGACTGTTCAAAGACGGCATCGGCGTCTTCAACGGCTCCGCACTCAAGGAGGCTTTGGACTTGATCGAAGCACTCGCACTCACCGAGGACGTCCAGCCCGTGCACATCCGCGTCGCCCCCGGATTCGACGGGGCAACGTGGCTGGACCTGGGACGCAACGACGGACAGTCCGTCCGCATCCACCCGTCCGGCTGGGACATCCTCACCCCCGACCCGCGCGAAGTCTGCTGGCGGCGCACGCAGCTCACCGGCGAACTCCCGTTGCCGGTCAAGGACACCGACGGCAAGGGCATCGACCTGCTGATGCGGCTGTGCAACTTCGCCAACGCGGAAACCGAGTGCCTGGCCATCGTGTGGCTGATCGGCTGCCTCGGACCGTCCGTGCCGGTCCCCGCGCCGTTCCTCACGGGACCGCAGGGCGCGGGCAAGTCCACCGGTGGGCGGATGCTCGTGCGGATCATTGAGGGCATGAGCGGTGACCTGCGCCGGGCGCCGAAGGATGAGGAGAACCTGATCGCGGCCGTGGCAGCCGGCTGGGTCACGGCGCTGGACAACCTCTCCCACATGACGCCGGACCTGTCCGACGCGATGTGCTGCATCGTCACCGGCGCCGAGAGCGTCAAGCGGGCCCTGTTCACAGACGGAGACGTATTCCGCGTCGGCTACCGCCGGCCCCTCCTACTCACCGGCATCGACGTCGGCGTCATCCGCCCCGACCTCGCCGAACGGCTCCTGCCCCTGCGCCTGGAGCGGCCCAAGGTCCGCCGCACCGAAGCCGAACTGTGGGCCGACTACGCGGAAGTCCTACCCGTCGTACTCGGCTCGCTCCTGGACCTGACGGTCAAGGTCCGCGCCGTGGACGCGGAAACGCCGACCGATCTGCGGATGGCGGACTTCGCCCACCTGTGCGCGCAGTTCGACGCGGCAACCGGTCTCGGGGCTCTCGCCGCGTACCGGGCGAGTCTGGACGACCTGAACGACGACGTCATCGAAGGTGACCTGCTCGCGCAGACCGTCCTTCTGCACGCCGAGAGCATCGAGCCCGGCGCCGCGCAGCAGATGACGTCCACGGAGTGGCTCGCGTGCCTCAGCCGCCTCTACAGCGGCGACGAGTGCCGTGCGCTGCCCAAGGGGTGGCCGACCACCGGCAAGGTTCTCTCTGACCGTCTCAAGCGTCTTCAACCGACGTTGGCGGCCCGGGGGGTGCTCATCGACTCGGGACGCACCAAGGCGGGCCGCTACCTCGAAATGACCCGCACGGTCGCCCTGACCGTGCCTCCGAACGAGCAGACGCAGGCGTTCTGACCCGCGACCCGCAGGCTCAAGCGAACGGCAAGAGGAGCACGTGCTCCTCTTGCCGTTCGGCGGAACGCCGCCCCGAGGTCGTGCCGCGTAGCGGCTCCTTCTTCGCTCTGTAAGGCGCACCCAAGTACTACAGGCAGCCCCTTCTTTGTCCTAAGTAGGAAGACGCTGCGTCACCTGCGTCACCACGGTCGGAAAACGGCTTCTGGCCTGCGGCAACAGCGGTGACGCAGACGGATTTCTCTGCGTCATCCTGCGTCACCTGCGTCACCCGGTGACGCAGCGGGTGACGCACCGGTGACGCAGGCCCGATCCGCCGCGTCACCGAAAGTCGCAGTTCAGAGCGCTAAATGACGCAGGTGACGCGGTGACGCAGCAATCCGAGCTTCGGACACACACCGACCCAGAACCCGCGCACCACTCCCCTTGGCAATACCGAACTGCCCTGGAGGCACCCCGGATGAGCACCGCGATTGCCGCCCCCGTCGACCGACTCCTCTACAAGCCCGAAGAGGCGGCCGAAGCCCTCGCCATCGGCCGCTCCACCGTCTACGAGCTGATGGCCGAAGGCTCCCTGAAGTACATCAAGTTGGGCCGCACCCGCCGGATCCGACGTGCGGACATCGAGGCGTACGTCGACAGCCTCGCCACACTCCCCAACTGACCACACCCCGGCCCAAAGGCGCCCCGAGCACACCGCCCGGGGCGCCTTTCGCATGGAGGAACAGATGAGCCCCCGCAAGTCGAACCTGGAATCCACCATCTACCTCGGCGACGACGGCTGGTGGCACGGCCGCGTCACCATGGGCGTACTGCCCGACGGGAGTCCCGACCGCCGGCACCGCATGGCCCGCACCGAACCTGCAGTGCGCCGCAAGGTCCGTGAACTGGAGAAGCTCCGCGACGAGGGGCGCGCGACCAAGGCAGGCCGTAAGCCCACGGTCGGACAGTGGATGGAGACCTACCTGACCGACATCGCGAGCCTCAAGCTCAAGCCCCGCTCGCTGGACGACTACTGGTCCAAGACCCGCAACGACATCATCCCCGGTGTCGGGAAGCATCGCATCGACAAGCTCGCCCCCGAGCACCTTGAGCAGATGTACCGGGCCATGCTCGATGCCGGGCGGGCCCCGTCCCACGTGGTCAAGGTGCACCGGATCCTGTCGCGGGCCCTGAAGATTGCCCACCGCCGGCGGATGATCGGGGAGAACGTCGCCACGCTGGTCGACCCGCCCAGCATCGAGGAGACCGAGACGAACCCGTTCACTCAGGAAGAGGCGAAAGCCTTCCTGCTAGCGGCGGCCAAGCGGCCCACCTTCATGCGGTGGATCGTCGGCGTCGGCATGGGGTTCCGGCAGGGCGAGACCCTCGGGCTCCGCTGGTCGTACGTCGACCTTGAGGCGGAGCTGTTCCACCCCCGGTGGCAACTCCAGCGGCTCACGTGGCGCCACGGCTGCGGCAACGCGCACACCTGTGGGGCGCGCCGGCACCGGTTCGAGCCGTGCCCGCCGGACTGCACCACCCACAAGGGCTACAAGCGCGGGTGCCCGAAGCCGTGCACTAGGACGTGCGTCAAGCACGCGAGCATCTGCCCGGACCGCAAGGGCGGTGGTCTGGCGTTCACCCGGCCCAAGACGAAGAAGAGCACGAACCCCGTGCCGATCCCGCCCGCCTTCATCCCGTACCTGCTCGCACACAAGGCACAGCAGGACGAAATGCGGGAGGCAGCCGGCGAACTCTGGCAGGAACACGAGGCCGTGTTCACCCGGGCCGACGGCCGCCCCATCGACCCCCGCGACGACTGGGAAGAGTTCAAGGAGCTACTCGCGGAGGCGGGCATCGGTGACCGACGACTTTACGACGGGAGCCGCCACACGGCGGGCACGATCCTGAACGAGCTGGGCGTGGACATGCCCACCATCATGGAAATCCTGCGGCACACCCAGATCAGCCAGACCCGCCGCTACGTCAAGGGCCGCTCGCACCTCTCCAAGGACGCCATGCGCCGGATGGGAGACGCCTTCCTGCCCGCCCCGGCAACGGCGCCTGAGCCCGCGACTGAGACTAGAACTGAGACTGGCGACCGCCGCGCGGCCCGTGCGCGACGGCGCCGCCGCATCCAGTAAAAGCAAAAGCCCCAGGTCACGGCGAGTGAGTCCTGAGGCTTCTACAGAGCCGCCTTCGGGATTCGAACCCGAGACCTACGCATTACGAGTGCGTTGCTCTGGCCATCTGAGCTAAGGCGGCGCGCTGCCCACACCTATGGTGCGATCAGCAACGTCGGTAAGTCTACACAGTTTCGAAGGGTGCTCCGAACACCCCCCGAGGCCTCCGGGAGGTGTGCGCGCGGCAGGGCTACGAGCAGCGCTTTCCCTTCCCGGGAGGGGTGCCCCGGAGGAGGTAGCGGTCGATCGCGGAGTCGATGCAAGCGCTGCCGCGGCCGTACGCGGTGTGCCCGTCACCGACGTAGGTGAGGAGGGTCGCGGAGGAGAGCTGGGAGGCGAGGGACTGGGCCCACTGGTACGGGGTCGCCGGGTCCCGGGTGGTGCCGACGACGAGGATCGGGGCCGCACCCTTCGCCTCGATGCGGTGCGGTTCCCCGGTGTTCTTCACGGGCCAGTAGGCGCAGTTCAGGGAGGCCCAGGCGAGGCCCTCGCCGAACACGGGGGACGCTTTCTCGAACGAGGGCAGCGCCTCCTCCACCTGGTCCGGCGTGGAGAAGGCGGACGGCAGGTCGAGGCAGTTCACGGCGGCGTTGGCGAACATCAGGTTCGCGTACTTCCCGTCGGCGTCCCGCTCGTAGTAGCTGTCGGACAGCGCGAGCAGGCCCGCGCCGTCCTTCTCCTTCATCGCCGAGGTGAGCGCCTCGCGCAGTTGCGGCCACGCCGACTCGTCGTACATCGCCGCGATCACCCCGGTCGTCGCGAGCGCCTCGCCGACCTTGCGGCCGTCCGCGTCGCCCGCCGGGATCGGCGTCTTGTCGAGCTGCTGGAAGAACGCCTTCAGGTTGCGGCCCACCTCGTCCGGGCCCGTACCCGCGTCGCCCAACGGGCAGTCGCTGTGCCGGACACAGTCCTTCGCGAAGGACTGGAACGCCGTCTCGAACCCCGCCGTCTGCTCCTCGTTGAGCTTGCGCGCGGTCAGGGACGGGTCCAGCGCGCCGTCCAGCACCAGCCGCCCCACCCGCTCCGGGTAGAGCCCCGCGTACGTCGCTCCGAGGAACGTCCCGTACGACGCCCCCACGTAGTTCAGCTTCCCGTCGCCGAGGACGGCCCGCAGGATGTCCATGTCCCGGGCCGCCTCGACGGTGGAGACGTGCCGCAGCAGTTCGGGCGACCGTTCTCCGCAGCCCTCCGCGAACTTCTTGTACGCGGCGACCAGTTGGTCCGTCTCCCGGCCGTCGTCCGGGGTGCTGTCGGTCTGGGTGTACGTGTCCATCTCGGGGCCGGTGAGGCACTCGACCGGCTCGCTGCGGGCCACCCCCCGCGGGTCGACCGCGACCATGTCGTAGCGGGCGCGGACGTCCGCCGGATACCCGATGCCGGCGTACGACTGGAGGTAGCCGATGGCCGAGCCGCCGGGGCCTCCCGGGTTGACCAGGAGCGAACCGAGGCGTTGGCCCGGCCCCGTGGCCTTCTTGCGGGAGACCGCCAGCCGCACGTCACCGCCGTCCGGCTTCGCGTAGTCGAGCGGCGCCTTCATCGTGGCGCACTCGAAGCCGGGGACACCGCAGCTGCGCCAGTTCAGCTTCTGCGCGTAGTACGGCGACAGCGCCGCCGGGGTGGCACGCGGCAACGCGGTCAGCACCGCGTCCGTCTTCGCGGCCGTCGCCGTGGAACTCCCCGAGGAGCAGGCGGAGATGAGCAACGCCGCGGCGGCCAGCAGCACGCCGCTCGCGCGGAGGGGTCGGGTCGGCCGGGAGGTGCGCCTCAGGTACATCTCGCGAGCGTAACCGTGCGCGATCAATTGATCACCTTCAGTCGCCTGTGCGGCTCGTACGAGTGACTCGGTCAACCTGTCACCGGATGCGGCACCTCCTGACCGGGCGGAGCGGACAAGAAACGCCCTCACAGGGGAGGCCTGTGCCACGCGCGGAGGCCCGCCCCGCTGCCGGGAACCCCGTCCGCACGACGGGCACGAGAGGGAACCCGGCCCTCCCGCGGAACCCGGCTCAGCCCGCCCGCAGCGCCATCGTCATCGCCTCCACCGCGAGCAGCGGCGCGACGTTGCGGTCGAGTGCCTCGCGGCACACGGCGATCGCGTCGATGCGGCGCAGGGTCGACTCCGGCGAACTGCCGCGGGCCAGCCGCTCCAGCGTGTCCCCCGCCTCCGCGTTGGCGATGGCCAGGCGGGAGCCGAGCTGAAGGGCAAGCACGTCGCGATAGAACATGGTGAGGTCGATCAGCGCCAGGTCGAGGCTGTCGCGCTGCGTACGCGTTCTTCGGCGCTTCTGCCGGTCCTCGAGCTCCTTCATCACGCCCGCCGTGCCCCGCGGCATCCGGCCGCCCTGCGCCGCGCCGAGCGCCGTCTTCAGCTCCTCGGTCTCCTTGACGTCGACTTCCTCGGCGAGCTGCTTCGCGTCCTCCGCAGCCGTGTCGATCAGCTCCTGGGCCGCCTTGAGACAACTGCCGACGTCGTCGACCCGCATCGGGAGCTTGAGGACCGCGGCCCGGCGCTTGCGGGCGCTCGGGTCGGTGGCGAGGCGACGGGCCCGCCCGATGTGCCCCTGCGTGGCACGCGCGGCGACGGCCGCCACATCGGGCTCGACGCCGTCACGCCGTACGAGGATGTCGGCGACCGCCTCGACCGGCGGGGTGCGCAGCGTGAGCAGCCGGCAGCGGGAGCGGATGGTGGGCAGCACGTCCTCGATGGACGGCGCGCAGAGGAGCCAGACCGTACGGGGCGCGGGCTCCTCGACGGCCTTCAGCAGGACGTTGCCCGCGCCCTCCGTGAGGCGGTCCGCGTCCTCGAGCACGATTACCTGCCAGCGCCCGACGGCCGGGGACAACTGCGCGCGGCGGACCAGCTCGCGGGTCTCCTTGACGCCGATGGACAGCAGGTCGGTGCGGACGATCTGCACGTCGGCGTGGGTGCCGACCAGGCTCGTGTGACAGCCGTCGCAGAACCCGCAGCCGGGGATTCCGCCGAGCGCGCGGTCGGGGCTGACGCACTGCAACGCGGCCGCGAAGGCACGCGCCGCGGTGGAACGGCCCGAACCGGGCGGGCCGGTGAACAGCCAGGCGTGCGTCATCCTGGACGCCTCGGGGACCGGCGTGCTGGCGGCGACGGCCGTGACGAGGGCGTCGGCGTCCCGGGCAGCGGCGGCGAGCTGCTCGCTCACCTTCTCCTGGCCCACCAGGTCGTCCCACACAGGCATGGGGCCCGCCCTTCCGTCGCGTTTTGTCGTGCGTCGTCCATTGTGCGGGTCGCCACCGACAATCGGCCCCGACGGTCCATTCTTCGGCATCGAGAGCGTGCGGCCCGCTACCGCGATCGGGCCTCCAGCGGCCGGAGCCCGGCCTGTGCCGTCACGAATCGGCCTCCGACACCGGGCCTGCGCCGGCCTCCGCGAACGGCCCTCGGCGCCCGGCTCCCTGGCGGCCGTCGCCGCTCGTGTACTTCGACACCGCGCTCCGGGCATCCGTTCGGCAGCAGCCGTGCTCGACGCCCGGCTCCTGCGGCACGGCTCCGCGAGCCACCCTTCGGACGGTCGGCCCCCACCGCCTGCTCCCGCAGTGCCGGCGGCAGGCAGCGGATGCCGGACGTGCCCACTGTCGGCGCCGGGTTCGGAAAGCCCCGGTGCCGGGCCGCCCACCGAGCGGCGTCCACGGAGTCCACCGAGCCCGCCCCGGCCGGGTTCAGGCGCGCCGCACCTTCCTGCGCCCTCCGCCGGCCAGGGCCGATCGGCAGCCCGCCCGCCCGGTCCTACCGGCGGCGCCTGCCGCGTCCCTCGTCCCGGTCGTCGTCGTCGCGCGAGCCGAGCAGCTCGTCCGCCAGGGTCGGCAGGTCGTCGAGCGGGGTCTCCTCGGCCCAGTCGGAACGGGGCCGGCGGCGCGGGGTGCCCGTCTCGTCCACCTGGGGCAGTTCACGCGTGCGGTCGACGGCGCTCTCGGGGTTCTGCTCCGGCGTCGGCGCCTGCCGCTCGTCGCGGAAGAAGCCCCGGGGCATCCGGTCGGCCGGAGCACCGGACGGCGCTTCGGCCGAAGCCTCCGCGCCCCGGTCCCGTACCGGAGGAAGCACGGCCGTCTCGTCCGCCTCACCCGGGGTGACGGGCCGCAGGACCGCGGTCTCGTCCGCCGCGCGGTCGGGCGTCGGCGGCTTCGGCAGCGTGGCCGTCTCCTCGACGTCGCGCCGCGGCTCCGCGCGGGACGTCGAAGACGCCCCGGAGTCGCCACGGTCGGCGCCACCCGTGTCCGGTCGCACCGCGGGCAGCACGGCCGTCTCGTCCGCGGGCCGCGCGGCCGAGGGGTCGGGTACGACGGGCGTGGGCACCGTCGTCTCGTTGTCCGGCACGCGGGCCGGCGCGGTCCGCGAGGACGCGGGCGCGGTGGGCCTGGACCCGGACGCCGACGCGTTCCCGGCCTCGTCGGCGCGTCCCGTACCGGGGGCACCGGAAGCGGCCCCGGTCGTTCCACCGGCCGGCGCACCGCTCCCGAAGCCCGCTCCGGTCTTCGACGCCGCGGAACCGGCCGACGCCGCCGCGGCTGCCGAAGCGGCCGCCGCGTCCGCGGCGAGCTGCCGGGCCTGCTCGGCCCGCAGCAACGCCTCTTCGGCCTTGCGCTGCTTCTCCAGGCGACGCTCCTCGGCCTCGGCACGCAGACGTGCCTCCTCCTCGGCCTGCCGGCGCAGACGCTCCTGCTCGGCGGCGCGGGCCTGCTCCTCGGCGAGCTGGCGGACCCGCTCCTCCTCGGCACGACGGCGGGATTCCTCGGCGCGCTGCCGGGCCTCCTCCGCCTGCCGCTCGGCCTCGCGCCGCTGCGCCTCCTCCAGCTCGCGCCGCTTGCGCTCCTCTTCCTCGGCGCGCAGCTTCGCGAGCTGTTCCTGCCGCTCGCGCTCCTGGCGCTCCTCCTCGGCCTTGCGGGCGGCCTCGGCCTCGGCCTTGCGCCGGGCCTCCTCCTCGGCGGCCTTGCGTGCCTCCTCCTGTGCCTTCACCTCGGCCTCGGAGAGGGGCAGCATCATGTCGAGCCGGTGCCGGACGACCGTGGTGACGGCCTCGGGCTCCTGGGCCGCGTCGACCACCAGGTAGCGGCCGGGGTCGGAGGCGGCGAGCGTGAGGAAACCGGACCGCACGCGCGTGTGGAACTCCAGCGGCTCCGACTCCAGTCGGTCGGGCGCCTCGGTGAACCGCTCGCGGGCGGCTTCCGGAGACACGTCCAGCAGCACCGTCAGGTGCGGGACCAGACCGTTGGTCGCCCACCGGTTGATCCGGGCGATCTCCGTCGGGGACAGGTCGCGGCCCGCGCCCTGGTAGGCCACGGAGGAGTCGATGTAGCGGTCGGAGATGACGACGGCGCCGCGCTCCAGAGCGGGCCGCACCACCGTGTCGACGTGCTCCGCGCGGTCGGCCGCGTACAGCAGCGCCTCTGCGCGGTGCGAGAGCCCGGCGGACGACACGTCGAGGAGGATCGAGCGCAGCCGCTTGCCGACGGGCGTGGCGCCCGGCTCGCGGGTGACGACGACCTCGTGGCCCTTGCCGCGGATCCAGTCGGCGAGGGCCTGCGCCTGCGTCGACTTGCCCGCTCCGTCGCCGCCCTCCAGGGCGACGAAGAAACCGTTCGTGGTGGGCACCTGGTCCGGATCGTCGCCGCCGCGCAGCGCGTCCAGCAGGTCCTTGCGCAGCGGCACCCCGGAACGGTCGTCGACCTTCGCGAGCACCACGGCGGCGACGGGCAGCAGCAGCGCGCCGACCAGCATCAGGGTGAAGGCGGCGCCGCCGTGCGCGAAGACGAACTTGCCGTTCTCCAAGCGGTGCGGGCCGATGGCGGCGGCCACCAGGGGCGCCACGATCGCGCCGGCCCCCACGGCGAGCCGTACGACCGCGTGCAGGTGCTCCGTGGTCCGGGCGCGCCGGTACTCCTCGGTCTCCTGGTCGAGCAACGCGTGCCCGGTGTTGGCGGCGACGCCCGCGCCGACGCCCGCGAAGGCGACGATCAGCAGCACGGTGGTGACGTCCGGGACGAGCCCGGCGGCCAGCAGCGCGACGCCGGTGAAGGCGATCGCGAGGGCGAGCAGCCTGCGCCGCGACAGCGACGGGAGCAGCGAGGGCGCCGTGCGGATGCCGGCGACGACCCCGCCGGTCACGGCGAGCACCAGCAGTCCGTAGGTGACCGGTCCGCCGCCGAGGTCCTTGGCCTCCAGGACGGCGACTCCGACGGCGGCCGAGATGGCTCCGGCGACCGCCGCGCAGGCCGGCACCAGGAGCGGGATCGCGCCGGTGCGGCCCTTGTCGACGCCGGTGCCGGTCTTCGGGCGGCGCAGTCCTTCGAGCGGCGAGCGCGCGCGGGGGGTGCGGGCGTCGGGCAGTTCGAGGAAGGTGACGACGGACAGGCAGGCCGCGAAGAGTCCGGCCGCGACGTACGAGGCGAGGGCGGCCTGGTGCTGGTCGAACCAGTCGATCCCGGCGCCCAGCAGGTTGCTGACGAGGGAGACGACGACGAGGGTGGCGGCCGCGACGGGCACGGAGATGAACGCCGTACGCAGCGACAGCCGCCGCAGCGCGTCCATGTGGTCGGGCAGCGGGCGCACCGTGGCGCCCTCCGGCGGCGGCGCGGGCAGCAGCGCCGGGGCCGCGCCCTCGCGGCACACCGACCAGAACCGCTCGGCGACTCCGGCCACGAAGGCGATGACGAGGAGAACGGCCAAGGCGTTGTCCGGGGTCCAGTCGATCCACATCGGCGCGACGATGAGGAGCCCGGCCCGCAGACCGTCCGCTCCGAGCATGGTCCAGCGCCGGTCGAGGAGACCGTCCGGTGAGGTCAGGGTGGTCAGGGGCCCAAGGAGCACGGCTCCGAAGAGCAGCGTCGCGAGGACGCGTGCCCCGAAGACGGCCGCCACGGCGAGGGCCGCTCCGCGGTAGCCACCGCCGAAGGAGCCCTCGGAGATCGCCGCCTGGAGGGCGAGGACGACCAGGACGAGCAGGGCGAGCGCGTCCGCGACACCTCCCACAAGGTGTGCGCTCCACAACCGCTTCAACTGCGGTTGGCGCAACAGCGCGCGGACGGCGCGCTCGCGTGAATCCGCGACCAGGGAGTCGTCGGGGGCCGGATTGTGGGCCGTTGGCTGCTCGGCTCGCGTCATCCTGCCAGCCTATCCGGACCCACTGACTCCCCGAAGGGGTGCCCGAACATACGGACGCCCCCGCACCTTTCGGTACGGGGGCGTACATGCTCTGACGTGGGCGGGAAGCCTGTGAACACCGCCGGATCGCGGAAAGTTCACGGGCCTTGGAGCCCGGCTTCGTCTCTCCGGTGGCGGGACCGCCGGAGCGACCGACCGAGTCGGCCACTCTCTCCGGAAGCCTCCGGATTCGGCTGGTTTCCACCGGTCTCGGGTGAGTTCGGCCGACGAGGCCGGCCTCGGGCCGAGACCGGCTCAGCCTTCGGAGGCCGCCGTCTTCTTCGCGGTGGTCTTCTTGGCGGGCGCCTTGGTGGCGGCCGTCTTCGCCGTCGTCGTCTTCTTCGCTGCCGTCTTCTTCGCCGGCGCCTTCTTGGCGGTCGCCTTCTTGGCCGGCGCCTTCTTCGCGGTCTTCTTCGCCGGCCCCTTGGCGCGCTTCTCGGCGAGCAGCTCGTAGCCGCGCTCCGGGGTGATCTCCTCGACGCTGTCGTCGGACCGCAGGGTCGCGTTGGTCTCGCCGTCGGTCACGTACGGACCGAAACGGCCGTCCTTGACCACGACGGGCTTCTGGCTGACCGGGTCCTCGCCCAGCTCCTTGAGCGGCGGCTTGGCGGCCGCGCGACCACGCTGCTTGGGCTGGGAGTAGATCTCCAGCGCCTCTTCCAGCGTGATGGTGAAGAGCTGGTCCTCGGCCGTGAGCGACCGCGAGTCCGTGCCCTTCTTCAGGTACGGGCCGTACCGGCCGTTCTGCGCGGTGATCTCGACACCCTCGGCGTCCTTGCCGACGACGCGCGGCAGGGACATCAGCTTGAGGGCGTCCTCAAGAGTCACCGTGTCGAGCGCCATCGACTTGAACAGCGAGGCCGTCCGCGGCTTCACGGCGTTCTTGCCCGTCTTCGGGGTGCCCTCGGGGAGCACCTCGGTGACGTAGGGGCCGTAGCGGCCGTCCCTGGCGATGATCTGGTGACCCGACTGCGGGTCCGCGCCCAGCTCGAAGTCGCCGCTCGGCTTGGCGAGCAGTTCCTCGGCGAGTTCGACCGTCAGCTCGTCCGGGGCCAGGTCCTCGGGCACGTCGGCGCGCTGGTGGTTCTCGGAGTCCTTCTCGCCACGCTCCACGTACGGGCCGTAGCGGCCGACGCGCAACACGATGTCGTTGGCGACCGGGAAGGAGGACACCTCGCGGGCGTCGATGGCGCCCAGGTCGGTGACGAGCTCCTTGAGGCCGCCCAGGTGGTCGCCGTCGCCGTTGCCGGCCTCGGCGGCGCCGGTCGCCTCGCCCTCACCGAAGTAGAACCGCCGCAGCCACGGCACGGCCTGCGCCTCGCCCCGCGCGATGCGGTCGAGGTCGTCCTCCATCTTGGCGGTGAAGTCGTAGTCGACGAGCCGCCCGAAGTGCTTCTCCAGGAGGTTGACCACGGCGAACGACAGGAAGGACGGCACGAGGGCCGTGCCCTTCTTGAAGACGTAACCGCGGTCGAGGATCGTGCCGATGATCGACGCGTACGTCGACGGGCGGCCGATCTCGCGCTCTTCGAGTTCCTTGACCAGCGAGGCCTCGGTGTAGCGGGCCGGCGGCTTGGTGGCGTGGCCGTCGACCGTGATCTCCTGGACCGACAGCGGGTCGCCCTCGCCGACCTGCGGGAGGCGGCGCTCACGGTCGTCGAGCTCGGCGTTCGGGTCGTCCGCGCCCTCGACGTACGCCTTGAGGAAGCCGTGGAACGTGATCGTCTTGCCGGACGCGCTGAACTCGGCGTCCCGGCCGTCGGAGGACGCGCCCGCGATCTTCACGGTGACGGAGTTGCCGACCGCGTCCTTCATCTGCGAGGCGACGGTCCGCTTCCAGATCAGCTCGTACAGCCTGAACTGGTCGCCGGTCAGACTCGTCTCGGCCGGGGTGCGGAAACGATCACCCGAGGGACGGATCGCCTCGTGCGCCTCCTGCGCGTTCTTGACCTTCCCGGCGTACGTGCGCGGCTGGGCCGGCAGGTAGTCGGCGCCGTACAACTGCGTGACCTGGGCGCGGGCCGCACCGATCGCCGTCTCCGACAGGGTCGTGGAGTCCGTACGCATATAGGTGATGAAGCCGTTCTCGTACAGCTTCTGGGCCACCTGCATGGTCGCCTTCGCACCGAAGCCCAGCTTGCGCGAGGCCTCCTGCTGGAGCGTCGTCGTACGGAACGGTGCGTAGGGCGAGCGGCGGTACGGCTTCGACTCGACCGAGCGGACCGCGAAGTTCGTGTCCTGGAGGGCGGCGGCGAGCGCGCGGGCGTTCGTCTCGTCCAGGTGGAGCGTGTTCGCACCCTTGATCTGGCCGAGCGAGTCGAAGTCGCGGCCCTGGGCGACGCGCTTGCCGTCGACCGCGGTCAGACGGGCGACCAGGTTGGCCGGGTCGCTCGCGTCGCCGGTGCGTCCGGTGCCGAAGGTGCCGGTCAGGTCCCAGTACTCGGCGGAACGGAAGGCGATGCGCTCGCGCTCCCGCTCGACGACGAGCCGGGTCGCCACGGACTGCACACGGCCGGCCGACAGGCGCGGCATGACCTTCTTCCACAGGACCGGCGAGACCTCGTAGCCGTAGAGGCGGTCGAGGATGCGACGGGTCTCCTGGGCGTCGACCATGCGCTTGTTGAGCTCGCGCGGGTTGGCGACGGCGCTGCGGATCGCGTCCTTGGTGATCTCGTGGAAGACCATCCGGTGGACGGGAACCTTGGGCTTCAGGACCTCCAGGAGGTGCCACGCGATGGCTTCGCCCTCGCGGTCCTCATCGGTTGCGAGGAAGAGTTCGTCGGAGTCCTTCAGCAGGTCCTTGAGCTTCTTGACCTGGGCCTTCTTGTCGGCATTGACGACGTAGATCGGCTGGAAGTCGTTCTCCACGTCGACGCCGAGACGGCGGACCTCACCGGTGTACTTCTCGGGCACCTCCGCGGCGCCGTTGGGAAGGTCACGGATGTGCCCGACGCTCGCTTCGACGACATAGCCGGGGCCGAGATAGCCCTTGATCGTCTTCGCCTTGGCAGGCGACTCGACGATGACGAGTCGGCGGCCGCCGTGTGCGGTGTCGCTGGTCGGGGACAACTTCGCTCTTCTCTCCGGTCGACGCGGTGCTCCCCGGGGGGCTCGGCTCCCGGGGGTTCGGGTCATGCTGACGCTGCGGAGTGTGACGGTACATCCCGCCCCCGTGTCAAACGGGAAAAGCCCGCAACGGCCACTCGAACGGTAACCCGACTACCGCCATTCCTGCCGCCCGGAGTGCCGACCAGCTCTTTCGGGCCCATCCGGAGCGTAACTTCCCAGTTACCGAAGTCGCGATCCTCACGCGCGTTGTCCCTCGCGCGTGAGGGGTTGCCTCAGAGGCGGGTGAAGCACCACATTCCGACCATGAGCGCCACTGCTCCGGCGAGGGACGCGAGCGTCGCCGATGCGACGCGGTTCACACCGTGGGCCACCGGCTCGCCCTGCCGCAGCCGGATTCCGGTCCAGGCGAGCAGCCCGCCCCCGAACAGGGCGAACACCACCCCTGTGAAGATCGTCGGTCCGCTTTCCATGGATCTGCCCTTCCGCCCCGAGCCTCGGACTCGGGAGGCTGACACGCCCCGGCGACGTCGGCGCGAACCCACGGTGAACGCACGGCGACCGCCGCCCCATGCCGGGCCTCGACCACGCCCGTACCGAGCCTCACCCCCGCCCCGTGCGGGCCTCGACCGGGTCTCGGCCCGTCCTGTCCGGACCCGCCGCCCCGCCGCACGTTGTAGACCGTGTCCGGCGTGGCGACCCGCAGACTGCCGCCGACCGGCACCCACGGGCTCGCCCCACCCGCACCACCCGACCCCGGAGAGGTTGGCCGGTTCCGCGCCCCGGGCGGGGCGCCGCGCGGCCGCACCGCCCGATCCGGCACGTCCGCCCGTGCCGCTCTCTCGCTACTCGACCGGCTCCAGGAACCCCTGCTCCACCAGCAGGCGGATCTGTGCGGGCGTCCGGTCACGCAGCAACACCGGATCCTCGCCGACCAGTTGGGCGATGGCGTCGAGGATCCGCCCGGCGCTCAGCGTGCCGTCGCACACACCGGCGAAGCCCGCGCCGACCGTGTCCACCTTGGTCGCTCTGCGCATCCCGCGGTGCTGACGCAGCACCACATGCTCCGGGTCCTCGGCACCGGGCAGCCCGACCTGCTCCTGCACGACCTCCGTCACCAGCCTGAAGTGCCCGGCGAGCAGGCCCGCGTCGTCGTGCGCCCGCAGATAGTCGACCCGGTCGAAATGGGCGCGCACGCTCTCACCGAGCGGCTGCTCCACCGAGTGCGGCCACTCCTCGACGGTGATGGACGTCTCGGCGGCGGACGTCCTGCGCAGGGTGATCCAGCCGAAGCCGACGGCCTTCACCTTGCGTGCCTCGAACTCGTCGAGCCACGCGTCGTAGAGCGCCTGGTACTCCGCAGGGTCTGAGCGGTGGTCTCCGGCGTCGCGCAGCCACAACTCCGCGTACTGAGTGACGTCCTGGACCTCCCGCTGCACGATCCACGCGTCACAGCCGCGCGGCACCCAGGAGCGGAGCCGGTCCTGCCAGTCCTCGCCCTCCACGTGCTGCCAGTTGGCCAGGAACTGGGCGTACCCCCCTTCGTTCAGCCGGTCCCCCGCCTGCTGAACGAGCGTGCGGCACAGATCGTCCCCGGCCATGCCTCCGTCGCGGTACGTGAGCCGGGCACCGGGCGAGATGACGAAGGGCGGGTTCGACACGATCAGGTCGTACGTCTCGTCGGCGTGGACCGGCTCGAAGAGGGAGCCCTCGCGCAGGTCGGCGGCGGGCGCGCCGGAGAGGGCGAGGGTCAGCGCGGTGATGTGCAGGGCACGGGGGTTCAGGTCGGTCGCCGTCACGCGCGTGGCGTGCTGCGCGACGTGCAGGGCCTGGATCCCGGAGCCGGTGCCGAGGTCGAGCGCGGAGTCGACGGGCGTGCGGACGGTGATGCCGGCCAGCGTCGTGGAGGCGCCGCCCACACCGAGGACGACACCTTCCTCCCGGCTGCCGATGCCACCGGCGCCGCCGACGGCGCACCCGAGGTCGGACACGATGAACCAGTCCTCGCCGTCGAGTCCGCCGTACGGGCGGATGTCGACGGTCGCGGCCACCTCGTCGTCGCCGGCCGAGGTCAGCCAGCCGCTCTCCAAGGCGTCCTCGACGGGCAGCACGCCGGCCACGCGTGCGTGGGGCACGGGCTGCTGCAACAGGAACAGCCGGACGAGCGTCTCCAGCGGTGTGTCGCCCCTTGTCGCCCGGAGGGCGGGCACGGTCTCGCTGCGCGCCAGCGCCGCGTAGGCGGGGGCGCCGAGGAGGTCGAGGAGTCCGTCGGCGGTGAAGGAGGCGCCGAGCAGGGCGCTCCGGAGCCGGGCGGCGACGTCGGCGCGGTCGGACGAGGGCAAGGGTGACAGGCTGCTGTGACTCACGCCTCCCATTGTGTCCGCTGTCGTCCGCGGGCACCCGCACCTGTGGACAGAGCCCTGTCGGCGTCTGTGGACAACCCCGCCGAACCCTTTGGCCGAAGGCGCCACCGAGAACGGCACGCCGAGAGCATCAAGTTCTCGGCGTGCCGGCGCGCGGAAGGCTTCCGCCTCGGGGGGTCCGTCGGGGGTCAGCTTCTGGCGGCTTCCGGGACTCCGGTGCTCACCAGATCGACCGCGGACGGCTCAGCCCTGGGTGGCCGCCGGGCTCCCCGAAGCGGTCTTGCAGCTCTCCTGCTGGGACATCGCCTTGCCCACGTCGCCCTCCTCCAGCTTCTTCAGCGCGTCGTTCCCGCTCTGGCTCAGCTTGTCGAGCTGGGTGGCGACGTCCTTGAGACCGTCGGCGAACTTGGCCTGGTCCTTGGTGTTGAGCTTGTCGACCTGCTTCTTCAGGTCGGCGTAGGACGCCGAGATGCCCTTGAGTTCCTTGACCGCGTTGGCCTGCTTCGTCTTGCCGTCGTCGACGTTCGGCGCTCCCGCGTTGTCGACGGCGGTGCCGATCGCCTCGTAGGCGTCGGACATGTCCTGGAAGGCCTTTGCGTCCGTCTTCTGGACGGCTTCCGGCGTGCTGTTGTCCGAGGTCTGCTTCTGGATCGCGGCGTTCGCGTCCTCGATCTTCTGCGCCTGCGGCTTCACCGCGTCACAGACCTGCTTGGCCCAGGAGTCCAGCTTGTCGTTGCCGTCGTCGCTGCTGCATCCGGACAGCGCGAGTACCAGTACCGCACCGCCGGACAGTGCGGCCGCGAGCTTCTTGTTCACCGGTTTGGTCCCTTCCATGGCTCTCGGCCCCGGAACATACACGCCAAGCGGGCGACACCAGTATGCCGAATGTCCGCTAAGACATCATTTGAAGCCATTTGCACCAAGCGAGAGAAGGCTCACGGCCCCGAAGTGAACACACACAGGGCGGGGGGGGGGGGGGGGGGGCCCCCCCCCCCCCCCCCCCCCCCCCCCCCCCCCCCCCCCCCCCCCCCCCCCCCCCCCCCCCCGCC